>DATLLF010000222.1:0-15202 GCA_035537955.1 Vicinamibacterales bacterium | reverse complement strand
GGGTGGCGTCGTTGTCGCGGCAGGTTCCGCCGCCGAAGCGATATCGGCCACGCTCAACCTTCCCGTCAGCGACTACATGGTCGAGCGCCAGC
The DNA here is from genome assembly GCA_035537955.1 of Vicinamibacterales bacterium. GTDB lineage: Bacteria > Acidobacteriota > Vicinamibacteria > Vicinamibacterales > 2-12-FULL-66-21 > JACDCA01. The sequence continues at coordinate 15,110 of DATLLF010000222.1, read as the reverse complement.
CCGGGCAGCCCGAGCGCGCGCTGAGCAGCGACAAGTTCTACGTGCCGGGGTCAGTGCTGAGCGTGGCGGTGGATCCGGGCGCGCCCTCGGCAGCCGGCGCAGAGGATCACATCGACGTGTTCTTCAACAACAGTCCGGTATTCCGCCTGCAGCCGAATGCGTCGGCGCTCGGCGTTCGTCCGGTGATGTGGTTCGACTCGGCCGCCCCGCTGCGCAGCGGCTGGGCCTGGGGGCAGAACTATCTCGAAGGCGGTACGACGGCGTTCGAGGCGAATGTGGGTCAGGGCAAGGCGTACGTCTTCGGCCCCGAGATCACCTTCCGCGCGCAGCCGCACGGCACGTTCAAGTTCCTGTTCAACGCCATCTACGGGCCGACGCGCGGTGGCGCCGCGGGCACGTCGACTGCCGTGAACAGGTAACGTTGTAGGGGGCGTTCGAGACGGCCCTGACATTTACACGGCGCACTTTGCGTGTCACATGTCAGGGCGGTTCGCGAACCGCCCCTACGTTTGTCACGCGTTCCGTCCCACCCCGCCGCCGCGCGGTAACATCCTCGCGATGCGCCGATCGTTCGTGATCCTTGCCCTTTTCCTGGCCGCCTGCACGGGCGGATCAACGCAGGCCCTCCCTCTCTCAAAGATCGAACTGCGCGATTGCAGCGTGGGGGCACCCGGCAGCGCGCGTTGCGGCACCTACGAAGTCTGGGAGAACCGCGCGGCGAAATCAGGCCGCCGCATCCCCCTCAACATCGTCGTTCTACCCGCGCGTGGCGGCGAGCGGCACGCGGATCCGGTGTTCTACTTCGACGGCGGCCCCGGAGGCGCGGCGACCGATGCCGCCGCGTTCATGGCGCGGCTGCTGAGTGCGGTCAATGAATCACGCGATCTCGTATTCATTGACGTCCGCGGAACCGGACGGTCGGGTGCGCTTCGCTGTGGCCTGCCGCCCGATGACGCTCCCCTGCAGCGCTACTTCGCCGAGTTCCTCTCGGAGGACTACGTCCGTTCCTGCCTTCGCCGGCAGCAGGCAGACGTCCGCTATTACACGCAGCCGATCGCAATGGACGACATCGACGAGGTGCGACAGGCACTTGGGTACGAACGCATCAACCTCTACGGCGCGTCCGGCGGCACGCGTCAGGAGCAGATCTATATGCGCCGCCATGCCGCGAGCGTCCGCACCGTGGTCATGCACGGTGCTCACCCGATGGACGGCGAGATGCCGCTCTCGTTTTCGCGTGCGCTCGACGCGGGTGTGCAGTGGCTGATCGAGTGGTGCGCGCGGGACACTGGCTGTAAGGCGTCGTACCCGGATCTCGCGGCCGACTGGGAGCGGGCGAAGCGGCGTTTCGACAGCGGACCCGTCGAGGCCACGGTTCGACATCCGCGCACGGGCCGCGAAGAGCGCGTCCGGATCTCGCGTGGCGTGTACGCGGACGGCCTCAGACACATGCTCTACAACCTGGATCGGGCGCCGGAGTTGCCTGCCCGCATTCACGCCGCAGCAGAAAACAGTTTCGACGACTTCGCCCAGGCGGAGCTGCGCCAGGTGATCGGGTTCGACCGCGCGCTGTCCCACGGATTCTTCCTCTCGTCCACGTGCGCCGAAGACGTGCAGTTCATCAGTGAGGAGGACGTTCAGCGGGAGACTGCGGGTACGTTCCTCGGGGACTATCGCGTGCGTCAGCAGCAGGCAGCCTGCAGAATCTGGCCGCGCGGAGAAGGGATCGACGCCGACTTCCAGCAGCCGGTGAAGACGAAGGTGCCGGTGTTGATCATCTCGGGCGAAGCAGACGTCGCCACACCCGCTGCCGAAGGCGAGCGCATCGCGCGAGAGTTGCCGAACGCCGCGCACGTGATCTTTCCGAACCAGGGGCACTCGCTCGCCAACCCGGACTGCGCCTCACGGCTGATTGCGAAGTTCATCGCGGCAGGAAGCACCAAAGAACTCGACATGAGCTGCGTGGGCGCTCGTTCGCGCTAGTGTCCCGATACCTCGCCACAGAGATCACAAGGGCACAGAGAAATTCTTTTGTTTTTAAAACAGAAATCCTCTCTGTGCCCTTTGTGTTCTCCTTGGTGAGAATTTTTGACCGCCGCCGGCTATTGATTTCCACCCCGTCCGCCCTGCCCCGGCGGCGGTGGCGGCGCGGGCATCGTCTCCTTGGAGAAGCGCGGCAGCATCTCGTCGCGCATTGCCAGGTGATACAGCGCCGAGGCGATCGACGTCGCTGACTTTTTCACGTCATCAGGAATGATGCGCTCGTACGTGTCCAGGTTCGTGTGCCATGTGTACGTCTGGTACTCGATCGGATCCTGACTGAGGCCGATGCCAGGCAGACCCGCTTCGTTGAATGACGTGCTGTCGGTTCCGCCCGAGCGGCGGCTCGTCGTCGGCAGCGCGCCCATCATGCCGAGGTCCTCGAACGGCGCGAAGATTTCGCGCAACGCGGTTGCCGCTTCGGGTGGACCGAACACGCTCGCCGATCGGATGCGACCGGTGCCGGAGTCGACGTTGAAGTAGCCGTTGAACTTCGAGAACTCCGGCTTCGGATTCTCAGCGGTGCCGAAGTGCTGCTGCACGTATGCCTTCGATCCGAGGAGGCCCTGCTCTTCGCCGCCCCACAGCGCAACGCGGATCGTGCGGCGCGGCTTCACGCCGATCGCCTGGAGAATGCGTGCGGCTTCCATCATCACGGCGCAGCCGATCGCGTTGTCTGTCGCGCCCGTCGCGGAATGCCACGAATCGAGGTGACCGCCGAGCATGACGATCTCGTCCGCCTTGTCGGTCCCTGGGATTTCGGCGACGACGTTGTAGCCCTGCGCTTTCGGCCAGGTCTGGTTGACGATGGTGAACTCGAGACGGACGGGAGTGCCGTCGGCGAGAATGCGCGCGATGCGGCCGTAGTCTTCGTTACGCAGCACGACCGTCGGAGGTGCCTTCGCCGGATCGTACGTGTTGTTCTGGAAGGCGCGGATCTGTCCGTGATCGCGGCCGGCGTCGTTGAGGCGCACGGCGACGCCCGCGCTCAGCATCAGTGCGTTGACCGCAGTGTTCACTTGCTGCGGTGTGAGTTTTGTCGGATCCGGTGGCTCACCGCCACGCCCGCCAGCCCCGCGTCCGCCGGGGCCTCCGCGCCCGCCACGACCGTCGCCGGCCGGTGCGTTCGGATCCATCTGCCGCCGCAGGTCATCGTCATTGCGTCGCAGCGCCGGAGGCGTGAGGTTGACTTCGACGACGGTCGGCGCGCCAACGAGGACGATCTTCCCTTTGATCTTCGCGGTGACCTCCTTGATCCACGCATCGAGCTCTGCCTGCGTGGGGCGGGTCGGCGGCACCAGATTCACGGCTTCAGCCGTGACCGTCCCCTTGGTGGACGGCGTCCATGCGAGGACCTCGCCGACCAGGCTGTCCTTTACGGGCGAGAGAATGAAGCCGGAGAATCGTTCGTTCAGCCATCCGGGACGCGCCGTGCCGTCGGCGTTGACGAAGTTCCATTCCTCGAGATGACCGTTCTTGAACCCCCATTCGGTCATCTGCTTCACGGCGTAATCGGCTGCGGCTTTGAAGTTCGGCGAGCCGGTCAGCCGCGGTCCATACACATCCGTCAGGTAGTGCATGGTCCGCATGATCTGCGAGTTGTTTTCCGCCTCCGCGCGTATCTTGGCGTTGACTTCCGGATCGATCTTTTCAGAGGTGATGACTGGCGACGCGGCGACAGCAAGCCCCGCGAGCACCGCGATGAAGGTGTTTCTCATATGCGCGAAATAGTAACAGACGGGGCGGGGGACTAGGATGCTCGTGTGGCGTATGCCTATACTCCCGAAGTTCTCGACGAATTAGCCGTCCACGGACTGGCGCCCGGCGTCGATACTCCGCCGAAGTTCCTGAGGGACGCACTCCGCGACCTGTACAAGTACGAGATCAAGGTGCTGAAGCGCAGGCTTCTGACGGGCGAGTTTCCGAAGCAGGAGTACGCCGGTCGCGTGATTGCTCTGCGTCGCAAGTATCCGCTGCTCTCGGTACCCGTCCAGTTGTGGACGCGGGCTGCCGGTTGATCCAGATTCGCGACGCCACCGTAGCAGACGTTGACGCGCTGGCCGCGTTGGTCGCAGAGCTCGGCTTTCCCACATCGGCCAGTGACCTCGCTCATCGTCTTGATGCGTTGATCGCTGCCGGGGAAGTGGTGCTCGTCGCCGAGCGGGAAGGCAGCGTCGCTGGCCTGGCCACGGTCCACATCACACCGGTGCTCCATCGACCGACCTGTGTCGGCCGACTCACCGCGCTGGTTGTCAGCGAGCGCTTGCGTGGGCAGGGAATCGGACGCGCCCTGGTCGAAGCGGCGGAACGAGTCGTTGCGGATCGCGGCTGTGCCCTGATCGAAGTCACGAGCAACCGCCGGCTAGCCGACGCGCATGCCTTCTACGAGCGCCTCGGGTACGAGGTGACAAGCCTGCGGTTCAAGAAGATACTCAAGCCGGCGGCGCATTAGCCGAACCGCCACCCTCGCGATTCCGTCTGGTAAGCCATGGACCGACTCTTCAGCGACCTGACGTCTGGCGTGCGGATGCTGATCAGGTATCCGACCCTTTCTCTCGTCGCCATTCTCACCCTCGGTGTGGGGATCGGCCTCAGTACCACGGTTTTCTGCGTCGTCAACGGCGGCATGTTCAAAGGACTGCCGTTTCCGAACGCTGACAGGATCGTGTCGGTCTTCTCGTCGAACCCTTCACAGGGGCAGCCGCGCATGCCGTTTTCAGTGCAAGACCTTTCCGTTCATGAGGCGCGGCAGACGTCTTTCGAGTCCATGGGTGCGTATGCGGCCGCGCCTTATAACCTGTCCATGGAAGAAGGCCGTCCTGAGCGCTTCCAGGGCGGTCAGCTGACGCTCGGCGCGTTCAAAGCGCTCGGCGTCGACCCGATTCTCGGACGCGGGTTCCGGGAGGGAGACGATCAGCCGGGAGCGGCCCCGGTCGTGTTGCTCGGGCACGACCTCTGGCGTGATCGGTACCAAGGCGCGCCCGACATCGTGGGAAAGACGATCCGTGCCAGCGGTCAGCAGTTGACGGTCATCGGTGTAATGCCTCCGAAGTTCGCATTCCCCTTCCGCGAGTCTCTGTGGGTTCCTTTGCGTGTGGATCCGCTGGCGACGAAGAGAGGCGACGGGCCGAACTTTCCGGTGATCGCTCTGCTGAAGCCTGAGGTGTCGGTCGACGAGGCGACAGCGCAGGTCGCCACCGTGGCTGCCCAGCTCGAGCGCGAATTCCCGGAGACGAACCGCGGCACCAGCGCCGGTGTGATGCGGTACACCGAGACGATCCTGGGGCCTGAGATCTACGCGCTGCTCTATACGATGCTCGGCGCGGGCATTGGCGTTCTGCTGATCGCGTGCGTCAACGTCTCGAATCTTCTCGTCGCGCGCGCCTCGCTGCGCCGGCGTGAGGTGGCGGTTCGCATGGCGCTCGGCGCGGCTCGCGGCCGGATCATTCGACAGCATTTGACCGAAGTCGCGGTGCTCGCATCGGCGGGCGCATTGATCGGCATCGGTTTCAGCGTGCTCGGCATGCGCTGGTTCACGCAGGCGCTGTCGGTCAACCCGCCGCCTTTCTGGATCACGTTCGAGCTCGACTACCGCATCATGTTGTTCGTGCTCGGCCTCATCGTCCTCTCGAGCCTGTTCGCGGGCGGACTGCCCGCGCTGCACGCGGCACGCGTCAGCGCCGGCGCGGCTTTGAAGGACGACAGCCGCTCGTCGACCAGCGGACGCCTCGGCCGCTTCAGCAGCATCCTCGTCATCGGTGAGCTCGCCGTTTCGTGCGGCCTGCTCATTGCGGCGGGGCTCATGATCAAGAGCGTCGTCCAGTTGAAGACGGTGCCGATGCCGTTTGCCATCGAGAACGTGCTGACCGCACGTGTGGACCTGCCGCGCGCGACCTATCCCAACTCGGCCGCGAGTATTCGTTTCTTCGAACAGCTGCTGCCGCGGCTCGAGGCGGTGCCGGGGGTGATCTCGGCGACGCTGTCGGATGGCCTCCCGGCCGCCGGGAACGGCAGCATCCCGGTGCAGATCGAAGGCAAGGCGTACGCGCAAGACAGCGATTACCCGCTTGCACGCGAAGGCATTGTGACGCCGGGTTATTTCGAGACGTTCGAGACGCAGGTCCTCAATGGACGCGAGTTCACGACCAGCGATACCGCCGTGGGGCAGCCGGTCGCGATCATCAATGAGTCCTTCGCTCGCGTGCATTTCGCTGGCGCGGATCCTGTCGGTCGCCAGATCAAACGCATCCGTCCCGGCAACAAGGAGCCATGGCTGACGATCGTCGGTCTGGTGCCTGACCTGCTGATGGAGGGTATCGGGAACAACGGCGCGAGTCCGGTCGGGTACTACATCCCCATTGCGCAGAGCGATGTGGCGAATGGCGTCCGCATCGCCGTGCGAACGCGCGCGGACGCGGCGTCGGTGACGCCGCTGGTCCGGTCCGCCGTCACGTCGCTTGACCAGGACCTGGCGATCTACGAGGTCAGCGCGATGCGCCGCGTCATCGATCGCCAGACGTGGTTCTACACGACGTTCGGGACGTTCTTCATGTCGTTCGGCATCTGCGCGCTGCTGCTCGCCGGCGCCGGACTCTACGGTGTGATGTCGTTCGCCGTCACGCAGCGCACGCGCGAGATGGGCGTGCGGTCCGCGCTCGGCGCCAGGGGGGCGCAGCTGATCGGGCTGGTGATGCGGCGCAGCGTCGTTCAGCTGGGGGTCGGCGTCGTGCTGGGTCTGCTGCTCGCGCTGCTCGCGTCGGGGTTCCTGCAGCCGGTCCTGTACCATGTCCACCCTCGTGATACGGCGGTGTTCGCGGGAGTGATCGCGACGCTCGTGATCGTCAGTCTGGCCGCGAGCCTGCTGCCGGCCCGCCGCGTGGCGAGAATCGATCCGGTCAAGGCACTCGCGACGGAGTAGCAATGCGGCACACGAACCTGCTGGTCGGTGTCGAAGGCGCCGCGCCGCCGCGGGTTCGAGATCGTAATTCCTCCAGCCGAACCGTGGCGTCGTCCTTGCGGCGACGGGACACAATGGAACGAGCCACTGATGGGAGGCCTCGTGTCAGTGAAGAACGGCTTTAGCGTTGCACAGCACTTCGCCGATCGTCCGGAGACGCTGAGGGCCACCTACCAGGCGATTCTGGCAGCCGCGCGTAAGTTCGGGCCGGTCGTCGAGGACCCGAAGAAGACATCCATTCACCTCAATCGCCGGACGGCGTTCGCCGGCATCGCGCCGCGCCGCGCCAGCTTGATCATGACGGTGAAGTCCTCATCCGACATTGCCAGTGACCGTGTGCGCAAGCGAGAACGCGCGTCGGCAAACCGGTGGCATCTGGAGATCGAACTCTCGACTCCGGCCGAAGTGGACCGGGAGGTCCGCAGCTGGCTGAAGAGCGCGTATGCGCTGGCGGGTTAGGTTTAACGGTGACTGAGAACGGCAGGGCGGAGGAAGAGATACGCGACGCCTTCGAGCACCGCGACGCGGAGGCAGTGCGCCGGTTCCTCGAGCAGAATCCGGAACTGCGCGCGCGCATCAACGAACCTGTCTTCGGATTCAACTCACCAGCGATCGTCGCTTTCGCGAACGATCCCGCCATGGTCGATGTGCTCCTCGACTTCGGCGCGGATCCCAACCGGCGGAGCGAATGGTGGGCGGGAGGTTTTCACGCGCTGTACTCCGCGACGGGCGCGGCGGCCGACCGGCTGATTGCCGCCGGCGCCGTTCCGGACGCGTGCGCGGCGGCACAGCTCGATCGTCCCGAGCTGCTCGCGCGCATGCTCACCGAGGATCCGTCCCGCGTTCATGAGCGCGGCGGCGACGGCCAGGCGCCGCTCCATTTTGCGAAGTCGCGCGCGGTGGTCGATCTGCTCTTGTCGAAGGGAGCTGACATCGACGCCCGCGACGTCGATCATCGTGCCACGCCGGCGCAATGGATGCTCGATCGGCGGCGCGGGGGCGGACGCTTCGAGCTGGCCCGGTATCTCGTGGAGCGTGGTGCGTCGGCGGACATCTTTCTCGCGGCGGCGCTCGGCTTGACGGATCGCGTGCGGGAGATGCTCGAGCGCGATCGCGGTCTGCTCGATCTGCGCACCGGGCAGGGAGAGTACGGCGAGAAGCCTCCAAGCAGCTATCACATCTACTTCTGGACGATTGGCGACAGCCTCTCCGCTATCGATGTGGCTGCGCAGTTCGAGCAGCAGGAAACACTCGACGCGATAGTGTCGTTCGCATCGCCGCTGCAGCGCCTGCTGTTCGCGTGCCGAAGCGGCGACGAATCGGCGGCCCGAACGATTGTCCGCGACCATCCATCGATCGTTCGATCGATGCGAGCCGAAGACCACCGCACGCTGGCCGACGCGGCGTGGAACGGCAACGCGCGTGCGATCGCGTTGATGCTGGACCTGGGCTTCGATCCACGCGTGACCGGTCATGACTCCGGAACGCCGCTGCATCTGGCGGCCTGGGAAGGTTCAGCGGAGACTGTGGCCGCACTGTTACGGCACCCGGCCGCGGCCGAGCTCGTCTCGATACGGGACGCCAATTACGATGCGACACCACTCGGCTGGTGCTGCCATGGATCGCTTCACGGCAACCGCTGCCACGACCACGCCGCGGCCGCCCGCCTGCTGCTCGATGCAGGCGCGCGAACGGGGCCCGACACCGCCGACGCGTCGTCCTCCGTGCAAGGCGTCCTCGCGAGTTGGCGCGCGGCCGGCGAGCGTTAAAATTCGGCTGAGCGGTGGCAATCGAGTAAAGGAGACTGCGTGGACGAAAAGAGCCGCTTCACCGATTTCTGGACCAACGAATCCAAGACGACTCGGAACGTGCTTGCGCGGATCCCTGAAGGCTCCGACTATCGGCCCGATCCGAAGTCGCGGACCGCACGCGAGATCGCGTGGCAGATCGTGTGCGAAGAGAAGATGATCATCGAGGCGCTCGAGAGCGGGAAAGCTGAATGGGCGCCGGCGCCGACACCAGCGATGATGAAGGAAGTGCTCGATGCGTACGAGAAACAGAGCGGTGGCATGGAAGGGCGATGGAAAGCGCTGCCGTCAGCGAAGTGGGACGGAACGCTCGAGTTCTTCGGCAGTCAGCGCTCCGCATCGGCCATGGCGTGGAGCTTTCTCTTCGATATCGTTCACCACCGCGGCCAGATCAGCACCTACCTGCGCCCGATGGGCTCGACCGTGCCGCAGATCTACGGCCCCAGCGGCGACGAGCCGTAAACCGCTCCCGCCGGCCCGTTTCCCTTTCGCCTCTTCGTCCACCTTTCCGCGTTCCGCGAAGCGCTGCGGGCGGACATTCCGCATGCAGCATTGCCTCGATCACAATAGCGTATGGACTTCGAAAAGCTCGGCCTCTTCTATCTCGGTCGCGAGTACGACCTCGCTAGTCACAGCGCCACCGAAACGCCCGTGCTCTACGACTCGCGCGATCTCGTCACACACGCCGTGTGCGTCGGGATGACCGGCAGCGGTAAGACGGGGTTGTGTCTGGGCCTGCTGGAGGAAGCGGCGATCGATGGCGTGCCGGTCATTGCGATCGACCCGAAAGGGGACCTCGGCAACCTCCTCCTGACGTTTCCGGATCTTTCCGCGAGGAGCTTCCGCCCCTGGATCGATGAGGACGAGGCGCAACGCGCGGGAAAGACGGCCGACGCATTCGCCGCCGAGCAGGCGGAGACGTGGAGCGAGGGCCTGGCCGAGTGGGGCCAGAACGGCGAGCGCATCAAACGGCTGCGGGCCGCCGCGGATTTCGCCATCTACACACCGGGCAGCCGCGCCGGTTTGCCGGTCTCGGTGCTCAGTTCATTCGCCGCGCCGCCACAGAATGTTCAGGATGATCGCGAGCTGCTCACCGATCGCGCAAACAACACAGCGACGAGCGTGCTCGCGCTCGCCGGCGTGGAAGCCGAGGCGCGAAGCCGTGAGCACACGCTGCTTGCCACGATCCTGACGAACGCATGGACCGAAGGCAGAGCACTCGACCTTCCGGCGATCATCCAGCACGTTCAGAAGCCCTCGTTCGGCAAGGTCGGCATTCTCGATCTCGAGTCGTTCTTCCCCGAGAAGGAGCGCTTCACGCTGTCGCTGAAGTTGAACGGCATTCTCGCCGCGCCGGGATTCGAGCAGTGGTTCGAGGGCGAGCCGCTCGATCCGGCATCGCTGTTGCGCACGAGCGCCGGCAAGCCGCGCGTGTCGATTTTCTCGGTCGCGCACCTGGACGATTCCGAACGGATGTTCTTCGTGTCGCTGCTGCTGACGCAGGTGCTTGGCTGGATGCGCACTCAGACTGGCACCTCGAGCCTTCGCGCCATCCTCTACATGGACGAGATCGCCGGATACTTTCCGCCCGTATCGAACCCGCCCTCCAAGGCGCCGCTGCTCACGCTGCTCAAGCAGGCGCGCGCGTTCGGTGTCGGCGTCGTGCTCGCAACGCAGAACCCGGTCGATCTGGACTACAAGGGGCTCGCGAACACCGGCACATGGTTCCTCGGTCGCCTGCAAACCGAGCGTGACAAGGCACGCCTGCTCGACGGGCTGGAAGGAGCGGCGGGCGGCTCGCTGGATCGCAGCGAAGCCGAGCGCATCCTCTCCAGCCTCGACAAGCGCGTCTTCCTGCTGCACAACGTTCACGAGTCGAAGCCGGTCGTTTTTCAGACTCGCTGGACGATGTCGTACTTGAGAGGACCGCTGTCGAGACCGCAGATCCAGCAGTTGATGGGCTCGGCTTCACGACCTGTAGCCGGCGCCGCGCGATCCCAGCCCGTACCCCTCGAGACTCCGGCCGCTCCATCGTCAACCCGCGCTGGTGCGCGGCCGGTGCTGCCGCCGGGCATCGAGCAGTATTTTCTGCCGATTGGGTCTGGCGAACGTGGCATCACGTATGCCCCCGTTGTCATCGGCGCCGCGCGTATCGGCTTCGGCGAGGCGAAACTGGGCATCGACGTATCGCGCGACGTGCTTTTCGCCGCGCCAATCGAAGAAGGGCCTGTTCCTGTCGACTGGCAGCAGGCGGTCGAGGTCCAGTCGGCGCCCGGGCAACTCTCGCGCGAGCCGGCCAGCGGCGCCAGCTACACGGATGTCCCGCCCGCGGCGCAGCAGCCTCGCAATTACGACGCCTGGCAGAAGTCGTTCACCCAGTGGCTCTCGCAGAGCCAGCGCCTCGAGTTGCTCCGTCACAAGGAGACAAAGCTCACGTCTGGAGCGGGCGAAACGGAGCGCGACTTTCGCGCCCGAGTGCAGGACGCCCGGCGAGAGTCCCGCGACGAGGAGAAGGAAGCCGTACAGAAGAAATTTGCCGCGAAGCGCGAGACGCTTGCGACGAAGGTCCGCCGCGCCGAAGAGGCCGTTCAGCGGGAGCAGCAGCAGGCCTCTCAGCAGAAGACGCAGACGATGCTGTCGATGGGAGCCGCGGCGATCGGCGCGTTGTTCGGCCGAAAGACGTTCAGCACCGGCACGCTCGGTCGCGCCACGACGGCCGCGCGCGGCGTGGGGCGGAGCATGAAGGAAGTGGAGGACGTGCAGCGCGCACAACAGAACGTCACTCAGGAGAAGGAGAAGCTCGAAACGTTCGACACGGAAGTGCAGAACGCGTTGCAGGAGGTGGCTGCCCGGTACGACAGCGACGTTCAGCTGGAGCGGGTATCGCTCGCGCCGAAGCGCGGACAGGTGCAGGTGCTTTTCGTGGGGCTGGGGTGGAAGCCGTAGGTGCTCGGTGCTGAGTGCTAGGTGCTAGGTGCCAGTGCTAGGTGCTAGGTGCCAGTGCTGAGTGCACAGTGCGAAGTGCTTCGTGAATTTTCGGTGCTGAGTGGTGAGGGCTGAACGGGGAATGCGGAAGTTTCGGTGCTCTCATGCGGTCGTTCTCGCGCTCGCGATCTGGGGCGCGCCGGCGTGCCGTCGCGAGCTGCCGCCGGATGTGGCGCGCGCGGGTGGCGTTGTCGTTGCCGAGCGCAGGGCGCCGAGCGGCGCGCTCGCGCTGCCGAACAAGCGCGGCTCCGTGAAGTTCGCGGTCATCGGCGATTCCGGCCGCGGTGACCAGGCGCAGCACGATGTCGCCGCGCAGATGGTGAGCTGGCGGCAGCGATTCACGTACGACTTCGTGCTCATGCTCGGCGACAACATCTACGACAGCCATACGCCCGCCGACTACGTGTCGCGATTCGAGGAGCCGTACCATCCGCTGCTGTCCGCCGGCGTAAAGTTCTACGCCGCCATCGGCAACCACGACGAGCCCGCGTCGATCTACTACGACAAATTCAACATGGGCGGGCGGCGCTATTACTCCTTCCGCCGAGCGGAAATGAGCGTCGAAGCCATTGCGGGAGCGGGCGTGAGATTCTTCGCCCTCGACAGCCGCACGCTCGACGCGGAGCAGCTCGAATGGCTCCGTACGGCCCTGAAGGAGTCAGGCAGTCGCTGGAAGATCGTCTATCTCCACCATCCCATCTACACGTCCGGACGATACGGCGCCGGGGCGCGAACGCTCCGCGCCTCGCTCGAGCCGGTTCTCGTCGACGGTGATGCCGACGTCGTTCTCGCGGGCCACGAGCATTTTTACGAACGTGTCGTGCCGCAGCGGGGCATCCTGTATTTCATCTCTGGCGCCGCGGGATCGCTTCGCCGGGGTGACATCCGCCAGTCGTCTCTCACCGCGCGGGGCTTCGACACCGATTACAGCTTCATGCTGATGGAAGCATCGGGCGACGAGCTGCACTTCCAGGCGATCTCGAGAACGGGAGAGACCGTCGACGCAGGCACCATCACGAAGAGCAGGGGCCAGCGTCCCTGATCTGCGCAACGTGATCCTTGAACGCGGCGACCCATCCCTGAGTTCGCCCGCCGTCAGCTCCGAACTGCTCGTGGGTGGCCATTCGCGATCCTTCGAACAAATCGCGCAGCTGCTGGTCTGAGAGCTGCGCGAGGAGACCGAGGAGCAGCAGCCGTCCTTCTTCAGAAATCCCACGCTCAGTGAACGTCGCGCCGCGCCATGGAAAGTGTTCCATCGACACCGTGCAGGTCTTTGCGTCCTTCCACATCCGGCCGCGACGCCAATTGTGCAGATCGAGCTTGAGCGGACCGAATGTTGCGCCGAGATCCTGGATGATCGCGAGCGACTGCGAGCAGCCCCCGTCGCCGCGATCGAGCCCCGTGGGACAGACGAGACGCTGGTTGGCGGACTTGTTGTCCCAGTGGGCGAGAAACACGGCGAGCAGCCGGAAGGCGTCGACTTCGGCCCTCGTCGAACCCCGTTGCGGATCGATGCGATCGAGCTCGTACCATGCCCAGCCCTGGTTTGCGAACGCTTCCAGCACGCGGCCCGGCAGCTTGCGTTCGAGCACGGCCGAATCGAAGTCGACAACGCGTTCGTAGTCGATGCCTCCGGCAAAACACACGGACTGAACGCCGACCCTGGCGAAGCAGCGCAGCGCCTGGAAAGGAAACATGGGGCATCCGGCGCAGCGCACGCGCCCGACGATGAACATCTGGTCGGCGGGGAAACCAAGCGCGTTCAGCAAACGGGACGCGGCCACTTCGGCGTGGAGCTCGGGGTTCGTACGTCCGTACTTGATCTTCAGCACGTCGCCGCTCGGCAGCTCGCAGTAGAACTTTGGCGTCGTACCGCTCACGTCGCGGACGATGAACCGGCACGTCACCTCCGCGGCATCGTCGATCCGCCCCGGAGCCAGCGGATTCACGCGCAGGTTGGCCTGAGCGATCGGGACGGGCGGGGGTTGCCAGACGCGGGCAGACGCGAGGGCGTCATCGCGCAGCGCCGTGCCGCCGAGCGAGACGATTTGGGTCGCGGCGGCTGTTGGCACTGGCGTTCCGGTCTCGCTGGCCTCGCAGCCGAGGGCGAGAACCGCGAGCGTGAGTGGAATCGGCCACATCTTGCGGATCCCGTACATGCCGGACTGCCTATGCAAGAGTTCTGCGCAGAGATCGCCTTGACAGGCGTAATACTACATAGGTAGAGTTTTACATATGGCGCGGCTGAACCTGACCTACCCGACGGCGCTCGTGCTCAAGGCACTCGCGCTGGGGTTTCATTACGGGTTCGACATCATGGACGCCACGGGGCTTCCGAGTGGAACCGTGTACCCGATCCTGCGACGGCTCGATCGCGAAGCGCTGCTCGGGTCCTCCTGGGAGAAGCACGCGACCGCGCAACTGGAACAACGGCCGCCACGCCGCTATTACCAGATCACCGGGGCTGGCGAACGGATGCTTGCGAACGCGATTGCCCGTTATCCGACGCTCGAGCAGGCGGTCGGGCGCGACGGGCGTCGGATGAGGCCGGCTCGCGCCTGACGCGTCATGGCCGGTCGAGATCCGCTCGCGCTGCGCATATGCCTCCTGCTCGTCAGGCTCAGCAGCGTCGTTGTCCCCCGCGGCGGCCGGCGCGAATGGCGAGCTGAGTGGGAAGCGGAGTTCCGGCACCATCACGCCACCCTCAGGGCGCGCGGCACCCCCGACTGGAGCACCAGCATGGACCTGATTCGTCGCGCCGCCGGCGCCCTGCCGGATGCGGCGTGGATTCGCCGGCAGTTCACTCTGGATGCCGAAGTCGTGCACGACGCGCGGCATGGGCTCCGGATGCTGTGGACCTCACCTCGGTTCAGCATCCCCACCATTTCCATTCTCGCGATCGGTATCGGCAGCACGCTGGCGCTCGCCACACTTCTCGACACGCTGCTGTTCCGGCCACTTCCATACGCAGACTCCGATCGGGTGGTGACACTGTGGCAGCGTACGGCGGAAGGCGCTCGCGACGATGTCGCGCCAGCGAACTTTCTGGACTGGAGAGAGCGCAGTCAGTCGTTCGAATCGCTCGCGGCCGTGATCCCGTATTCGTACGACTTTACCGGCGACGGCGAGCCGGAAGTCTTTTTCGGAGCGCAGGTCACCGAGAACTTCTTCGAAACTCTGGGAACGCGTCCGCTGGTCGGGCGAAGCTTTCTTCCCGAAGAACATCGGCCCGGTGCTCGTCCGGTCGTCGTGATCACGCAGGGACTCTGGCAGCGGCGGTTCGGCAGCGACCCGGCGATCGTGAACCGTGCGATCACGCT
>DATLLF010000221.1:0-12593 GCA_035537955.1 Vicinamibacterales bacterium | reverse complement strand
CATCTGGCTCACTCGACCATTGAGCAACTCAGTAACCTCCACAACTTGTCACTGGTCACTTCGTCACTGGTCACTAACACGCGCTCTTCACTCAATCGTGAACCACTGCACCTCGACGCGGCGGTTCTGCGCCGAGTCGGGACCCGCGGGCTCTTCCCAGCCGCGGCCAACGATGTCGAGTCGCTTGGGATCGACGCCGTACTTCTCGATCAGCAGCCGCCGGATCTCGCCCGCGCGGTTCTTGCTCAACTCCATTGCGCGCAGCGCCTGCTGCCGGACGTACGCCTCACCCCCCTTCTGGCGGAACACGGAGACCTGTGCGTTATCCACGTGCCCGCGCAGCAGCATCGTCGAGCCGGGGCTCACCTGCAGCATGCGCTTGATCGCCTCCAGATTGCGGACGTTCTCGGGGTTACTCATGTCGAGCGTGGCCAGATTCGGTTCGAAGAGAAACCGGATGTCCTTGCTGAGGAGCGGATCCGATTCGACGGAGCCCGTCGCGCCGGTACGAATCGGAGCGATCGCGATCGTCTGATCCTTGAAGAGACCCGCCTTCTCGATCGTGTCGAGCGCCTGCGTGCGCAGGAAGTAGCTCGCGTCCGGTGGATCCTTGATCAGATCGCTTCCGTACGCGAGGACGGCGGACTGGTAGATCCCGCCGAAGCTGCCCGCGGCATCGATGGCGCCGGAGAAGAAGGCACGGCTCTCGGGCAGGTTCGAGAGGTGCACGTTCGCGAGCTCCGCCTTCGTATCATCGCGCGTCCACTTGAAGGCGCGGGCGACGACGTCGAGGTACTGTTCTTGATGATCCCGCACCATACGGTTGCCTTCGAGCAGACCCTGAACGAGCCCCTCGACGACTTTCGGATTCTGCTCGGCGAAGCCGCGGTGCAGGATCATGATGTCGGCGACGATCAGCAGGTTGCGGTTCGTAGTCAACACGTGCGCCTTGCCGCCGCTGCCGTCGACGACTTCGGAGACCGTCGGCTCCCAGGTGACGCATCCCGACAGCCGGTTCTTTCCCGATTTGAGCTCGGCGGCGAACAGCGCGCCGGCCGACTCGCCGTCGGCCGTGTAGACGAGATTGAGGCGGTCGGGATGCGGTGCTGCATCGAGACTGCCGAGTGCCTGAATGGGCAGGCCGGCTTCCTGCGCGAGGTAGCGGATGAAGAAGTCGGCTTCGGTGAACTGCGCGGCGGCGAGGATCTTCCCCTTCAACTGGTTGACGCGCTTGACGTCGCTGCTCACGACGACACCGTCGGCGCCGCGCGAAAAACCAATCTGTGCGGGCACCACGGCATGGAGCTGGCGACCGTACGCCGCGAGCACGTCGACTGTCGTCACCGAGCCCGCGATCTTCCCCTCGTTGAGTTCCGACCAGCTCTCGTCTTCGCTGACCGTGAGCTTGACCTTGAACCCGTGGTTCTTGAAGAAGACCGAGTTCTCGGTCGGATCGAGCCCGCCGTTGGCGGCGATCAGGCCGGCGTAGCCGGCGTACTCGCTGATCTCGATGGGGACGATGTTGTCTTTGTAGTTGAAGGCCGCGGGCGGCGAGAGCCGGGGCACCTCGACCTTCACTTCGCTGAGCGACGGCTCCTCGCCCCCCCCTTCCGTCGCCTCACCGGAGGAAGCGGGCTTGCTTCCGCCGCGCATGAGCATGAACGCGCCGAGCGCGACCAGCCCGATGACGAGCAGGAACGAGATCGCCTTGCCGAGTACGGTGAAACGCGGACTGTCGTTCATTGCTGAGGTCCTATCTCCTTGGTCGTCGCGGGCGGCTGACTCTCTGCCGCCGGCGTGGTCTGAATGCCCTGACTCGCAAGGAACTCCGCGAGCGCGACCTGCTCGAGCGCCTTGCGCTCGTTCTCTTTCTCCTGAACCGCGTCCATGTCGACCATGTCGCGCGCGACCCG
The DNA here is from genome assembly GCA_035537955.1 of Vicinamibacterales bacterium. GTDB lineage: Bacteria > Acidobacteriota > Vicinamibacteria > Vicinamibacterales > 2-12-FULL-66-21 > JACDCA01. Next base: position 10,680 of record DATLLF010000221.1, on the reverse strand, counting down.
CGCCTTGCCCGCCGACGCCTCGTAGCGCTTGGCGAGGATGTCTTCGACCGTTTTCATCGTGTCGCCGAGGTCCCCGACCTTGAAGGCGACGTTCGACAGCGCGGCGGCTGCCTCGGCCTGCGCTTCCTTGATCTTCACCTGCGAGACCTGCTTCTCGACGCGCCGCACCTTGTCTTCGAACTCACGTTGCGCGAGCTTTGCCTGGCGAAGGTTGGCGTCGTACGCCTCTTCGGTCTCCTTCAGCTCCTGGTTATCGGTACCGAGGTCCGCCTTCAGCTCCTGCAGCTCGCGCGCGAGCGTGCCGGCGAGCTCCATGTTCCCCGCGCGGTGGTTGGCGAGAATGCGGCGTTCGAGCTCCTGCGCGCGCGCGGCTTTCGCCTTCACCTGGCCCTTCAGCCGCTCGGCGACGCCCGCCATGCGCGCCAGCGCGAGGTTGTACTGCGTCATCTTGCTGCGGAACTCCGTGCGCGCCGCTTCCATGAGCGCTTCTGGATTCGCTTCTTCGATACCGCTGATGAACAGGCCGAGGAAGCCGCGAAACAAGCGTCCGATACGAGCAAACATGCGTCGTTCTCCTCCCTGTAGGGGGCCGTTGGCCGAACGGCCCTAGACGAACCGGCGTAATGCGTCGATCTGTGCTTCGAGCTCCTCTGGTGTCAGAGAGCGATATCGTTCCGGCAGAAAGCGTGCGTCGGTGCACTCCTTCACGGCCACGAGGTCCATGTATTCGAGCTTCCGCGTATGCGGGCTGGGCCGGACCTCCTTCAGAACGCCGGCAAGGATCTCACGAATCGGCTGTCGCGGCTCTTCGCTCAACTCGTGCAATCTCAAGGCTCTGACGAGGACCCCTTCGAGCTCGTTCCCCCCGAGCGCCTGTCCATCGGCAAACGGCGGTAGATCCCCGGCGGCCAGCGGGAACTTCAGCTTCTTCGCAATCGCGAGCAGCAGCGCTTCGCGTTCCTGCGGCGTCTCCGGCGGGAAGAGCGGAATGTGAACGTCGAGACGTCCCTGACGTTTGAGGTCGACCTCCAGCAGATCCGGACGCGACGTCGCGAAGACCCAGATGATCTTGCCGCGATTGCGTGTGTCGGACATCTCCTTGGCGAGCATCGAATACACGCGTCCGGAGAGGCCGCTGTCTTCGTCGCCGCCACCGCGCTTGCCCGCCGCCTGATCGGCCTCGTCGACGAACACGACGACCTGCCCGACCGCGCGAAGTACCGCGAAGATTTTCTCGAGGTTCGATTCGGTGGCGCCGACCCAGCGATCGCGGAAATTCTTGAGGACGACACAGGGAATGCCGATCTCGCCGGCCCAGCACTGCACGAGGAACGTCTTCCCGGTGCCGATGCGTCCGGCGATGAGATATCCCATCGGCAGCGCGCGCAGCGATCCACGTTTCAAGAGCAGCGTGTCTTCGCGCAGCCATGCCTTCACTGCGTCGTGGCCGGCGACGTTGTCGAGCGTGAAGGACGACTCGATGAACTCCAGCAGCCCCTGACACTCGCGCTCGATCAAGTCTTTCTTGATCTGCGACAGCCACGCTGACGTGATCGCCTTGCCGTTGCGCAAGGCGAGACCGAGGGCGGTGCTGGCGCCAACGCGGCTCAGACCTGTCAGACGCGAGCCGAGCGTCTCGAACGGCACGTCCGTTTTGGCGGGCAGGTCGGGGAAGCGGCTCGTCGCGAGCGCATGCACGTACTCGCTCATCTCGACCTCTCCCGGCAGCGGCACGTGCAGCGCCGCCGCGTGCGGGTTGTCAACCACGAGGTCGTTGAGATCGCGCAGACCTTCGCTGATCAGCACGGTCACGATGTTGGCTTGCGTGATGGCGGGATCGTTCGCCCAGCCGAGCGCCTTGACGATGTTCGCGGCGAAGCCTCCGCCGAGCTGCAGCGCGTCGCCGCGCGGCACGACGAACTCAGCGAACTCGATGATGACTGCAATGCGCGTCCCCGAAGACGCAGAGGGCGCAGAGGACGGCGCGGAGGCCGCAGAAGACGGCGCAGAGGGCGCAGAGGACCGCGCTGCGCGCGTGAGCGCCTTCAGGTTCAGGGTCCGTAACAGATAGCGGTCGATCAACTCGAGCGCGGAGCCCGGCTCGCGCAGCAGCGTCTGCAGGTTGCCTTCGCGGCCGAGCGCCTGATCGAGCCAGTTGCCCCAGTCCTCGCCGCCGCGCGTCGCGCGCACGCCGCGGCTGCGGTCGTAGCGCAGCACGACGTCGTATGAGCCGAACATCACCTCATCGAGGTACGACGGCACCGAGAGCATGCGGCCGTCGTGGGGCACGACGTCGAACACGTTGCCGTGGATCAGGAACTGCGCGGCAGATCCGGAGCGGAACAGATCCCGCATCTCGCTCGCCCAGCCGGGCAGCTCGCTCATTGCGTCTCCTTGGCGCGCGCATCGATCGTCAGCGGCGGCGGCTCCGTCAGCAGATCCTCCATCGCGCCGTAGACCTGCTGCTGATCGCGGATCCACTGCCCGGTGCCGCCGAGCGTGGCGGCGATCTCGTCGATCCGCCGCGACAGGATTTCAGGGTCCGTCGACAATGCCGCCTGGTCGCGGATCAACTCCACCTGCTCCTCTATTCGCGCGAGCTCCGCGTCGATGTAGGCCAGCTTGTGCTCCGCCTCGACGCGCTGGTCGATCCGCTGCTGCAGGATTTCTATCTGTCCCGAGAGGCTTCGGCGCAGATCCGCCGGGGCGCTCTCATCGCGCGCCTGACGCTCGAGCGCGGCGCGACGCTGCGCCAGCAACTGTTCGTCCTCCCCTTCGCGAACCACGCTGAGGATCGTGCTGCGCGCTACGAGCAGGCGCAAGAACATCCACGACAAACGGCCAAGACTGTCGGTCTGCGTCTCGATCCCCTGCGGGGTCTCGCTTCCGCCGTGCGTCTGCAGGTCGATGATGGAGGCGCAACGCTGGCTGAGCGCCTGGAAGCGCTCGCGATCGTTCCGGTCGAGCCGACTGCTCAGACGCTGAATCCGCTCGTTCCATTCCGTGCGTGCCGCGGCGAGCGGACGGGAGGATATCGCCCGCTGGAAGCGGGAGCTGGTCGCCAGCGTCAGCAGATAGCCGAGTTCGAGTCCCGCGCCGAGCACCCAGAAGCCGGGATTCGAGACACCGAGCAGCCCAAACGCAGCCAGCCCGACCCAGTTCGGCGCTACGAACATGCCCAGGGGACGAGCATTGAACGCGGCGGTGACGTAGTCCAGGAAGCCCGGCTTAGACGCCATCGATTGCGCTCAATTGTGGCCGAGCGGCGGGACCGCTGCAAGGCGATGTCGGTGAACCGCGATTCGTCTTCGGCGGATGGCGGTAAATGACGTGCTGGGTGCTAGGTGCTCAGTGCTGGTGCATGGTGCTGAGTGCTGGGTGCTGAGTGCTGAGTGCTGAGTGCTGGGTGCTGAGTGCTTCTGCTGGGTGCGTCAGCAGCCCCACGTGTAGAGAAGCACGGGGACGATCAACCAGGCGAGCCCCTTGGCTGAGAAGAACAGGATCGCCGCGAGGCCGAGGTTTCGGACCGACATCCTGTTCCGATCATATCTGCTCAACCACGGCGCACGACCACCACGCACGCGCCACGCAGCACGTCGCACGTGTCATCGTTCCGTCCGTTTCATCAACTCGACGAGATACTCCTTCCACACCGCGGCCTGTGTGTGCGTGCCGTGCCCGCTCGTGCGCTCGCTGGCCGGAACCACGATGGCGCGGCCGTTGGGCACTCGCTTGATCTCTGTCTCGAGGATCTGCAGTTCCGGCGGATTGATGATGTCGTCGGCAAAATTGATGGCGACGAGCGGCGCCGTGATCTTTTCGAGCCCGGGTCCGGGATCGTAATCGCGCGACGCTTCGAGCGCGTACAGGATGTCGTTGGCGTCACCGCTTTTGATGTAGTTCGCCACGTATTGATCGAGCACCCGGTCCGCCGCAGACAGCGTCGGCGCGGATTTGTGACGCAGGATCGGATTGCTCCCCACCAGCCACAGCATCTGCGCGGCTGTGCGCAGGCTCTGCGGCTGCGTGGTGTACTCACCGTTCTTCCATTCCGGATCGTTCCGGATCGCGTCGATGACCACGCGACGCCAGACGCGGTTGCGAGAGCTGATCTGGCCAGGCAGGCTGGCGAGCGGCATCAGTGCGTCCATGAAGCCGGCAAAGCGCGATCCCCACAGCCACGTGTGCATGCCGCCCATCGACGTGCCCATGACGAGGCGCAGGTGGTTGACGCCGAGGCCGTCTTTCACGAGCCGATACTCGGCATCGATCATGTCGACGTAGCCATACCGGGGAAACTTCGCGTGCAACCCGTCGCTCGGTTTACTTGACGCGCCGTGACCGATGTCGTCCGGAAGGATGATGAAGTACTTGCTGATGTCGAGCGGCTGGCCCGGCCCGAACAACTGTCCGGCGAAGTTGCGGCCGGTGAACTGCCCGCCGGTGCCGCCGGTGCCATGCATGATGAGCACGGCATTGCGCACGATGCCCTGCGCATCCTTCTGCGGCGTGCCCAACGTGCGGTAGTGGATGCGCAGCTCCGGCAGCGTCTCGCCGGACGTGAACTTGAAATCCCTGATGACGAAATCTCCTTCAGCCGGTCGCGGCGTGGCCGGCTGCGCCGGCTGAAGAAGCGTGAGCCCGAGCAGGAAAGTGAGCGGCAACATGCCGGCATTCTAGTGTGATTCCTGAATCGCTCGCTCACTTCAGCATGAAGTTGACGGTCACGGTCATGATCACCGGCACGGGGACGCCGTTGAGCATGGTCGGCGTGAACACCCACTGCTTCACTGCATCGAGAGCAGCCTGATCGAGCAGCGGTTTCGAGCGCAGCACACGCGCTTCCTTCACGCGTCCGTCGACGCCGATGATCGCCTCGATGATGACGATCCCTTCGACGTGCGCCTGCTGCGCCATCGTCGGATACACCGGCGGCACGTGCCGGACCTTCGTCGGCTCCTTGATGCGTCCGCCGACCGGCAGCGGTTTGGTCGCCAGCGGTGGCGCCGGCAACGGCACGTCGGGCATGAGCCCCGGGCTGCCGACAACTCCATTGGGAAGACCGCCGGGAACGCCTCCCGGCACTCCGATGGCCGACGTCGTCGTCTCGGCTGCCGGCTCTGGTTCGATCGAGGGAGGTGCGTCGCTTGGCGCCACGGAGGGTGACACGGCGATCGGCTTTTCCGAACGGACCGCGCTCGCCGCAGCCGGTGGCGGCGGTGGAGCGGGTGGCACCGGCTGTGCCGTGAACGCGCCAATAACCGCACGCGGCGCAGGAACACCGTCCGTCGCCATCAAGGGCACGATGACGATCACGGCGGCAATCGCCACGTGCGCGGCGATCGACACGGGGAGGGTATATCTCGATCGCGATCCAAGTCTGGGCGCCGGGTTCGCGACCTCTCCGAAGATCTCACGTGGCACCGTTCACCTCCATATTCAGGGTTGCCACCCACTTCCTAAGACACCGCTCTCTGGAAATCGGGCACGTGTCAGTGATCTAGAATCCACGTCATGAGAAGAATCGCCGCGCGGCTGATCGCACTGATCGTTCTCGCTGGTTGCGCGAGCCATGCGCCGGCGTCGCAAACACCGGCGAGACCGCGAAGTTCCACGTCGGCGGCGCACGAGAACCTGAACGCAGTGCTGTGGGTACAAACCGCACTCGAGTACGAGGCGAGCGCGCTGCAGGCGTATCGCCTCGCCGCGCTGCAGCTCGATGCAGCGCTCGCGGATCCGTCGTGGACGGCGGCGACAGAACAGAAAGGTGACGCGTCGAAGCTGCCCCCGGCAGTGATCCTCGACATCGACGAGACGGTGCTCGACAACTCCTACTATCAGGCGCGCATGATTCGCGACAACACACCGTTTGCGACGGCGACATGGGACCCGTGGGTGATGGAGATGCGCGCCACCGCAATTCCCGGCGCACGCGAGTTCACCAGCTACGCGGAGAAGAAAGGCGTCACGGTGTTCTATGTCACTAACCGGACCGCGAACCTCGAAGACGCCACACGGAAGAATCTCGCCGCGGAGCACTTCCCACTGACCCAGGGACTGGACACCGTCCTCACGCGCGGCGAACGCCCGGAATGGAGCGAATCCGCCAAGGGACCCCGCCGCGCGTACGTGGCCGCCTCGTACCGGATACTCATGCTCGTCGGCGATGATCTCAGCGACTTCGTCGTGGACGCGTCAGGCACGCCTGCGGAACGCCAGCGGAAGACAGAGCCGTATCACGACTGGTGGGGACGACGATGGATCATGCTGCCGAACCCCACGTACGGATCATGGGAACGTGCCGTCGTCGGGAACGAGCAGGATCATCTGGCCGCGAGGCGCCGCGCGCTCAGATACGCCGAGCGGTAAGACGAACTTCAAACTCCAAACTCCGAACTTCAAAAACTTCACAGACTCCACGAGAACCACGTCCGCGGCGTTTGACGTTCGGAGTCCGGCGTTTTGGCGTTTGATGTTTTTTGGAGTTTGAAGTCTGAAGTTTTCGTTAGCTATCCGAGATGAGCCCGCGCGAACGCTTCGTTTCGGCGCGCAGCTTCTTCGACGCGATCCGCTTCTCCCTCGACGCCTTTGTCGGCTTCGTTTTTCTGCGGCGGCGCGGCGGGACGAGCGCCTCGCAAACGAGTGCCGCAAGGCGCTCGCGTGCGTCCTCGCGGTTCTGTGCCTGCGTCCTGTGCCGCCGCGCATCGATGACGAGGACGCCTTCGTCGGTCATGCGGGTGCCCGCAATCTTGCGAAGTCGTGAGCGGACGTCGTCGCTCAGCACAGAGGAATGCGCGGCGTCGAAGCGGAGCTGGACGGCGGTCGCGACCTTGTTCACGTTCTGACCGCCGGGGCCGGACGAGCGCACGAAACGCTCTTCGAGCTCGGACTCCGGTATCGACAGGGCGTCGGTCAGCGGCAGCATCGAACAGGCCCTAGCGCCATTCCGGCGCGTAATCGCGCCGCCGGATGCGCTCCTCGACGCGAAGGCTCACCGAAAACACGGTGAACACTTCGATGAGGCCGATGAACGCGAAGATCGCGAAGCGCGTGAACGCGGTCGGGGATGGCCAGCAGACCTTGCCTTCGTCGAGGCACGCCTGGACGATGCGATCGAGCTCGACGTGCTCGCGCCAGATCATCGCAAACGCGAACGCGAAGATGATCGAGGTCGCGAAGATGTTACCGAGGATCGCTTCGTTGCTCCTCCAGAACGGATACGCGACAAGCAGACCAACGACCGCCGGAACCGTCGCGGCGATCCCGATCCAGTACCAGTTCAACCCGAGAAGCTGCGGCGCGTCCACATCACGATTATGAACGCGGATACCGCGTCCTGCCAGTGGCGCCCCAGAAGCCCACACGCGTCGGCGGCTTGAAAAGCACGAGGGACGAATTACCCCCGTGTATTCGAAAGGTCGAGCCAGCCGACCTGCTCCTTCGGAACCTTTGTGTGATCCCCCTGGCAAGAGAGAGAACTGGTAAGGAGTGTCTCTAGCGGGCAGGTTTTTGCAGTTCGATGAGTCTGGCTTCAGCGAGCTCTTTGACGGGGAGACCGTTTTCGCTGAGCAGGCATTCGGATGCTGCAGCCAGTTTGAAGCCGGCCTCGGCTTCTGCGCGGTTCCCCAGGTTCTCCGCGGCGAGCGCCATCAGGTATTGCACGGTCCCGTTTCCAACACCCGACTGTTCGGGCAGTTTCACCTGCTGCAGCTCTTCCCGGGCGGCCGCCCAGTCGGCGAGCCGCGCGAGCGCGACGGCCATGTTCAGGCGGATGACGGATTGTTCGAACGGATCCGTGACTTCGATCAGTTGCGGACGCAGCGACAGCACGAGGCGGTTCACGAGCAGCCCCTGCTCGGCGAGTCCGATGACTCGTGCCGCGGGTACGATTTTCAATTCAGCCCGCTTCGCGACGCCGCCGGCGTCGCGCAGATCCAGCGTCAGCGCTTCGCCCGTGCGTCGTGCGTCGACGAGCGCCGCAAGCGTCGCCACATCCGCCACTGGCTTGCCGTCTGCCTGAACGATCACGTCACCGGGGCGCAGCGTTGACACACCTGCGCTCGGGTCCACGCCAACGACAACGACGCCCAGGTCTGCCACATCGATCGTCTGCAGCCCGATCGACGCGCCAACGAAGCTCAGCGAACGATCGAGACGTGCGACGGCCGCGGCGATCGACTGCATATTATCGAGTGTGACCTCGATCACGTCAGGCGTCGCGCTGCCTCCGTTCAGAAGGGCAATCACCGCCCGCGATGCGTCGAGCATCGTTACCGACGCGACACCCTGCGTTCGAAATGCGTCGGCAAGTTTTGCCGAGACCTCCTTGCGAACCGTGCCGGCGATCTGCGCGGCCGCTCCGACGGGGCGCCCTGATGCATCGACCGCGAGCCAGTCGGGCGTCAACTGGTTTGCTGTGAGCGCCTTCTCGGCGTCCGCCGCGGCCGGGGCCATGAGCGACACCGTGCGCGAGGCTGCGAACGCGCGCTCGACGATGACGCGGACGTCCTGCTGGCCTGCACCCGGCGCCCCGCTGAACGAGACGATCGCGTATGACGGCTTGAGGACGGATTCGACCGACAGGTCATTGCCCGCCCGCACCGCGACACGTCGCGAGTCGCTGCCGAAAGCGCCGCGCAGCTCGATCACGTGCTCCCCTTCACACACGTCAGTCACCTTCACCGGCGTGATGCCACGCTCGTTCCCGTCGACGAAGACGTGTGCGCCGGATTGGTTGGCTGTGATGGTGAGCGTCGCAACCGCGGGTTGCAGCGCAACGGGACCAACGATGTAATCGTCGGGGCGTGCAACGTCGAGGGGCTGGGTGACGGTGACAAAACACCCTCGCGACAGCTCGATTTTGTGCGCGCCGCTGTCGACGTCGCTTAAGACGAGCGTGCCGGCGCCGGCCGCCGCATCTTTGTCCGTCGTCGTCTTACCGATCGCTTTCCCGTCGAGCTTCACGTCGACATCCGCAGGGGCGGTACTGATGCGGACGACCGACGAGACCCGCTCGAGCGCAAGGGCTACTTCAGCGACGGCACCGGCCGACACGGTCACGTTTTGCGTCGCGGGGCGATAGCCGGGCTGCTCCGCAGTGAGCACGTGATCACCGATGGCGACGCGAACGGTGCCGGGGCCGGTGAGCGCAAGACCGTCCATCTGGAGCTTCGCGGTGGCAGGCGTCAGCGAGATCGTCAGGCTGGTCACGAAGTCGCGTGCCGTTTCCTCGAACAACGCTACGACGCGAGGCGACACCTGCCCCGAGAGTGTATGAGCGGGGGCGAGCTTGAGAAGCGAGGTGAAGTCCGCCTTCGCACCGTCCTGATCGCCGAGGCCGAACTTCGACCGCGCACGCATCTCGTAGGCGCCGGCAAGACGTTCGTTCCGGGTTGCATCGGCTGGCGCCGCCTGCAGCGCCGTGATGGCCTGGTCGAGCGCGACCACCGCTCGTTCGTAGTCGAGCGCGTCGAACAGGCGCCGGGCCTCCTGATAAACCGCCTCGCTGTTCGGCTGCTGCGCCCTGAGGGGCGACAGCGTCAACACGAGCAACACGGACAAAACGACGGTGCGGATCATTGGTACACCTGGATGCGCTGCGATGCGTCATCGAAAACGTAGAGACGCCCGGCAGCATCGAGCGCGATCGCACGCGGCTTTTGCAAGGCCCCGGCCTCGCGACTGGCGGAGGCGATTGTCGTGATCAGCCGCCCCTTCGGGCCGAATATGTGGATCATCGCCTTGCGTCCGTCGAGCACGTAAAGGTGACCGAGGGCGTCGTAGGCGAGATCCGCGGGATCCTCGAACTGGTACCCGGCACCCTTCTGTGCGATCTTCGACAGCGGCTTGCCATCGCGGTCGGTGATCACGATTCCCTTCGTGTCGCGGTCGATCATCGCGACATCGTCGAACTCGTTGCGCGCGAGCCGCTCGGCGTTCACGCTGGCGAAGTTTCCGATGTACTTGCCGGCTGGCGAGATGCGGATCACCGTCCTGCCCTTCCGATCCGAAATCAGCCGATCGCCGCCGGCCAGGGTGATGGCCGCGGGGATCTCTTCGACCTCGCGCGGCGCCTTGCCGGGCTGTGGTACCAGGAGCGAGATCGGCGCGGATCTTTCCGGAACGAGCAGCGCCCCGCGCGCGACGACCACGCGATCGCGACCATCGAGAAAGAAAGCGGACGGCTCCGCCGCCGGCACGCTTCGCACGAGCGTTCCCTTCGCGTCGAAGATCGAGACGCCCTGCTTGTGGCCAAGGAGCACTCGACCGGCGTCGTCGATCATGAGCCCGACGACATCGCGGAAGCGATCCTTTTCGCCGCCGATGGAGCGTCCGCTGAACGCATACGCTGACGGCTTCCTCAGGTACAGGCGATAAAGGATCGTGTTGAAGTTCAGCGCGGCCGCCGCTTCGGGCGTTCCGGGGAACTGCTGACGGATCCGCTGCAGCCGGCCGAATGCCTGCGTCGCACGATCGGCCGCCACGAGGTTCGACGCGGCCGCAAGATCGGCGCGCGCGGCCCATACCGAGCGCGGATACTCCACGGCGACGCGGCGAAACTGCTCGAGCGCATCGTCAGTTCGCCGAACCAGGCGCAGCGTGTCGCCGGTGTAGAAGCGGGCCGCCGCGACGGCGGGAGACGTGGGAAACAGCCGCGGCACGCGCTCGAAACAGTCTAGC
>DATLLF010000220.1:0-19248 GCA_035537955.1 Vicinamibacterales bacterium | reverse complement strand
CCGTCGGCGAAACGGTCATCGTGATCGCGTCGAAGCGCACGCCCGGAAGACGCTTCTCGTTCATGACCGCGGCAACCGCCGCCGCATTCAGCCACGAGGCGCCGATCTGCTCGAACGGGCGATCCGTGCCTCGTCCCTCCGAGACGTTGGTACCTTCGAAGTAGACCGCTCCCGGATAGCTCTTGAGCGCGGCAGGGGAGCGAAGGTTGGGTGACGGGTTCACCCATGGCAGCCCGGTATCCTCGAACCATTGCGATCGGCGCCAGTTCGCCGCACGGACGACCATCAGATCCGCGCCGATGCCGTGCTGCTGGTTGAATAGCGTCGCGAGCTCTCCAACCGTCATCCCGTGACGCGCCGGGATCGGATACATCCCGACGAATGACGTGAACTTCGGATCGAGCAGCGCCCCCTCGACGATCTCGCCCCCGATCGGATTGGGCCGATCGAGCACCACAAACGGAATGTTCTTCTTTCTCGCCGCCCGCATCGCCAGCGCCATCGTCGATACGTAAGTCCAGGTGCGGCCGCCGACCTCCTGCAGGTCGTAGACGAGAACGTCCACGTCCTTCAGCATCTCCGGCGTCGGCGCGCGATCCGCGGACTTGTAGAGCGAGTGGATCGGGATGCCGGTCTTCACGTCGATCTCATCCTCGATCGTTGCGCCCTCGGCGACGTTGACGCGGACGCCGTGTTCCGGTGCGAGGATAGCCACCAGCTTCAGGTCGGGGTGCCGTGCGATCAGATCGATGTCGGGCGTCCCGGACCGGTCGACGGCACTGTGATTGGCGATCAGGGCGACCCGTTTTCCACGCAAACCCGGAGGGACATCGGCGAGGAACACCTCGACGCCGGGGCGGACCGGTGTATCTCTCAATGTGCTCGCCTTGTCGGCCGCCTGGCGTTCGAGACGCGGTGCGAATGTGCACGCGGCAAACAGCAACAGCACAGGGGTGATCGCGCGAACCATGCAGGTCAGAGATCTTTGCGAGGGCACTTCGAGAAGACGACGTGAGTCGCGTTGTCCGACGGCACGTGTTCGCTGACGGTGTATCCGAGGCTGGTAAGAACGAAGACCGGCACGTGATAGGGCGGGTTGTCGCCACACCAGCCTCGCCACGAGTCGTCGGGCCACGGCCCGCGCTGCGGTGTGAATATGTTGCGCCCCATCATCCAGCCGCCGATGTTGTCGAACCCGCGCGCCGCATAGTCGTCATCCACCCCGGTCGTGCCGGTCTCCTTGCCGAACATCTGCTGAAAGGTGCGGGTGGGGTAGAACCACTGGTGCAGCGTGCTGCCGCGTTTGCCGAGGGGATTATCGACGTCCTGTTTCGGACCGGCTCCGTACCTGTCGAGAGAGATGGTCAAGGCGTGGACGCGAACTCGAGACATACGCTTGCGATGAAGGATACTCGACGGCGGCCGATTGCGTCGCGCTTCAGCTCGGTGGTTTCACTGTCGAGTCTCCTGACAGGGTCTCGGTCGGTCGATGGATGGCGATGCGTACGCCGCTCACGGCGCTATGATCTCGGTCGGTGGTAGAGAACGCGTCGAAGAATTCGGGCGCCGGCGACAACGAGCCCAGCGGTGGGTTCATGCCAGCTCGCATCGGCCATTATGCGATCGCGCGCAAGCTGGGCGAAGGCGGGATGGGCGTCGTCTACGCTGCGCGCGACGAGCGCCTCGGGCGGACGGTGGCGCTCAAGACAATGTCGGCCGTCGGGCGCGACGAGACCGCACGCAAGCGCTTCTGGCGCGAAGCGCGCGCCGCCGCCAGCGTCAACCATCCCAACATCTGTCAGATCTACGAAATCGGCGAGGACGGCGGTGAGCTGTTCATCGCCATGGAGCTGCTCGAAGGGGAAGTGCTGGCGGACCGTTTGCGCCACAGCCCGATGAGCCCGGCGGACACCCTTCCGGTCGCCCTCGGTATCCTCGCTGCTCTCGCCGCGCTCCATTCGCAGACGATCGTTCATCGCGATCTGAAGCCCTCGAACGTGTTTCTCACGGCGCACGGCGTGAAGCTGCTCGACTTCGGCCTGGCGCGCCCGGAGATCGACGGAACGTACACCGGCATATCGGATGTGACTCGAACCGGTGTCGTGATGGGCACGCCCCGCTACATGGCGCCAGAGCAGGTGGCTGGCGAACCGGTCGATCCGCGCAGCGATCTGTTTGCCGCCGGCGCCATCATCTTCGAGATGCTCGCCGGGCGGCCCGCCTTTGCAGGCAGGACGCTCGCCGAGATCGTTCACGCGACCCGTTACGAGCAGCCGCCGGCGCTCACCGGGTCTCCGGCCGTCGCCGCCGTGGATCGCGTAATTCGACGCGCGATGGCCAAGTCGCCAGCGGACCGGCCGGCGTCGGCCGACGAAATGGCCGGCGAGCTTCGCGCGATCGGTGGTGTGAGCGCCAGTGACGCTCCGGTCCTCGCGCACGCGCTGACCCGTGTCGTCGTTCTGCCGTTTCGCGTGCTGCGGCCCGACGCTGAAACCGACTTTCTGGCATTCAGTCTGGCTGACGCGATCGCCAGTTCGCTGTCGGCGCTCAACTCGCTTGTCGTGCGATCGAGTGCGGTCGCCGCGCGCTTCGCGAACGAAACACCCGATTTGAAAGCGCTCGCGGCGGAGGCCGACGTGGATCGCGTCGTCATCGGCGCGCTCGTTCGTGCCGGAGATCGACTGAGGGTTTCGGTGCAGCTCGTCCACGCTCCTGACGGCACCCTGGTCGCGTCGCACACGGTGCAGTCATCGATGGGGGATCTGTTCGGTCTGCAGGACGACATCGTGAGCCGCGTCGCCGAAGCGCTGTCGCTGCCGCTGGCAGGCAGCGCGACGACGCCGGCTCCCGCGCCTGCTCCCGACGCGCCGCGCAACCCGCGCGCCTACGAGCTCTATCTGCGAGGCACCGAGCTGGCGCGCACCTACGAGGGGCTCGCGCGGGCGCGCGATGTGTTCGAGCAGTGTCTGGATCTCGATCCGCAGTTCGCTCCCGCGTGGGCTCACGTCGGCCGCTGCTACCGTGTGATTGGCAAATACGTCGAGGGCAGCGCCGACAGCGAGTCGCGCGCCGAAGACGCATTCCGCCGCGCGCTGGCGTTGAATCCGCAGCTCACGATCGCGCACAAGTTCTACGCTCATCTCGAAGCCGACATCGGCGAGACCGGGCGGGCACTCTCGCGTCTGCTCGAACAGGCGGCGCTGCGCCGCAACGATCCCGAGCTGTTTGCCGGTCTCGTCCATGCGTGCCGCTACACGGGCCTCTACGATCAATCCATCGCGGCGCACGCCGAGGCTCGCCGTCTGGACCCGAACGTTCCCACTGGCCTCGAACAGACGCTTCTGATGGCGGGCGATATCGACGGGATCATGAGTATGGAGCCGCCCGCGCTCGTGGCAGGCGCCGACGATGGAATCCGCGTGATCGGGTTGGGCCTCGCCGGCCGCCGCGACGAGGCGCGCCGGCTCCTTGCGGCGATGCGGCAGCCGTCGCGAATCCCCGCGTTCCATCTGTGGATCGATTTCCTGGATGCATGGCTCGACCACCGATCGGCGGAAATACTCGAGCGATTGTCCGCGTTCAGCTCCTTGAAGATCCGCGACGATCCGGAAGGCATCTTCCAGGAGGGGTGGCTGCTGTGCGATGTCGGTTCGCACGACGCCGGTCTGCCGTTCCTCCGCCGCGCCGTGGACAAGGGCTACTTCGCCGAAGTAACACTGGCTGCGAGGCCGCAGTTCGATGCGCTGAGGGGCCGTGCCGACTTCAAGGGCATCCTCGCGGACGCGGAGGCCGGCCGCCGGCGCGCCCTGGCCGCGTTTCGAGAGGCCGGCGGCGAGGCGCTGCTCGGCGTCTGATACCCTCGCGCGGTTTGCTACACTGCGCCATCACGCGATCGCCGACGAGACGTCGATTCGTACGCCACCACCACACTCGAGGGTTGGAATGCCTCCCGTGACCGACGTAAACCGCGCGCGGATCGCTGCGGAATCCCGATCCGGCCTCGACCCGTGGGTGCGCACGGATCTGCCGGTGCCTCCGAATCCCAGTGGACTCGCATGGATAGGCGTCGTCGGCCCCGGCGTCATCGTGCTCGGCGGCTCGATCGGCAGCGGCGAGTTCCTGCTCGGGCCCGCGGCGTTCGTGCGCTACGGCCTGTCGCTGCTCTGGGTGACGAGCGTCGCCGTGTTGCTGCAGACCATCTTCAACACCGAGGTGATGCGCTACACGCTCGCCACCGGCGAGCCGGCGTTCACCGGCTTCATGCGGACGCGCCCCTCGTCGACCGCATGGGCGTGGCTCTATTCGATTCTCTATTTTCTGCAGGTCGGATGGCCGGCATGGGCGGGGACGGCCGCGGGCGCGGTCTTTTTCCTCTTCGCGCGCCGCCTTGCGGGCCCCGCGGACGCCGCGTCGATTCAGATGATCGGCGTGATCACCTTTGTCGTCTGCGTGGCGCTGCTGTCGGTCGGCCGGCGCGTCGAGCGCACCCTCGAGTTGCTGAACTGGGTTCTCGTCGTCGCGATCCTCGGCGCCTTCATGGTGCTCTCCATTGCCTTCGTTCCTGCACCGACGTGGGGCGCCGCCGCTGGCGGCCTGGTGGGCTTCGACACGGCGCGCTCTGAATTCAACCTTCTGCCTCGCGGCGTCGACTTCGTCCTGCTCGGCGCGCTCGTGGGTTATTCGGGCAGCGGCGGCGTCGTCAACATCACGTTATCGAACTGGGCGCGCGACAAGGGCTACGGGATGGGTGGCCGCGCTGGATACATTCCGGCGGCCGTCGGTGGCAAGAAGGTGAACCTCGCACACACCGGATTCATGTTCGAGCCGGGGGCTGAGGCCGACGATCGATGGCGCGGATGGTGGCGGATCGTGCGCGTCGACCAGTGGGGGATCTTCTTCGTCGGCGCGCTCGTGGGAATGGTGCTGCCGGCGCTCCTCTATGTCACGTTCCTGCCGCACGGCAGCAACATCGAGGGTCTGGGTATCAGCGCCGCCCTCGCCTCCGGGGTTGGCGCCACGGCCGGGCCGCTGGTTGCCGGAGCGATCGCGTTCCTTGGCGTCTGGATACTGTTCAAGACTCAGCTCGATCTGGTGGAAGGCATGGCCCGCGCCATCACAGACATCCTCTGGACCGGCAGCCGGTCGGTGCGCGCCTGGCGTGGCGGTGACGTGCGCGCCGTCTACTACGCGGTGCTCGGCGTGATCGTCGTCTGGGGCATCATCGCGATGCGACTCGCGGCACCGATGGTCCTGCTGAAGATCGGCGGAAACGTCGCCGGATTCGTTTTCGTGGTTGCGTCCTTGCATCTCCTCTATGTGAATACCCGGATTCTGCCGGTGCACGTGCGGCCCCCGATGTGGCGACGCGCGTCGCTCGTGGCGATGGCGCTGTTCTACGGCGTGTTCGTCGTCCTCTCGCTGCGGACGATGTGGGCAGGCTGAGAGCACGGGTCCTGTTGTGCTGCTGACTTTTTCGTAGGTCCTGCCAAAAATTCCGCAACAATTCTCTCGTGACTGTGCGATTCTGCGCGCGATCACGTTTCCACGTTGATACGAGTGAAGGGCATTGCTCTTGCTGCGATGACGGTGATTCGTTATCGAACATCCGTTTAACCGATGTGAGGTCGAGATGGTTCCCCAGCCATCGGCACGCCACAGATCCCTCGTGCTCCTGACCGACGGCGGTGTCTCCGATCGTGTTCGGGCGGAATTCCATGAGATGCCCGGCCTCAAGCTGACGGTTCGCCAGGCGGCGAGGCTGTTCAGCCTCGACCGGGCTGAATGCGAAGGGCTTCTTCGATCGCTGGTCGATACGGGAGTGCTTGCGTGCGAAGACGGAGCATTCTCGCTGCCTGGTTCCGGCCGCCGCTGCGCCTGAACATCATCTATCCTCAGCGCCGATCCCACGGTCAACGCGAGACTCGATCCTGCCGTCCAAGAGGTGTTCGCCGCTGGGGTCAGATCTTGTTTTTTGCATGAAGTGTCCTCCTGAGAGGACCCGAGCGCAAAAAACAAGATCTGACCCCCGGCGCATGACCCCGCGGGCGACACCCTGAGCGCGGCCACTGGCGAGAAGCTCTCAGCTCGCAGATAATCGGCGGCCATGAGCTTTACAGTCGCGAGGCGACTCGCGGCCGCGGTGCTGTCCGCGAGCGTCATCGTTGGCGCGATCGTCCTGACCGGCGCGTTGCACGCTCGCGCGCAGGACCTGGTGGCCGTCGCCCCCGATGCGGCCAAAGTAGAGTACGAGGACGTGCGCGTGCGCATCGTCCGCCTGAAGATGGCGCCCAACACGTCATCCGCGATGCACGATCGGCCGCGGCGCGTGGTGATTCCCCTTACGGAGAACGATGTCCGCATCACGCGCGCGGACGGCACGGTCGGGACGACGCGAGCTGCCGCGCAGCGGCCGGCGTGGAGCGAGCCCGGACGGCGTGCCGTCACCAACCTCGCTACCGCTCTTGAAAACATCATCGTCGAGCTGAAGACGGCCGATGTACCTGGGAAGGCCGTCGAGCATCCTCCGTCACCCGCGCCGCCGCAGTATCTCGACGAACCTCACCACACGTGGCTGTTCGAGAATCAGTACGTGCGCGTCTACGACGTCCGCATTCCGCCTGGTGAGACGACGGAGTTACATCGGCATGCGTACGACGCGGTCAACGTCCGCGTGTCAGGCGGGCTGGTCGCGACGCAGGTGCAGGGAGGTGCCTGGGGTGCGGCGATGAAGCTGGATCCCGGGAGCGTAGCGTTCGACGCGGACTCGAAGAAGCCCTACGTGCACCGCGTGCGCAACGAGGGAAACGCCGAATACCACGTGATCCTCGTGCAGCTGCTCCGCTGAGCCAGTAGCGACTACTGTCTCAAGACCTCGCCACAGAGATACAGACTGAACGCTGAGATTGTTTTGTGGTTCGAGCCAGCAACGAGAGCATGAAAGACAGGAGAATCGTCTCTGTGTCCGCGGTGTGCTCTGTGGTGAGGAATTCTTGACAGCCGTTCGGAAGGCACGGCGCATGGATAATCAGTCCTCCGGCATCTGAATTGAGAGAGAATGTGCCGCTCCCATGACTTCAACTGCGAATCGTCCGCTCGCCCTGGGGCTGGTTGCCGTGTCGATGCTGCTCCTGGTGCCGGGCTTGTTCCTGCCTGTGCTGACGATCCGCGGCGTGCTGACGAAGGACGGCATCGCCCAGGTCGCGCCGATGATGCTCGAACGCGGCCTCGACGACGACACCGTCAACGTGCTGAAGTCGATGATGAACCCTGCGGTGCTCGGGTTCGTCCAGGCCACGGGCGGCGACGTCCGCAAGATCGTCATCGACAAGCTCGGACCGCAGATCTCCGCCTCGCTGCAAAAGAGCGTTGCGGAGGTCGAAGTCTACGCGCAGACGCGCAGCATCGTCGGCGCGGTGCGGCGTCTGTACGAGGTGGGAAGTCCGATCCCCGCGACGCTGATCCTGCTGTTCAGCGTGATCGTGCCGTTCGGGAAGGCGGCGCTAGTGGTGGGCGCGATGTTCATGGCGAAAGCGCGGTCGCGACAGCGCACATTGTGGTTCGTCGAGACGATCGCGAAGTGGTCGATGGCGGATGTGTTCGTCGTCGCGATCCTGATCGCCTACCTGGCGGCGCAGGCGAGCACGGCACCGACGACAGGGCCTGATGCCGCGCCGGCGCTGCTGGCGTTCACAGCGAAGTTCGGCCCCGGCTTCTACTGGTTCGCGGCATATTGTCTGTTCTCGCTGGCCTCACAACAGCTCACCGCCAGGCTCGCGGCGAACACGGGCCCGGTCGCATCTGAAGAGCCGGCCGGCAGCCGTTAAGACGGCCATAATCTATTTCCAGTTCGCGATCACGCGCACGGCCGGCTTCGCTTCGGGATCCGCGCTCGACGGCGGCAGAATGACGAGGAACCGGTCCGTCTTGTTGTCGACCGCGTAGTTGATGCCTGCCTCCGTTCGCCAGTTGTACACGCCCCCGAAGAGCGCCCGCTCCTGACCCGCACGAAAACGCGGCGTCGTCTCGATATCCACCGCCATCTGCACGTCACCGCGGCGGAAGAACAGCTCCCGTCCATCTGCAGACCATCGAGGGCAGAGCCCGCCGAGCGTGGAGATCTGATATTGGCCGCTGCCGTTCATCTCGCGCACCCAGACTTCCTGCACGCCCGTGGAGGCGGAGACGTACGCCACCCAGCGTCCGTCGGGTGACACCTCGGGTGCGAATTCGAGTGCGGCCGTGGCCACGAACGGCTGCGGCTCGCCGGCCGGATTGAGCGGCACGCGCAGAATATCGTTGTTGTTCGCGCGGTCAGGAGCGACGGACATGACAATCGCCGAACGCTCCTCGCGATCCACGAAGCCCAGGTATGTGCGGCCGTGCACGCTGGCCAGCGAGGTCGGTTGTGCACTGCCGTCCACGGCCTTTCGGCGCAGCGTGGACTGCTGCGTCGCTGGATCGATCGTCATGTAGTAAATCGACCGCCCGTCGGCCGTCCACCTCGGTGTCGCGGCCTGCCCTTCAAAGGTGAGCCGCGAGAACAAGCCGCGTTCCGTGTCATAGATCCACACGTCCGCTCCGCCCACCGTACCAACGACGACCGCGATGCGGCGGCCGTCGGGTGAGACTGCCGGTTCATTGAACACCGCCGGCGTGAGATCGATTGGCGTGTATGTGCCTTTTCGGTCCGCCCACGCGAGGCGACGCTGACCGCTGGCTCCCAGTCCGGGCACATATACGAGCGTCCGCTCGGCGCTGATGGAGAAGTGCCCGGCGCCGGTCGTCCCGTCACCTTCGATGCCGGCGAGCACGGCGGACGGCGTGCCGGTGACGGCGAGCCGTTCTGCATCGAAGGGCGCGACATACAGCACGCCACTGCGGATGAAGAGCAGGCGCCCATCCGCGGTCACCCGGACCGAGCTCGCATGGTCGAGCACGTGCTTGCGCTCGCCCGTCGCGACGACCACCGCGTCGATGGCCGCCTGGCTGTAATCATCCGGTGTGGCATCGGTGCCGACGGTGAAGAGCACGGCCTTGCCGCTGGGCACCGCGGCCGGCCATCGATGTGTGCGTTCATTACGCTGCCGGTCGAGCGAAGTAATCTGGTGCAGCGGACCGCCCGCGGCGGGGATGGCGTCGAGACCCAGCGCGACCTCACGCGACGCGACGATGGTCTGATTGTCGAGCCAGGTGAGTCCGCGCGGGTCGACGACGGCAGCGAGCGAAACGCGCGTGCGTCCGTCCACGCTGATCTTGACAACTTCCGAGTCGGTGACGAACGCGATCCATTGTCCGTCAGGTGAGAACGCAGGGTCCGAGGCGGCGGCAGTATTCGGGATCTCCTGTATCTCGACCTCACCGCGCTTGCGCACGTAGAGGTGCGACTGCCCCTGGGATGCCGCGACGATGACCATCGTTGCACCGTCGGGCGAGATAGCAACGGCGGGTCGGGACGAGAGTTGCAGGGTCGTACCGCGCGGTGGTGCCACATCGAAGGTGATGACGGGGGCCGCGGGTCGATTCTCCCGCCCCTTCCACAACGCAGCGGATACAACAATGAGGCCGAGGCCCAGTGCCGCCGCCACCCACGTCGCCGCGTGACTGCGGCGGACGCGTGCAGGACCGATCTCCGTTGTCGCCGAGGGCGCGGCCGATTGCTCGAGCTCGATGCGCGCGTCACCGATGTCGCGCAGCCGTTTGCGCGGATCGCGCTCGAGGCACCGGCGCAGCAGCATCCGCACGCGCTGCGGAACCGCCGGCGGCAACACGCTGAAGTCTGGCTCGCGTGTCAGCACGGCCGCGATCGTATCTGACGCCGTGTCACCGGTGAACAGACGCGCACCGCTCAGCATTTCGAAGAGGACGACGCCGAACGCCCAGATGTCGGCGCGCTTGTCGATCGGTTTGGCGCGCGCCTGCTCTGGTGACATGTACGCCGCGGTTCCCAGAACGACACCGAGCTCGGTCCCCACACTGGTGAAGGTGGGGGAGTTCATCAAATCGCCAACGGTGGACACCGAGGCGGTCACCACCGCCTTGGCCAGGCCGAAATCGAGCACCTTCACGACATCGTCCGGCGTCACTTTGATGTTTGCCGGCTTCAGGTCGCGGTGAACGATGCCTCTCTCGTGCGCGGCCTCGAGCGCGTCGACGATCTGGCGCGCGATCGGGAGCGCCTCTTCCAGGGGAACGCCTCCAGGATGGCGCGCGATGCGCTCGGCCAGCGTCTCACCGGCGACGAGCTCCATCACCAGGAAGTGGCGTCCGTCGACCTGCTCGATGCCGTGCAGCGTCGCGATGTTCGGATGGTTCAGCGCGGCGAGCGTCTTCGCCTCGTGCTCGAGCCGCGACGTCCGCTCACCGTCGGCGACGAACGCGTCGAGTACGAGCTTGAGCGCGACGCGGCGATCGAGACGCGTGTCGCGCGCGCTGTACACCGCTCCCATGCCGCCCGCTCCGAGCGAGTCCAGCACTTCGTACGGACCCAGTCTCGTCCCTGAGGTGAGCACTCGCAAACTCCTCGCTGACATGAAATTGTTCGGTCACTGTGGCAGATTATCGTCCACACCTGGGGAATGGGCGCATTCAATGCGATAATTTCCCAACTCAGCTCACGCCCTTCGTCGCCCAACATTGATGCACCGCCCAAATATCTTTTCCTCCTTCTGGATGGCCGGCTACGAGTCTGCCTGCCACATCAACGGCAAACACCAGCGGCTCGACATGCTCGCGGCGACGCAGCACGATCGCTACGTCGTCGACGATTACGCGCGGCTTCGGCAGGTCGGGATGGCCGCCGTTCGCGACACGGTGCGCTGGCATCTCGTGGATCGCGCAGGGGAGTTCGACTTCTCCTCGCTGGATCCGATGCTCGCGGCAGCGAAGCAGCAGGGGATCCAGGTCACCTGGGACCTCTGTCACTACGGCTGGCCCGACGGCCTCGACATTTTCGCGCCGGCCTTCGTCGATCGCTTCGCGCGGTTCTGCGGCGCCGTCGCGCGTCACATACGCGAACAAGACGATGCGGTGCCGCTGTATACCCCGATCAACGAGGTCTCGTTCTTTGCGTGGGCAGCCGGGGAAGTCGGATGGTTTCATCCGCACGCGCACGGACGGGGCGCCGAACTGAAGCGGCAGCTCACTCGCGCATCCATCGCCGGCATCGAAGCCATATGGGCCCTCGACCCGCGCGCGCGCATTGTCACGGTTGAACCGCTGATCAATGTCGTGCCGCCGAAAGGGAAGGGCGATCCGGACGGCGCCGCCGCGGCCTACCACGACAGCCAGTTCGAGGCGTGGGACCTGCTCTCAGGACGGACGGAGCCCTCGCTCGGCGGCGATCCGAAATATCTGGACGTCTACGGCGTGAACTTCTACCACGACAACCAGTGGGAGCATCCGGGCGGAAAGAAGATCGCCTGGCACATGCATCCGCGCGACGAGCGATGGGTGCCGTTTCATCGTTTGTTGAAGGCTGCGTACGAGCGCTATCGCCGCCCGATCTTCGTCGGCGAGACCAGCCACGTCGGCTCGGGCCGCGCCGAGTGGTTGCGCGAGATGACCGCGGAGCTCGTGCTGGCGATCGAAGCTGGCGTGCCCGTCGAGGGCGTCTGCCTGTATCCGATCATCGACCGCTTCGAGTGGGAGAACCCTGCGCACTGGCACAACAGCGGGCTCTGGGACTTCGAGCGCGATACGGAAGGCAACTTCGTCCGCGTGCTCAACATTGAGTACGCGGCCGAGCTCTGGCACAGTCAGTTGAAGCTGTCACAGCTCGGCTACGGCGCTCCTCCGGCGTTTGCCACTGAGACCGAGGTTCACGTCCAAGACGAGGATCCGATCGAGCAGTAGATCACTCCGTTCTGAGGATGCTGAGCGGATCGATGCGCGTGGCTCTCCGCGCGGGAACGAAACACGCGAGGGCGGCGGTAGCGACGAGGAGCGCTGCGACGAGGCTGATCGTCAGCGGATCCCCGGGAGAAACTCCGAAGAGCAACGTT
The DNA here is from genome assembly GCA_035537955.1 of Vicinamibacterales bacterium. Classification (GTDB taxonomy): domain Bacteria; phylum Acidobacteriota; class Vicinamibacteria; order Vicinamibacterales; family 2-12-FULL-66-21; genus JACDCA01. The sequence continues at coordinate 7,249 of DATLLF010000220.1, read as the reverse complement.
CGCATCGATCGTGTCAGCCAGCTCGCCGCGACGACGCCCAGCGCGACCCCGGTCAACGCCTGTTTCAGGCCGTCGGCCATCACCATCCGCTGAACTTCGGCGGTCCTGGCGCCGAGCGCGAGACGGATGCCCAGCTCGCGAAAGCGCAGATTCACCACGTACGACATCACGCCGAACACGCCGATGGCCGCCATTGCAGCCGCGATCGCGGCAAAGAGCACGAGCAGCAGCATGGACGCTCGCGCCGGAGCCGCTGACCGCCGGACGATCGCTGTCATTGGCTGCATCGCGGTGACCGCCAGCGATGGCGCCAGCTCGCGGACAACCTGTCGCGCCTCGCCGGCGACCGACAGTGGATCTCCGGATGTGCGCACGGCGAACGTGAACCCCCGCCAGAACGGCATCAGCGAGTTCAGTCCATAGACAGCTTGTGTGAGATCGCCGGCCAGCGCGCCAAGTTTCACGTCTTTGACGATGCCGACGATTCGCGCGCGCGCAAAGCGGTTGTCCGCCGGACCGAGCGAGATCTCGGCGCCGATCGGATCACTGCTACTCCAGAAGCGCCGCGCGAGCGATTCGCTGACGACCACCGACGGCGTGCGATCGAGACCGTCCGCCTCGGTGAGCAGCCGGCCGCGCACGAGCGGAATCTGCATGACGCGAAAATAATCCGGCGTGATCACCCGGTACGGCACCGACGGCGGCGTTTCTCCGGACGGCGTCGGCCGTGAGGCGATGTTGAACCATGCCGAGTTCCCGAGTCCGGTGACGGGCACATAACTGCTCGCTGAACCCGCAACCACGCCGGGCAGATGCTGCAACCGCTCCACCATTTGATTCACCGCGCGGACGCGCACAGCTGGCTCCGCGTATTCGGGCCCTTCCAGCCGCACATTGAACGTGAGGACGTGGTCTGCGTCGAAACCTGGGTCCACCTGCTGCAGGCGGACGAAACTGCGGATCAGGAGTCCGGCGCCAGCGAGCAGCACGACCGCGATCGCCACTTCCGCGACGACCAGCGCCGAGCGCATCACCGAGCGGCTCGTTGCGGTCCGCACGGAGCCGCGCATGAGCATCGCAGCCTCGTCGCGCGTTGCCTGCACTGCAGGAGTGAGGCCAAAGACGACGCCGGTCAGCGCGGACACCGCGATGGTGAAGAGCATCACGCGGGCGTCGATGGACGCGGACGCGATGCGCGGGACACCCGCTGGAAGCCACGCGACGAGCGCATCGAGGAAGAAGCGGCCCGTCAGCACGCCTGCGAGGCCGCCGATCAGCGCGAGCACCAGGCTCTCGACGAGAAGCTGACGCACCAGCCGCAGCCTGCCCGCGCCGATCGCCTGACGAACGGCGATTTCGTGACGCCGGCGGGTCGCGCGTGCGAGCAGAAGGTTCGCCAGGTTCGCACATCCGATCAGCAGCACGCAGCCGACGCTTGCCATCAGGATCCAGAGCTGCCGGCTCACATCGGCGACGACGGAATCACGCAGCGGCTCCGGCTCGAGCAGCGCGTTGTTGTTCTCCACGGGAAACTGCGTGCGCAGCCGCGACATCACGGATTCGAGGTCAGCGCGGGCGACCTCGCGCGACACTCCCTCACGAAGCCTTCCGACGATGCGCAGGAAGGACTCCGTTCGTGATGCCCGGTCTTTCGCAGTCATCTGCATCGGCGCCCAGAAGTCCGGTCCGACATCCGGGAAGGTGAAGCCTTTCGGCATCACGCCGATGATCTCGTGGGGTTCTCCGTCGAGCACGAGCGTCTGACCAAGTGCCTCCGGTCCGGCCGCGAACAGCCGCTGCCACAGCCCGTGGCTGATGACGACTGTTGCCGCGGCGCCGATGCGGTCGTCTTCCAGTGTTGGAACGCGGCCCAAGTGCGGACGGACGCCGAGCGTTTCCAGAATGCTGCCCGCGCTGCGCAGACCATCGATGCGTTCGGGATCGCCTCGGCCCGTCAGCGTCTCGGACGCCGTCTGGTACGCGGCGAGCGCTTCGAACGATCGTGTCGACTGCTGAACGTCGTAGAACGTCCCCGGCGTGGTCCGGCTGACGAATTCCGGATCGGACGCGTCGCGCTGGTCAATGACGACGAGACAGTCGGGATCCGCGTAGCCGAGGGGGCGGAGCAGCACGCCGTCGACGATGCTGAAGATGGCGGTGTTGGCACCGATCCCGAGCGCGAGCGTGAGCAGCGCAACGATCGTGACACCGGGCGTGCGAACGAGCAGGCGGCCGGCGTAGCGAACGTCCTGAAGCATCGAGGAGAACATGGGGAGTGCCTTCCGTTGCGGATGTTCCGTCCAGGTTGCGGTCGCCAGCGAGTGGAATTCACGGTACCAATAGCGGACGTAAGGGCCGGCACCGTTCGCGCGTGCCTCACGGGCAAGAGCGGCCGCCGTGTCGACCATCGCGGCGGAATGCGCTCGGGCGGCCCGTGGCAGCAGTACGCGCAGCGCCAGACGGTAGAGCAGGATCATGCTTTCCGCGGCAGCAGTCGTTTGTCGCGCGCCATGGCCACCGTGCGCGCCAGGCGCTCCGCCTCACGCTGCGCGAGCTGCCGGCCCGCCTTCGTGATCCGATAGCAGCGCCGGGGAGCACCGCCGGTCTTCGCCGGCGCGTCGACCTCGTCGATGAGCCGCGCCTCGAGCAGGCGTGCGATCGCGGCATAGAGCGTGCTGGCGGTGAGCTGCACCTCACCTTCGGTGCGCTCGGCGATTTCACGAATCATCGAGTAACCGTGCACCTTGTCGCCAGCGACGAGGGTGAGCAGGATCTGAAAAACGGGAGGAGTCAGCGGGGTGTCCATATCGCAGTATACCGTTCGACGGTATACACGGCGAAAAGGTTGCAGGCGGGAAACCGGACTGCAGCGAGGCGACTCGCACGTGCACGGGGCCCGCTTCCGTTGAGCCGGACCGCGGACCCCGGGGCTTCGGACTATTTCTTCCGGCAGGTCTCTTCGCCGGCAGGCGTCCACTTGCCGTTCAACTGCATTTCCGACGCGTGCTTCATGGCGTTGGTGCCAGTCTTCGTGAACGTGTCGCGACCCTTCACGATCTGGCCGCCCATGTGACCGTCGCCCTCGTAGACCATCACGTCACCCTTCCAGCCCGCGGAGGTGTTCTGCGCCCAGCCGCCCATGTTGTCGACCCAGAGCATCACGAAGCGCTTCATGCCCGCATCGTAGGTCGCGTGAAAGCGTCCTTCGAACGGCGGCATGTTGGCCATCGTTCCCTTGATCGTGCCGGTCTGGAAGAAGCCGTTCATGTCCTTGCGGATGTCTGCGGTGGACTTCATTTCTCCAGCCGGCCCCATCGGGGTAGCGAACATCTTCCCTTCGCACGTCCACGATCCTTCGAAGAAGGCGATCTGCGACATCTCCGGCGCCGGCTTCGGCGCATCCTGCGTCGAGGCGCCGATTGCCAGCGGCACCGCCAGCACGCACGCCGCCGCCACGCCCTTGATCACACTCGTCCGCATGGTGACTCCTTTCCTGGTTTTTGTACGGGGGAACAGTAGTGCTATCGGGGGGTGACGTCAAACGTGCGACCGGGGACGTGCGACGTGCCACGTGCTGCGACGTGCGGTAAGGTAAAAGGACCGGTGAGGTGTCAGTGGCTCAGCTCGCGAGTGGAGGTGGCCCATGTATCTCGCGCAGTGTTGTCTCGCCGTGTTGTTGATATCCCTGTCGCAGTCGGCGACGGGTACGATTCCCCGATCGCAGTCTCAGCAGCCGCCACAATCGCAGCAACAGCCGCAGCCGTTGAGGATCGACCCGAAGGATCTTCCTGTCTCTCTCGATCGCATTCAGCGTGCGCTCGCGCATACGCCGATGCTGCGGTTCGACAAGGACCGGCCGGTGTTTCGTGTGCAGGTGTTCGGCGAAAAGCCGACGATCGAAGAGATCCTCGGACCTGACTTCGGGAGTGGTCCCGTGCCCTACGGACGGCTGACGCACGAGGAATTCCTCAAGCTGGTGACGCCGAAAGACGTCCAGGGTTTTGCGCCGTACTCGAACGAGGAAGGCATGCAGCTCGCGGCGAGCTCGTACATTCTTCAGTGGACGCTGCAGAAGGCGATCAGGAAGTTCACCGAAACAAAAGACGAGCGCGCCCGCGAAGCGGCGCGCACCGAAGTGCTGCAGGCTCTCGACGCGCTGGAAAAGGCGCGCGCCAGAGCCGGTATGCCGCCGAAGTAGGTCGCCTGGATTTCAGCAGACGACCGCGGTCCCGCTGACCGACACCATCAGCATGCCGTTGTTCTGACCGAGCACCTCGTAATCGATGTCGATGCCGATGACGGCATTGGCGCCCATGGTCTGCGCGCGCTCGCTCATCTCTTTCAGGGCGACTTCGCGCGCCTCGGCCAGGCCGCGCTCGTAGGTCGCAGAGCGGCCGCCGACAATGTCGCGCACGCCTGCGAACAGATCGCGAAAGATGTTGGCGCCGATGATCGCTTCTCCGGTAACGACCCCGAGATAGCGGCTGACGGGCTTGCCTTCGAGAACGGACGTCGTGCTCATCAACATCGAAGCGTGCTCCTTTCGCGGCTCGTGTCTGCATCGAGCATTCGCTTCAAGTAGGGACGAGACGGCGAAAGAGAAGGTTCAGTGCAGGCTGAGGTGTGCGTGCTCAGACTGCCGGCTTGCCGCGGAGCACGCCGATCTGGATGAGCATTCCCGTGAAATCGTAGATGCGGCGCTCGTACTGAACGAGGCCATCTTCCACGTCCAGGATCAGCACGGACTCGAACTCGATGCGACGGCCCGTGCCGGGGATCCCCATGAAATCACCGCGGTGTGTCGCACGCACCTTGCACGTCTGCATCGCCCGGGTGCCGGTGATGCACGGCTCTTCGAACGTGATTTCCCAGTCAGGGAAGATGCGGAAGAGTGACTCGTACGAGCGCTCGATGGCCGCGCGTCCCTGCGTGCGCGGAAACATCGGGCTCATCACGACAGCCTCCTCGCCGTAGGTCACGGCGAGGGCAGCGGCATCCCGGCGCGTGTAAGCCTCCGCACGCGTTTTCAACAGGGCCTGGATGTCCATCGATGCCATCCCCCTTTGGCGCGTCCATACTACGTCAGGACGCACCCGCACGCATCTGGCAACAGAAATTTCGAACGAGCGTGAACGAGTGCCCAGGCGGATCGCCTTGCGTCGATAGAGAAGGCATATAATTCGCGCACATGAGTCTCAACCCCGGCAGCCGGCTAGGTCCGTACGAAATCGTCGAAGCCACCGGCTCCGGCGGTATGGGTGATGTCTACCGCGCGCACGATGTCAGGCTCGATCGCGACGTCGCCGTCAAGACGATCAAAGGTCCGTTCACGGAGAGATTCGAACGCGAAGCGCGCGCGATCTCGGCGCTGAACCATCCCAACATCTGCACGCTCCACGACGTCGGTCAGCACGAAGGCAGCGGCTATCTCGTGATGGAGTACATCGAGGGCAAGCCGATCGCCGGACCGCTGCCGGTGGAGCAGGCGATCGCCTACGGGATCCAGATCTGCGAGGCGCTGCATGCGGCGCATCGCAAAGGGATCGTGCACCGCGACCTCAAACCGGCAAACATCCTCGTCACGAAGCAGGGCGTGAAGCTGCTGGACTTCGGGCTCGCCAAGCTCGAGGCGTCCGCAGCGGCGCTGTCGAGCCCCGTCTCCGCTATCGAGCAGGCCACGGTTGCCGCGCTCACCGGCGCGCACACCGTCGTCGGCACGCCACAGTACATGGCGCCCGAGCAGATCGAGGCGCGCGACGTGGACGCGCGGACCGACATCTTCGCGTTCGGCTGCGTACTCTACGAACTGCTGACCGGCCACCGTGCGTTCGAAGGACAGACGTCGTCGAGTGTGATGGCCGCGGTACTCGCAACGAAGCCGCGGCCGATCGAAGAACTGATGCCGCTCACGCCGCCGGCGCTGGAGCGGATCGTGAGCCGCTGCCTGGCAAAGGATCCCGAAGATCGCTGGCAGTCGGCGCGCGACGTCGCCGCCGAACTGCAATGGGTGGCACAGGGAGGATCGAAAGTCGGTCTGCCCGCCGTCGTGAGCGGACGCCGGCGCACGCGCGAACACGTCGCCTGGGTGGCGTGCGGCGTCGCGACGATTGCCGCGCTCGGGTTTGCCGTTGGATGGATGCGGCGTGCGCCGCAGCCGCAGCCGATCGTTCGCTTCCCGCTGCTGATGCCCGCGTCCGTTCAGAACGCGAGCCCGCCGATCGTCTCACCCGACGGACGGAACATCGCGTTCGCAGCTGACGCTGACGGCAAGCGCCTGATCTGGATCCGCGCGCTCGACGCGCTCGAGGCGCGGCCGCTCCCCGGCACCGAAGGCGTGCAGCGGCCGTTCTGGTCTCCCGACAGCCGCTTCGTCGCATTCGTCGCTGGTGACAAGCTGAAGAAGGTGGATATCGCCGGAGGTCCGCCGCAGACGATCTGCGACACACCAGCCAACGCGTCGGATGGGTCCTGGAGCCCGGAAGGCGTCATTCTGTTCGACGGGCGTGTCACGGATCCGCTCATGCGCGTCGCCGCCAGCGGTGGTGTCGCGCAGCCAGTCGTCTTCGAGCAGGGGAAAGAGAAAGGTTCGCCCGGCAGCGGCTGGCCGGAGTTCCTGCCCGATGGAAAGCATTTTCTCTATACGATCATTGACCCTTCCTCCCCCGAGATGATGCTGGCCGTGGGCTCGATCGAAACGCCGTTCTCGAAACCGCTGTTCAAGACGACGACGCAGGTTCAGTACGCCGCGCCCGGCTACCTGCTCTTCGTCCGCGACCGCACGCTCGTCGCGCAGAAGTTCGACGCGAAGTCGCTGACGCTCCAGGGTGAGCCTGTCCCGATGGGTGAGGGCCTCGGCACCGACGATGTCGGGCTGGCCTCGTTCTCGGCATCGAGCAACGGCGTCCTCGTGTTCAGGGGCGGCGAGCTGGGCGGCACTCGCCTCGTGTGGCTCGATCGGGCGGGCAAGGAAACGCCCGTACTCGACGCACCGGGCGATTATCGCGATACGGCCATCTCGCCCGACGGGACCCGCCTCGTCTACGACGTCGCGGAAGGCACGAAGAGCGATCTGTGGATTCGCGATCTGACGAGAGGCGTCTCCTCGCGCTTCACGTTCAAGGTCGAGGCGGAACTCGCGTCGTTATGGTCGCCAGACGGCCGTCGCATCGTCTACACCTCGAAGGCTAAAGGACCCGGCGATCTTTACGTAAAGGATGCATCGGGCACGCGTGAAGCGGAGCCGCTGCTG
>DATLLF010000219.1:0-21074 GCA_035537955.1 Vicinamibacterales bacterium | reverse complement strand
TCGTGAAGCAGCGTTCGAGGGCGCGGTCGACTTTTTCCTCGATCTGCGCACTCTTCTCGTGGGCCACTTCGGAGATCTCGGAGATGACCAGGAACTTGGCCCGATCGAGCATTCGCTTCTCCCGGAACGAGAGATTCTTGGATCGCGCGAGGAAGGTCAGGCTCTTGAGCACTTCGACGACGTCGTAGATCGAGCCGGTGCGCATCCGGTCTGAGTTGTCCTTGAAGCGTCCTTTCCAGTTTTGGTGGCTGTCGATCTTCCCATCGCCGAGGAGAGTGAACAACCGGTCGATTTCCTGATCGTTGATCGCTCGTCGGAGTCCGACGCCGTCAACGTTGTCCACCGGCACGAGCACCGTCGTCTCGTTCGCAACCATGCGGAGGTGGTAGAAACCGCAGGTCGTTCCGAGTATGGTTTTCGTTTCGATGCCCTGAACGACGCCGAGTCCGTGGTTTGGGTAAATGACCTTGTCACCGACCTGGAATGTCACGTGTCCCCCAACTGAGAAAGGTAAGTAGGCTGGTGTGCGCACGCTGAGCAGTCCTTAAAGTATAAGCGATCGGACGGGGGTCGGCAACGAGAAATGCCCTAAAATTGGCCACTTTTTCACGGTTTCGTAATCGCAGCGCCGCGATGGCCGGCTCTGCCGCAGATGATCCGCGGTCGAGTCGCCGAGGGTAAATGCCTTATTCGTCTATGATTTCCACATGTTTCGCGTCGTTTTACTGTTGAGTTGCTTGAGCCTTGTCCTCCTGCCACAGAGTCTGGCGCCTTTCCATGCCACACCGGAGGATGTCGTCGACAGAATGCTCGATCTGGCCAAAGTGACCGTCACGGATGTCGTGCTCGACCTCGGATGCGGCGACGGCCGCATCCCGATTCGTGCCGCACAGAAGTACGGCGCGCGCGGCATCGGCGTCGACATCGATCCGCGGTTGATCGAGCAATCAAAAACCAACGCCAGGAGCGCCGGCGTAGAGCAGCTCGTGGAGTTCCGCGTAGAAAATGCGATGACAACCGACGTGTCGAAGGCGACCGTCGTCACGCTCTATCTGCTCGGCTCATCGAACGCGAAGCTCCGACCTATCCTCACCAGCAAACTGAAGTCAGGCGCGCGCATCGTCTCGCACGCGTTCAGCATGGGCACCGACTGGCCTGCCGACCAGATCGATCATTTCACCAGCGTGAATGGCGACGAGGTCACTCTGTACTTGTGGAAGATACGGTGACGTCGTAAGGCAAGCAGGGCCTACCGCGGTTGCAATACCTCACCGCAGAGGCCGCTGAGCACGCAGAGGCACATGGTCAAAATGCAAACGTCGTTTCGAGGCGAATCAGGCAGCGTACTAATTGTCTCTGCGCCCTCGGCGTTCTCTGCGGTGCGGCTTTTGACAGCACTTCGTCTCAAGCGTATCGCGCTGTTGCGAGGTCGATGATCTCTTCAATCAGCTGCGTGTAGTTGCGCCCTGATTTCCTGGCGGCCATTGCAAATTCTGCCTTCGAGGCGAGCCACGGATTCGGGTTGGCCTCGATGACCGCCACGCGTCCGTCCGGACGGAGTCGCATGTCGATACGTGCGTAGTCGCGAAGTTCCAGCGCCTGATACACCGCAATCGCCGTCTGCTGGAGCAGTGTGACCGTTTCATCAGCCAGGCCTTCGGCAATCGCGGATTTCGTGTCGCGATACGCGCGGGTGCCTTTGCCCCATTTCACCTCGGCGCCGGCAATCCGCGGCGTTCCCTCCGGCAACTTCGACAGGTCCAGCTCGATCACGGGCAGCGCTTCCGGGTGCTCGTTGCCAATGACACCCACGTACATTTCGCGGCCCTCAACGAACTCCTCGATCAGTACGGGTGAATCGAAGTTGGCGTGCAGCCAGTCGATCCGTTCCATCAGCTCGCGTATCGACGAGACCACGCTGCTGAACTCGATGCCGATGGATCCGTCTTCGCGCGCAGGCTTGACGATGACGGGGAATTCGAGATCGTGGGAGAAGTCGAGCCGTCCGCGGAAGGAGCGCGCGAAGACGGGCGTGTGAATGCCGTGGAACTCGAGGATCTTCTTGGCGGCGGCCTTGTCCTGGCCGTAGAGCAGGCCGTGGGATCCGCTGCCCGTGAAGTGCTTGTCCAGCAGCTCGAGATATGCAGCGATGCAGTAATCGGCGGTGTCGTTGCCGCCGAATGACTCGGCGAGGTTGAACATGAGATCGCACTCGAGCCGGGCGATCGCGTGGAGGCTTTTCACCGTACCGTCGAGGACATGGAGCGTGGCGTCGTGTCCGAGTTTGCCGAGCGTCTCGGCGACCTCGTCTTCGACTTCCTTCTTGTCCAGCGTGCGCGTGAGCGGCGCTTTCTCGGTCGACGTCCCTTCGACTTCTGGCTCGTCCCAGCGGTCGTAGAGCACCACGACGTTCAGTTTGCCCATTCGCGGGCGAATTATGACACCGACAAACTCCAAACCTCAAACTGCAAACTCCGGACACGCTTAGCAGTCGGTAGTTGGAGTCGGAATTATGCGGCGAGCGTCGCCGGTGTGAGCGTGGAGTTGACAGCCAACTGATGGGTACCTGATCATCGAAGTTCGTCCTAATTCAAGAGTGAGGACCAGAGGAATGCGACACGCCGTGACCAATGCGGCACTCGCGCTCACGATTTCCTTGAGCGCGTGTGCCACCGGAGCCAGGGAACAGCAGTTCACGATGGCAGATCAGGAAGCCATCAGAAAGAGCTCGTCGGAGTTCGCCGCTGCGTTCAATGCGAAGGAGATCGACAAAGTGCTCGGCTACTACGCCGACAACTCCGTGTTCATGCCGCCCAACGCACCATTGCTGCGCGGACGTGAACCGCTGAAGTCGTTCTACACCAACATGATCGAGAAAGGGGCGACGAACCTCACGCTCGAAACCGCGGACGTATCCGGCTTCGGCCCGATCGCCTACGAGTCGGGCACGTATTCAGTCTCGTTCGACAAAGGCGGCCGCGACCGCGGCAAGTACCTGATCGTGCTGCGCAACACGGGCGGCACGTGGAGAGCGGAAAAGACGATCTGGAGCAGCGACCTGCCGCCGGTTAGTCAACCTGCGGACTGAGATGGAAAATGGTAGATGGAATCGGTCGCGCAGCGCCGCTAGCGTTTGAAAGCCCGCGCGACCGCCGCGGCGCTGACGATTCTGACGTCGGTGACCTGCCACACTCCCCCGCGCCGCGTCCACATCTGAGAGATGAAGCTGGCGGACTCCTGTCCGCTCACATCGCTCCGTTCGTTGATCTTTGCGGTCAGGATTGCGTCGGTGCCGAAAACCTGGACCGTGGCATCGCTCAGGGTTCGCCGCACGCCGCTCAGTCCGCGTGGTAGACGCTCGTCGGATGTGCGCTCGTCGGACAGGGTGACGGCGGGTGTCGAGATCGCCGCCATCCTTCCCGCGTCCTGCAGATAGTACGCGTCGAGCCAGCGCTCCGTCGCGATGAGGAGTTCCTGTCGCGCCGCCGGCGATGTGCTCTGGGCAGCCGGAATGCTCTTCATCTGTGCCGGCGATTCTGTGGGCGGGACGGGCGCACGCTGAGCGGCGGCGGCTCGATCCGGCTTCTCGCCCCGAGCGTTCTTTGCGGTGCGGTCAATCATTCCGGTGGCTTCGGAGCTCGGTTCGTTCGGTCCGTCAGCCTTCCGCACGTTGTCCGAGGGGGATTCTGAGGTTGGCCGAACCTCGGTGCTGCGTGCTGGGGGGAGTGATCCGCGCGTCCACGCCCAGCCGCCGGCAACCATCAACGCGGCGGCCAGCGCGATCGCTACAGCGGGTACCGCTCGCAGGCGGCGCGCTGCGCGGAACGGCACCGTGACGCGAACGCGAGCATTGTCCTTTTCATAAGGACTCAGCGCGACGGCGGGTGCCGCCAGCGTGACCTGCGTCGCGGGATGCGCCACCACCACGCCCGTCGGACGCGCATCGATGGAGAGTGCGTCGAGCTGCGCGTGTGCCTCCGTCAACACCCGCGACGCGGCAAATCGCCCACTCCCGGCGCGCCCCTGCTCGCGCCGCTCGTCGCGCCCGTCGAGACGCTCCAGAGTCGTCCGCACCTGCGCATTGAGCGCGAGAAGCTCCTGCTGTGCCCTGAGGATCGTGCGCTGCACCTCCGCCCGCGCGCTGGCTACGATCTCGCCTGCGTCACGCTCGGCGGCGGCGAGCAGGGCCTCGGACGCGGGTGTCGCATCGGGTGAACGGGGTTCGACTCGTCGAAGACCAAATTGCTGAGCCATAGGGCCGTGGGTCGCCAGAGGATCCGAAGGGACGGATCTTACCACTCAGCTGCGAAGACTGAGGCGGGCCGTCCGTGGAATGTCGAGGGCTGCGTCAGGAGGGACGCATGTACAAACTCGATCGAGGCGGCACCGCTCCGCCCAACCGAGTGTGGATACCTGCCGTAGAGAGTGCGGCCCGTCAGCGACGCGCGCTGGCGGCCGCAGGGGCAGGCGAAGGGCCAGCCAGGTAGCCGGCGATGTCTGCCATGAAGAACACGATGATCAGTGCGCCGATGGCCGCTCCAATAGTACGGGTCACAGAAAGCCTCCAGGGTTACAGGCTGACAGATCAGGCAAGTGCGATACCGCGCGGCCCGTGAAAAGGAAATGCTTGGAAGTCAACGATTTGGAGAGAGGAGCGAAACCCCAGATACAGCTGGCGTCATGACAAGAAGCGCCGGCGACTTACGGAAATGTCGAGCGTGCACGCAACCTTCCGCTTATCTGCTCCGTCCTAACCCGTCACATGGTCTCGGTAACCGAGGGCATGCGGGGGACGGAGACGGCAATGAGTAAACCAACCGATCTCGTTCAGGGCACGCTCGACTTGTTGTTGCTCAAGATCATCGCGCTCGAGCCTCTGCACGGCTGGGCGATCAGTCAGCGGTTGAAGCAGGTCTCCAACGATCAGCTCCAGGCGAGCGATGGTTCCGTCTACCCCGCTCTGCAGAAGCTCGAGCTCGCCGGCTGGATCCGGTCCGAGTGGAAGACGAGCGAGCTCGGCCGACGAGCGAAGTTCTACGCGCTCACGCCCGCCGGCCGGCGGCGACTGACACAGGAAAGTGAGGAGTGGCAGCGGCTGTCGTCGGCGGTGAGCCGCGTGCTGCGGATCAAGGAGGCGTAAACGTGGAATGGCGTCACTGGGTCTACGGGATTCGCGCACGTCTCCGCGCCATTCTCGGCACGAAGCGCGCAGACCAGGACATCGACGACGAGATCTCCTTTCATGTTGCGATGCAGACGAGAGAGAACCAGCGCCGTGGCATGGACGAAGTCGACGCGCGTCGCAGCGCGCGGCTCACACTGGGAGGCATCGAGCAGACGAAGGAAGCCAGTCGTGACGTTCATCCGCTGCACGGTGTGCAGACGTTCGCTCGCGACCTGCGCTATGCCGTGCGACTGATCCGGCGCTCGCCCGGGTTCTCCGTCGTCATGGTGCTCACCGTCGCACTCGGCATCGGCGCCAACACTGCCATCTTCAGCATCGTGAACGCAGTCCTGCTCCGGCCCCTTCCCTACGCGGAGCCGGCGCGGCTGGTACGCGTTTATCTCGCGAACCGCGCCCAGGACATCACCGACGGACGCTTCTCCGTGCCGGAGGTTGACGACTGGCAGGCACGATCGCGCGCGCTGACGTCCTTCTCCGGGGCCATCAGTATTCCCATGATCCTCACCGGCCAGGGGGAACCGACAGAGCATCAGGTCGCGATCGTCGTCGGCGATCTCTTTGCGACGCTCGGCGTGCGCGCGCGCATCGGCCGTGCGTTGACGCTGGAAGACGAGCGCCAGGCGCTGCGAAACGCCGTCATCAGCGAGCGGCTCTGGACCACACGGTTTGCCCGCGACCCGGCGATCCTGGGGCGGACGATCGTGATGGGCGCGATGCCGTACACGATCGTGGGGGTGATGCCGGCGGATGTTCGATATCCCGAGAGCGCAACCGATTTGTGGTCTCCCGAATCGATTCTGCCGGACGAGTCGCTCGGCCCGCGCGTGCGAAGCCAGCGGCAGTTCGAGGCGCTCGCACGACTCGCGCCCGGCGCGACGCTCGAACAGGCGCAGAACGAAGTGAACTCCACTGCGGCGCAATTCGCGTCCGAGTTCGCCGGCACGTACAAGGGCTGGAGCGCGGCGCGGGTCATTCCGGTCCGTGACACGATCGTCGGCGGTGTCGACACGGCACTCATGGTGGTCCTCGCGGTCGTCGGCGTCATCATGCTCATTGCGTGCGCCAACCTGGCGAACATGCTGCTGGCGCGTGGGACATCGCGCGCGCACGAGCTCGCCACGCGCGTCGCGCTCGGCGCCGGACGCGCGAGGATCCTGAGGCAACTGCTCACCGAGAGCCTGGCTCTCGGGCTGCTGGGCGGCGTTCTCGGGATCGCGTTGTCTACGTGGGGTATGCGGACGCTGCTCGCGCTGAGCGCGGACACACTGCCGCGTATCGAGGAGGTTCGAGTCGATCGCGCCGTGATTGCGTTCGGGCTGTTGCTTGCGATCGCGACATCACTGCTGTTCGGCATCCTGCCGGCTTTGCGATCCCTCCCCACGCCTCAGGAGGGTCTCAGACGGGGCCGCGGAACCATCGGCGGCAGCGGCCGACTTCGCGGCGCGCTCGTCGTGGCGCAGGTCGCCCTCGCTGTAATCCTGGTGATCGCGGCAGGGTTGATGGGACGAAACCTCCTCCAGCTTCGGAGCGTTCAACCCGGCTTCGATCCCGAACGCACGCTGGCGGTGACCATCCAGTACAACCTCGCCGGTGCGACTGGCGACATCGGTCAGCTCCTCGTGCAACGGCGCGAACAGATCCTTCAGCGGATCGCGGCGCTGCCCGGTGTCGTGGCTGCTGGAAGCATCACGCGGCTCCCGCTGGAGAGCGCCTGCAGCGACACGCTCATCTTCCTGCGCGCGGATGGCACCGGATCACGTGACGGCACCGCGCTGCGTGCCGTCAACTGTCTGATCAGTCCTGGCTACATCACCGCCATGCGCATCCCGCTCGTGCGCGGTGAGCCGCTGCCGGAGCGCTGGCCGGACGGAGCGCCGTATCCGTTTCTGGTCAGCGAGGCGGCGGCGCGCCGCTTCTGGCCGGGTCAGGACCCCATCGGGCAGATCGTTCGCGCGAACTACGGTGGACGCGCGACCGTCGTGGGGATCGTGGGCGACGTCAGGCAGAACGGGCTTGCCAAAGAGGCCCCGGCGATCGTCTATTTCAATCAGCGCACCGCGCCACGCATCGTGACGAACATCGTCGTGCGCACTGCCGGTGATCCGATGCTCCTCACCGAATCCATTCGCGCAGCCGTACGCGGCATCGATCCCGACCAGCCGATCCGCAGCATCTCCACGCTTCGCGATGTGCTGTCGGAATCGATTGCGCGCGACCGCTTCTTCACGCTGCTGTTCGCGCTGTTCGGCGCGGTCGCACTCGTGCTCGCCGCGGTGGGTGTCTACGGCGTCCTCGCGTATTCTGTCGGACAACGGGCGCGGGAGATCGGTGTGCGCATCGCGCTGGGTGCACAGGTCGGTGATGTGCTGCAGATGGTGGTCCGCGAAGGCATGGCGCTGGTCGTCGCCGGCGTCGTCGTCGGAGCGATCGTGGCGCTGGCCGTCACGCGTGCGCTCGGCACGCTGCTGCACGATGTCAGCACGCGCGATCCGCTGACGTTCCTCGTGGCGCCGGGTGTTCTGCTGATGGTCGCGCTCCTGGCGTGCTATCTGCCTGCGCGCCGCGCGACACGGGTCGAGGCCGTCACGGCACTGCGCTCCGAATGAGCTCGCCGTCACCGCTGCCCGGCGGCGTCTCCAGCGATCGTGTCGAAGGGCGGGATGCCTGCCGCATGCAGCATCCGCATGTGGCGCGCGAGTTCGTCCGGCGTCCACCAGTGCACGAGGAACCGGTTGTAGCGTTTCGCGAGCTCGTCGATGGGAACGCCGCGGCGAACCTCGCCTTCGAAGCTCGACATGCCCTCGTGATACCAGTCGGCGAACATTCTGTGACCCGCGACGGTGTTGATCGGCACCAGAATCAGCAGTGTTACCGCGAGCGCGCGCTGGATCATCCTGCTCGCGCGTGACGGCGAGATCACCCAGGTCAGGTATCCGGCAACGAATGCCGGCAGAACGATCGACACGTAGCGAAGAGGGATCCCGATGTCGGGCGCGTATCCCGCGCGCCCCCAGCCGACCGCGGCGGCGAACCCGAGTGACGTTGCAAGAAACAGCGCACGGCCGATGGCGCGCTCGCGCTGCCATCCCTCTTGCGTGAGAGCACGCGCCGCCACCCAGCTCGAAGCGGTCAGGAACAGAACCGCGCCGGCCACCCCGGGCATCCACAGGAAGAATGGTGCAGCACCAAATCCCAGTGAAAGCATCTTGAGGATCACCTTGATCGAGGGAACGATGCCGGGATTCGGCGGATTCCACCAGGGGTGTTCGTAACCCACGAAGTAGAGTGCGCCGAGCACCACAGCGCCGGTGCTCGCCGACAGCAGCCACGATCCAACCCGTTTTGTTTCTGGCCACCCGTGCGTCCCGCTCCGGCAGCACCACCCCGCCCACGCGAAGTACGCGGCCATGGGAGGAACGAACAGCAGACCGATGAGTCCCGAGAGTGGAAGAAACAGGAGCGCGAGTCCGGCGACCGCGGCGGCGGACGCGGAGCTGACGGATCGCGGCAGATACAGCGTGCAGCCGACGACGGTGATGAACGCCAGCGAGAGCACGAACGTGATCTGAAACGGAAACAGAACGTCGACCGAGTGGCCGAAGTGAAGCAGGGTCAGCGGAAAGAAGGCATCGGCAACGTCCGCCATGCCGCGCAGATGGCGCGCGAAGAGAATCAGCCCCGCGGCGCCGCCAGCCAGCAGCGCCATGCTGAGCAGCCCGCCCGCTCGATAGTCACCGCCGGCCACCTTCAGCACCGCGAGGAGCAGCAAACGCGCGACCGGCATGCGATGCTCGTTGTTCTGCTCCCACAGCCAGGATGAAAGCGACACCGGCTGACCGGTCAGCAGCGGAACGGTGTACCAGTCTTCCGCCAGCGGCACGCGTGACGCGATCGGCAGATACGACCAGAGCATCAGCGCGAGCATACCCGTCCACACCAACCACACGACCGCACGTGCGGTTCGATCGGCATTTCCGCTGTCGGTCATCTGGTGCCACGATCCTACCCCACGCGTCGCCGCAGGCCGCAGGCGGCCAGATCAACCGCACTTGTGTAATCGAATGACAAATTTGGTGGACCGCGGGCGTCCTGGATTACGAAAGCAGCGCATTGAACCGGGATCACGGCGGCACAGTCATTGCCCAAGGGGTCGGTATGGTCATCGACGCGGCACGCATCTTCGGATGCGCTCATACATATGTCGCCGTGAAAGAGGGGCGCCGGGTGCTGTTGGTGTGCGCCTCTTGCGCACACAGAACTGAGTCGCTGCCGCTGCGCAAACCCGTACGACACTCCGCGCAGCCCGCCGAGCGTGTGGACATTCGCCCGTCGCGAGCTCGTGTTCGCTTCAGCAGGATTGGCAGAGGTTGACGTGGGACTCTTCAGACATCCGTGCCTCGTTCGTGGAACTGTTCACACACCGTACGGGGCGTTCACAATCGTCCGCGGACTCGCGGATCTGCCCGACGACGTTGGTGAAGCGCTGGGATGGCCTCGATTGAGCGACGAGCACGGGGTGCCGGCCAACAGCGCGTCCACTCCGACTATCGGTGGAGTGGGCACAGATCACCTGAACCCGAACGCGATCCGCTGAGTCTCCTTGTCTCTCGTACGCGCGGATCGACCACGCGCCCGCCTGTCCGCCCGCTCGCCAGTTGCCGCTGACGATATTCTTGACCGCGAGTTCGAAAAGATCTTCGAAGGGCGAGGTCGGCTTGAGCTCGACGCTCGCGTTCCAGGTGCCTGCGTACTCTCCCGTGCGACCCGAAACGATGGCTCGCCACTCGCCGCTCCACCCCTTCGTTGACTTTGCTGCTGACCACGCACCGCGCATCGCCGTCTTTCCTGCTGCGTCGTCGAGGGTCCACGTTCCAGTGACGGTGCCCGTTTTCGGATCGGCGGCGGCCGTCCACGATCCTTTCAGCGTGTTGCCCGCTCGGGTCCTTGCGCTCCACGAGCCTTCGCGGCCACTCTGCGCGCGCGCGGGACCCTCCAGCATGACGAAGAGCAGCGTGGACAGTACGAGGAGGCGCGTCGGGATCACATGTCACCTCGGCGTTGATCAGAGCTTTTCGCAGCTCCCGGGCTGGTAGGGGTCATCGGATTCGCTTGCAGCGCAGTGAACAGAATGGTTCGAACCTGAGCCGCTTTGGCGATCGTACCTGAACGGCGTGCAACCGGCTCGTGATTCGCGGCACGACAGCGCGATTCGACCTCCTAGATCGAACATCCGAACACTTGGATCGGTCCATCAGCTCTCGTGACCGGCATCTGGGTTAAAGGCAAATTTCCCACCTCTCGTCACACATATTTACCGTTCATACCAGCCGAAACTCATCGCGATACAGGCACATCGCGTGCACCGCACTGGATCATTCGAAAGGCTCACTTTCCTACTGTCCCGGTGCGGACAAAGGAGCTTCTGAATGAAACGTTTACTTCTCGCGGCGGTACTCGTGCTCATCACCGCATCCTCCGCGCTTGCCCAGCAGCTCGGGGCAGGCTCCATTTCAGGATCGGTCGCCGACGAGCAGGGCGGTGTGCTCCCGGGCGTCACCGTCACGCTGACCGGCAGCGATCGGACCCTGACCACCACCACCGACACTGCGGGCAAGTTCCGGTTCCTGAACCTGGGGCCGGGATCCTACAAAATCTCAATTGCGCTGCAGCGCTTCGCGACCGCCGTTCTCGAGAACGTCGAAGTGCGCGTCGGCGCCACGACCGAACTGCCGACGGTGTCCATGAAAGTCGCGACTGTGGAGGAAGCAGTCACCGTTTCGGCCGATTCGCCAATCGTCGACACCAAGAAGACCGGGACGGCCACCAACTTCACGTCGAACGAGCTGCAGAAGATCCCGACTTCGCGCGACCCCTTCGCGCTGATGCGCAGCGTGCCGGGCGTACTCGTCGACCGCGTGAACATCGGTGGCAACGAGACCGGGCAGCAGTCGAATTTCCAGGCGAAGGGCACACGGCCGCAGGACGCGACCTGGACCCTCGACGGCGTCGAGGTGACGGATATGGCCGCGACCGGAGCGTCGCCGACCTACTTCAATTACGACAACTTCGAGGAAATCCAGGTTTCGACCGCGGGCAACGACATCAAGACTCGCACCGGCGGCATGGGCCTGAACTTCGTCGTCAAGCGTGGCACCAATCAGTTCCACGGCACCGCCCGCGGGTATTTCGACAACGAGAACATGGAATCGTCGAACGTGCCAGACGAGCTCGCCGCAGCGGGCGTAACGCACGAGACCTCGGACCACAACAAGCAGATCTCGGATTACGGCGGTGAGCTGGGCGGCCCGATCTGGAAGGACAGGGCGTGGTTCTACGGGTCCTATTCAATCCAGGACGTACGCCTGGTGCGGCGCGCCGGCGCGCTGATCGACCGCACGCAGTTGAAGAATCCGAACGTGAAGGTGAATTACCAGGCGACGAAGAACGACAATCTCAGCTTCCTTTATTTCGACGGGTTCAAGATCAAGGAAGGGCGTAGCCCCGGGACGACGAATATCCTGTTCGACGCACCGACGGCGACCTACCATCAGGACAACGCCTATACCGATACTCCGTTCCACGGACTGTGGAAGATCGCGGACGACCACGTGTTCGGCCCGAAGTTGTTCGTGTCGGCGTTGTACGCCTACTACAACACGGGGTTCATCCTCGACCCGATCGGCGGCCTCGACATGCAGGCCGGCCGCAGCTTCGTCACGGCGGCGTCATACGGCTCCATCAATCAGAGCCTGAACGTCCGGCCGCAGCATACGGCCACGGTCGATGCGCGGTCCTTCCTGAATGGTTTCGGCGGATCGCACGAACTCAGGTACGGAATGGGCTGGCGGCGGACCGACGCGATCAGCGGCACGCTGTGGCCGGGGAACATGATCCTCGGGATCGAGCGTTCCGCGACGGATCTGCAGGCGCAGGCGTTCCGGCAAGGCATCGGCGGCAACCGGGTGTTCTACTGGGACCTCTACGTCGGCGATACGATTTCGATGAACCGGTTCACCATCGACGCCGGCCTGCGCTACGACCGGCAGAACGGCAAGGCGCTACCGAGCGAAACGCTCCCGAACACGGCTTTCCCCGAGGTGATTCCGGGTCTGGTGTTCTCGGGATATGACACGCCCTTCACCTGGAACAACTTTTCACCGCGCATCGGGGTGACCTATGCGGTCGACGACGCTCGCCGGACCGTTGCCCGTGCGAGCTACAGCCGCGGCGCCGGACAGTTGAACACGGGGACTGTCGGTGTCCTCAATACCAGCTCCACGGCCGGATCGGCGACGTACCGCTGGAGCGATCTCAACAGCGACCACTTCGCGCAGGCCAACGAGGTCGATCTGACGCAGCGTATTACTGCGGCCGGCGGCTTCAATCCTGCGAACCCGACAGCGCTCACCTCGGCGAACGTGCTCGATCCGGATCTGAAGGCACCGGTCACGAGCGCCGTCGTCGCCGGGATCGACCGTGAGGTGATCCCGAATCTAGCTATGGGCGTCACCTACAGCTACACGAGGACGACGAACCTCTTCGGTAACTTTACGGGGACGATTACTCCGCGCGTCGGCGTGACCCTAGCCGACTACGCCCCCGGGCCCGGGTTCTCGGGAACGATCCCGGTTTACAACATCGATTACAACGTGCCCACCTGGATCCCGGATGCGGCCGCCATCAGCGCGGGCGGGAACGGCTTCGTGACGACGAATATCCCTGGTTACTACACGGATTATCACGGCATCGAGATGTCCGTGATGAAGCGGCTTGCGAACCGGTGGATGGGACGCGTCGGCGTGTCGTGGAACAACGCGCGCGAGCACTTCACTGAAGCGGCGGGCCTATATGACACGAACGGCAACCCGACGCGGACGGTGACCGAGCCATTGAACAATGGTGGGCAGTTCGCGCCGCAGAGCGGCGGCAGCGGGTCGGGTACCATCTACATCAATGCGAAGTGGCAGTTCAACGCCAATGCGTTGTATCAGGCGCCGTTTGGCATCGAGCTCAGCGCGAACGTCTTCGGTCGGCAGGGATATCCCTTCCCGATCGTCCGGAGCGGAACGACCGCCGCACTCGGGGCCGACTCCGCACTCACCGTGCTCCTGACGCCCGAGATCGACACGCTGCGCTATCCGAACCTGTGGAACACGGACGTTCGTGTGGCCAAGGCATTCCGGACCAGTGACACGTCGAACATCCGCTTCATCCTCGACGTGTTCAACCTGTTCAACGCAAACACCGCGCTGGTGCGGGTAAACGACGTGACATCGACGCGGTTCAACGCGCTCGCGCAGAACCTGAGCCCACGCATTGCCCGAGTGGGCCTGGTCATCGGCTTCTAGCGGAACCTCGCGTTTCTCAAAGGGCCCGGCGGAACGAAAAAGCCGCCGGGCCACCCTCACCACGCCCGCAACGCCTCACAGCCGTGAGGTCGATGCGTCTATCAGTTCTGGCGGAGGTGGAGCCGCTCGGTCAGGAGATGGTCTTCTCGATGGCGTCGGGATTCCCCGCCGTCGGTGATGCGACGAGTTTGCGCGACGCGCATGCGGAGATGCTCAGGTGACGGCCGAACGACGTCGCCACGTTCAGATCGAGCAGCACGGCCATCTGGTACTCGAACAGCGCTGCCGCATCGCAGCCGTCGCGGCTCCACCGCGCCACGATGAGGTCACGCGCGTAACGAAGACTACCTGTGAGGGAATCAACGAGCTCCGTACCCACTCGGCCCGCATTGAGATCCAGATTGTAGATACTTTCTACCTGTTCGAGCACTCGTTTGATGTCCTCGACGACGTCGGGGTGCGCCGCGGCCAGGGCAACCTGCGGATCGGCGACGGGGCTGGCTCCGATGGCAGGCGGCTGCAGCACGGAGCTATTCTCCGCGCGTAGCTCGCACGGGCGGCTCTCCGCCAGGGCCGCACCGTCGCCTGACCGCGTCTCATTCTGGACCGCCACGTTCACCGGCATACCCTGCGCCAGCGCGCGCTGTATCAACTGAAGCGTCGCCGTTGCCTTGGACGTTTCGGCCACGGCCTCGTCGAGCTGCTGCCGCGCTATCTTGAGCTCGCCTCTCAAACCGTCGCTTTCGGAACGCAGGCCTCGCGCCTGCAACTCCGCCGCTGACATCTGCTGCTGGCACTCGCGTCGCGCCTCGTCACGCTCGGCCTCGGCGCGCACGCGCGCGGCTCCGTCCATCTCGAGCTGTTCCCTGAGGGTCTTGACGCTGTCCCGTTCCGCGTCGAGGTCGCTTTGCAGGGTGTCTGCCCTGGTCTGAACTTCCGCCAATGACTGCTGAAGTCTGGTTATCTCGATCTGCGCCTGCTCGCGCGTCTGCTCGGCGGCAGTGGTTGCTTCCGCCCGCGCACTCTCCACGAGCGTGTCGATCAACCCGGCGACCTCCGCCTCACGGGCATCGATGGCCGACTCGCACGCCTGCCCGAGATCGGCCAGGGTGGCCTTCATCGTCTCCAGAGTGCGCCGCCACTCGCCGTGCCACCCGGAGAGTTCGTCAGTGATTACAACGGCGCTATCCCGGATCCCACCGGAACCATCCTGCTGTCCGTTGCGCGCATCCTGCGCCCGCGGCGCGATCTTGAGTTGTGGGCGGTCACCGGCAATCGCCGGAGCGCCAGGGGGCGTAGGAACCGATTTAGACAGCATGAGCGGCTTCTCTCTGTTTCTCATCTATCGGCGCGGAACACCGCCGACGTGATAGGCAACCGACGGGCCGAGTGGAACTCCAAAGGGCAGGAAACTTCCGGCAACGGAAGGCAAAAGCGAGAGCAGCTGGGGACCTCTAGGATAGCAGCTCAGACTTCACAAATCATGGCAATTCGGCGTTCACTGTCCGGACGCACCAGACCTATCGCGGTCAGCCGGATCAGGCGTTCGCCTGGCTCGACCGCGACGGCGGTCTCGCGGATATTAAGGGTGATCCGTTACTGAAGCGCCTCCAGCGGGATCCGCGCTTATTCTCCCGGCGAGCGATAAGCGATAGACGAAGCCTTCTTCAGGGCGGCGAGTGTCTCTTCGACGGTGAGGAGAACGGTCGTCTGGATGGAGCTCAGTGCCCCGCCGCCGCCGATGGCGATCGCCGCTGCCGCCATCGAGACATTGTCGGGCGCCTCCCAGAGGTTGTAGCCATCATGATCGCCGAAGGCGAACCAAAAGCCGTGCAGCTTTCCGCCGACCGATTCGATGTATTGCCTGGCCGCGGTGCGGCGATCCTCCGGATTCTTGATCAATCTTGCCCAGGTCTCGGGCGTGTAGCTGAATCGAGTGAGGTACATCGGCATCGGGTTTTCCTCCTCCTTCGCTGCGAGACTACCGACGACAGTCGCGGAACACAGCTTCCGAACTATTGTCGGCGAAACTGATGAACCCTCCACGCTGAAACCCGCCTAATCGGGATCCGCCGCGCGACGGTTGAAACATCCGAGTAGGCGGCAGGCACGGCTGGCGCGACTGGAAAAAGCTCAGGAGAGCCGCTTCGCGAGCTGGTGGAGAAACAGCCCGACATCCGTGACCAGGCCTATGGTCTGCGAGGATCCGCGGTCCGCGAGCTTCGTTACGACAGCCGGGTTGATATCGACGCAGACAACCGGCACCCATGCCGGCAGCATATTGCCGACGCCGATGCCGTGAAGCATCGTCGAGAGCACGATGACCATGCCGACATCCGCGAGCGCCTCCGCGTAGCGGTCCTGGGCCAGCACCATGTCGGTCACCGTGTCGAAGATCGGGCCGTCATCGCGGATGCTGCCCGCCAGGAGAAACTCGACGCCGTTTCGGACGCACTCGACCATGACTCCTTGGGTCAGTACGCCGGACTCCACAGCCAGACGAAGCCCTCCGGCGCGGTTGATCGCGTTAATCGCGCGCATGTGATGCCGGTGGCCGCCGTGGACCGGGTCTCCCTTCTCGAGATCCACCCCCAGCGACGTGCCGAACAACGCCAGCTCCGCGTCGTGTACGGCGAGCGCGTTTCCCGCCAGCACAAGGTTCACGTAGCCGCGGCGGATAAGTTCCGACAGGTATGCGGCGCCCCCCGTGTGCACGACCACCGGACCGACGACGAAGGCGATTCGTGCGCCGCGGGCGCGCGTGTCGCGCATCATGGTCGCGATTCGCTCGACGCTGGCCTCGACCCGGCGCTCCGACGACACTTCGTTGGTCATGAACGCGAAATCGGCGCGATCGCGGTCGCGGAACTCAGGCGTCACGCGCAGCCCGCCGACTCCGCACACGACGCGGTCCCCGGCGCGGACATCGCGCAGCTTGCGGCAGACAGCGCGGTCTCCTTCTACGACGACCACGGCGTCCATGCGCTGGTGCTCGACGGCTACCCAGCGGCCATCGAGCCTGACGTGCGTGCCCAGGTTGGTCGTGGCATAGAAGTCGTCGGGCACGCAGCCATCGCGGTCCGCAACCCTGATCAGCGCATCCGCTTCCTCGACGGGATGACAACCGAGCGGGATCAACTCCTCAACGAGCCGCGCCAGAGTGTCGGCCCCCTCGGCGGAGACGCGCAGCGTCAGACGCGAAAAGTCGTCGTTGGTGCGTCCCAGGTCGAACTGGAGCACCTGGAATTCGCCGCCACGTTGGATGACCGTGTCCAGAATCGCGTTCAGAATCTGCGAGTCGACGAGATGGCCTTCGGCCGTGACGACGGTCGTGTAGGGGTTCGTGTCGGGCATACGCAATTTCACAACGTCCGCGCACTGATGCGGACGGACGCATGATATGCCGGAGGTGGGAATCGAACCAGGACCCGAAGGTCACGGGAATTTGCGGGCATGTCAAATGGATGCGCGGAAGTAACCAGACGCGCTCCGCGATGCGAAAAGCATCGGGTTCTGGCGGTGGCGGCGCTGGCGTGGCCATGGGCAACCGCTTCTTATTGGAGACGAGAAGATCGCCTGTGCCGTAGAAGTCAGGAGGAAGTGGAGTAATCGTGATACAAGTCGGCATTGCGCCAGCCGCACGCGCGGTTTCGCGGGTGTTCGAGGAGCGGCTGCGCTCCTCCTCAGGAGGACACCATCGTGACGCCTCACCCCATACAGCTCCTCGACACCGCGGCGCAGGATCTGCGCCTCGCGCTTCGTGCGTACCGCAAGACGCCCGGCCTCTCACTGCTCATGGTGGTGACCCTCGCGCTGGGCATCGGTGCGACGACCGCCATGTTCACCGTGATGAACGTGCTGCTGCTGCGTCCGGTGCCCGGCGTGTACGATCAGTCGCGGCTCGTGTCGGTCGAGCGCACGCAACCGCAAGGGATCGACATCAGCTTTTCCTACCCGGAGTATCGCGACCTGCGCGCGGGGGTTCACCTCCTCGATCTCGCCGGGTTCCGTCGCACCGCCTTTGACCTCCGCGCCGACACCGGCACGAGCACGCGTGTCAGCGGCGCGCTGGTAACCGACAACTATTTCTCGGTGCTCCGCGTACAGCCTGCTGCCGGTCGGCTGCTGAGCGCGGCAGACGCCGGCGCCGAAGTGGCGGTCATCAGCTCCGCATGCTGGCGTCGCCTCTTCGCCGCCGATCCGGGCGTTGTCGGCAAGGCGGTGGCGATCAACGGCCACATCTTCACGATCGTTGGAATTGCCGCGCCCGATTTCGAAGGCACATTCCCGGGCCGGGCCGACGCGGTGTGGCTGCCGATCGCCGCCCAGCCCGTCGTCATGCCTCGCATGTCGGCCGGCGTGATGGAGAACCGCAATTCCCGATGGATACAAGTTATCGGACGACAGACGACGAGCGCCGGGCGCACAAGTGCGGAAGAGGAGATCGTCACGGTCGACGAGACGCTGACGCAGGCGTTTGCGAGCAGCCATGCCGGTCGTCTGCGGCTGATGACCGGCCTCGGTTTGCCGTCTGACGACCGCGCCGAGGTGCGACTGTTACTCACCATCCTGATGGGCGGTGCCTCCCTCCTGCTCCTGGTCGCCTGCGGCAACGTCGGCAACCTGCTTCTCTCGCGCGCCGAAACGCGGCGTCGCGAAATGGCGACGCGACGTGCGCTCGGTGCAACGGACGCGAGGATCGCGTGGCAGTTGCTCGTCGAAGGTCTCCTCCTCGCACTGACCAGCGGAGCAGGTGGTCTCTGGCTTGCCCCGCGCATCACCGCCATCGTCAGCGCGCTGGCGGAGTCGGCCTATGGTGTCGCCGCTGCTGCGCTCGCGCCGGACGTGCGCGTGCTGCTGTTCACGCTCATCGCATCCATTTCGGTCGCCGTCGCATTCACAGTGGCTCCCTTCTGGCACGCGCGTCAGACGCAGCTCGTCGACGCGCTAAAGGATGCCGCACGCGGCGTCGCCGGTCGCGCCACACGCGCCCAGGGAGCATTGGTCGTGGGCCAGGTCGCCCTCTCGGCTGCGCTGCTGATTGGTGCCGGCCTCTCTCTGCGCACGCTGCAACACATTCGCGCCGTCTCGCCGGGGTACGCGACGGACGGCGTCGTGCTCGCTTCGTTCACACTCGACCTGCAGGGATACTCCGGTCCAGCTGCGGCACGGTTCTTCGACACCATTGCGACGCAATTGCGGAATGCACCAGGCATGCGCGCCGTCAGTTGGGCCAGCGCGATTCCGCCGGTGGCATTCGGCGGCCGTCGATCCGTGTTTCACGGCGGGGAAGCGCCGCCTCAGGCCGAATTGCAGCGGCGCGAGAACGAGCTCGGGATCAGGGCCGACGAGACACTCGTTGGACCGGATTTCTTCCAGAGCATGGGAATCGCACTAATGAGTGGACGTGGGTTCAGCGAGCAGGATCGTGCCGGAGCCCAGCCCGTCGCCGTCATCAACGAAGCCCTCGCCGCACAACTCTGGCCGGCGCAGAATCCGCTCGGCCGCTATCTGGAAGCGCCGCCGTACAGCGGCCCGGCGCTCGGTCCGATGCAGGTGGTCGGCCTCGCACCGAACACCCGTCATCGCTCGTTACTGAGTACGGCGGCCGTACCGGTCTTGTACTTGCCGTTCCTTCAGAACCCCGACAGCCGGGGGACACTCACCGTGCAGTCGGCTACCGGCGCCGCCGCGCTCGAGATGCAGATTCGTCGACTGTCTGCGACGATCGATCCGAATGTCGCTGTGGCGGAGATTCAGGACCTTGCGGAGTATGTCGATGCAACAATCTGGGAGCGGCAGACGGCGGGCCGATTGCTCGCCATGTTCGGGGTGCTCGCGCTATTTGTTTCGGCGACTGGGCTGTACGCGATCGTATCCCATGCGGTGGTGACACGGACGCGTGAGATGGGTATCCGTCTTGCGCTCGGCAGTTCCCCTTCGAAGCTGTTACGGGCCGAGCTGACCCGGTCGGCGCTCCACATAGGTCTAGGTGCCCTGGTCGGATTGATGGTGGCGGCTGGTCTCGCGCCGCTCGTCCGAACGTTTCTGTTTCAGGTCCAGCCGCACGACCCAATCGTCTATGCGGCCGTCGCATTGACGCTCCTGTTCACCGGGCTTGTTGCCGCATTCATCGCCGCGCGCAAAGTGACGCGCGTGGATCCACTCATCGCATTCAAGGCGGGATAGCAAACTGCGGCTGCGAATGCCTCAGGCGAAACAACCCCTCAGGCGTCCCCACGCTTGAAAGGCCATCGACGCGTCCTGCGATCGCGGGCCGAGCCAGTTACGGCGACGCCAAACACTCCCCCGCTAATCACCACGATGAGCTGTTTCACACATCCATCCTAACGATCGGGACGCTCCCTACTCGGCTCTCATCGCCATCATGGGCTGCACGGCCGCCGCGCGGCGCGCAGACGGAATGCCCGCGAGCACCGCCACGACAAACGCCGTCGCCGCGGCGAGCGCGTAGACGAGCGGCTCAACACCGCCGAGCGGATACCACGCCGGATCAGCGAGACGTACCCACGCGACGGCGAGTACCAACCCGACACCGATGCCGGGGACGACGAGCTTGAGCGCATCCGCGAGCACGTCACGCAGCACGCGTCCCCGTGACGCACCCAGCGCGACCCGAACGCCGATCTCACGGATCCGCGTCGCAACCATGAACGCGATGACGCCGTAAACGCCAAGCGCGGCGAGCACCAGCGCGACGGCGGCAGCTGCGCCGCCGACGCCCGAACTCGTCAGAAGATCCTTACGGCTGTTCTCAATCAGACTTTCACCCGTGATGAGCTCGCGGAACACCACCTCGGGATCCGTCGGGCGTGAGCCCGGTCGCGCACCGGGTCCGGTTGGCGCGACGGGCACCGTCGCAAGCGACCGCAGGCCGTCTGCGATCGCGTTCGCGAACGCGCCGCGCATCGACGGATCAGCCGGCGCCCCGCGCGCCATCAGCAACACCGTGGCGGCTGGCTGCTGCGCGAGCGACAGAAAAAGTTGCGGCCGCGGATTGCCGAGCTGCGTGGACACGAGATCCGCCGTGATGCCGACGACGATGTAGGTTTGTGGCTCGGTGCCGGTGGATGCTAAGGCGATCCGCTGACCGATCGGATCACCGTCCGGGAACAATTGACGTGCGAGCGGCTCCGACAGTACAACGACGCGCTCCGCGGCCGGACCATCGCTGGCGCCAATCATGCGGCCGGCCAGCAGGCGCGTGCCGAGCGTCTCGAGGTACCCCGATCCGACGCGCGTCGTGTGCGCCGTGACGAAGGCCGACTCTCCCTCGCGAGCGACACGCGCGTTGCGATAGATGAAGTCGAGCGGCATCCCGTCGCCCACACTCACAGCGGCAACGCCGGGCGTCTGGGTAAGGTTCTGCTGCACGGCCTGCAGGAACAGCCGTCCTTCCTCTTCTGTTTTGGCGATCGCCGAAAGATTCAGCTGCGCGGCATACAGCCCCTGTGGCCTGAAGCCCACATCTGTCAACGCGGCCACACGCGCCTGGTCGAACTGCACGCCACAGATCACGA
>DATLLF010000218.1:0-14784 GCA_035537955.1 Vicinamibacterales bacterium | reverse complement strand
CCGCAACTATTGGTCGTTGGGGCGAGAGGCACCAGCGGTGTGCGCCAACTGCTGCTGGGAAGCGTCGCTGAGGGCGTCCTCAACCGATCCCCTGTTCCCGTGCTGCTTGCACGATGAGCAGCTCGTTCTGGCACATGCACTGAGGGCGAGATGGTCTCATGCCATAGCGGGACAGGTGCCGTCCTCAAGAACGGTAACTCGCAACCCGCGCATAGTGGGTGTGATCGCTCGTGAACCATCGCCATCGCGGCAAACAACGACACGCTCAAGAAACCGCCGCCAGATTGAAGTCTGTTGCACTGCAATGTGGGGCACCGGTCCGGTCTGCCTCCATTCGACTTGAACGCAGACGCTTTCATTTTGAATGTTGGGGTCGCCTCACTCCTCTCGCTCCGATCGCCTCGGCCGGAAGAAGCCCCTGAAAACAACGCGAATGACGTAACGGCGAGACCCGAAATGGGCGCGGCGCGCCCCTTGCCTGTGTGCTCGACGTCGCTTTGGCGCAAGCGTGTGGAGGAAATCAGGCGAATCGGCTTCCACGATACAGCGGTCCTGAAGGTGTCACGGTCACTACGCGTGTGTGATGCTGTTCGCGCTGCTCGCGGGTGGGTTCAAGCAAACGCGGAGGTCCACTCTCCAGCGCAAATCAAAACCGGCCGCAACTTCGTTCCGGATCGAATCGGCGGAGTTTCTCCTGCAGGTTGCGACGGTAGTTCGCTTCTGATCCAGAGAGGCTCTCGGGCTTATGGATTGCGTCCAGCGGCTTCCCCAGACGCACCAGCATCAGGTTCCAATCGGTCCCACCATGGCCCCGCAGCGAGTAATCTGGAATCACTCCGCCCGAGATCATTGCCTCGATCTGTGGCAGTGCGGGCGTCGCGACATCACCCAGCCGACAGAACGCGACGCGCGTGGCTTCGACCACGGGAACGTGTGTGTCAATCCGAGTCGAACGCTCCCTGCTGTTTTCCTTGCTTGCCAGCGCCGCAGTCAGCGGGCCGGCATGATGGCGCAGGATCTCCACCAGCAAGGGAACGGCATCGGCGCCTGCATCAGAGAGCCGTGAAACTAGCCCGGCGGCGGCGATCCTTCGGTCGGGCGAAGCGAGCAGCCGTCGCTCTTCTTGGGAAAGCGTGGAGAAGGCATCCTTCGGGCTTTCGGCCAGCACGTTGCCCAACCTCCCTTTGGCGAGCCCGGGCACATCCGCGCTGATCAGCAAGCGGCGGACGATGATGGCGCGGATCGCGCGATGCTGATCGGCGGGTACCTTGTTCAGGTGATAAATGCCCGGATAGGACGTGATCCGCTCGTCCATGATCAGCGACCTGACGAGCGCGAGGTCTGCATCGCTGAGCGGTTGTGCGGCAATCGCGCTGAAATACCGTTCGATGGTCGCGAACGCGGGATCGCTCGCCGGCAGCGCGGGATCCGCTACGGTTTGTCGGAGTCGCCGGCGGATCTGCGGCACCAGATCGGTCGAGGGCGCCTGCTGCGCGAGCGTGCTGTGCGCCTGCAGGATCGAGATCAGATCACTCTCGGCAGAAGGCTCGGCATTCGACAACGTTTTCGTCGTCCAACCGAAATGGAAGTTCTCGATGCCGCCATATGGCGCTATTGAAAAGGGCTGCGCCAGCACGTTTACCTGGTTGACCAGGCGCCGCAGCGAAACGCCTTCCTTGGCATCGCGGATCTCGACATAGCTGATCTGCGCGCGCGGCCTGCCCAGGAACCAGGGTCCAACCGGCGTTGTTCCTGAGTGTGGGTAAGAATACCGACCTCGGCGGAGCATCATGTCGAAGGTCGAGATCGGCGCCTCCGCGACAACGCAGGATTCGGTCGACAGCTTGAGGTTCCATTCGGCGTCGATCGCGCGATTTTCCTCGAGCGTCCTGCCAAACAATCCGACTCGGCCTCCAGTGTCCACCTTGATTTCCCGGCCGGCGCACTCCGCCTTCGGGACCAGACGGTAGGTG
Source organism: Vicinamibacterales bacterium (assembly GCA_035537955.1). Classification (GTDB taxonomy): domain Bacteria; phylum Acidobacteriota; class Vicinamibacteria; order Vicinamibacterales; family 2-12-FULL-66-21; genus JACDCA01. Next base: position 12,811 of record DATLLF010000218.1, on the reverse strand, counting down.
CGCGCGCCCGTGGCCAACCCTCCGGCACCCTCGCGATGCTCCTCCGGTGTGAATGGGCCGGAATCGTTCACAGTGACGCTGCGCACGCCAGGCGTGAAGAGGAGGGCGACACACAGGTTGTCGCAGGAGAACGCGCGGACGCGCCCCTTCACCGGCGGATTCGCGTTGTCGGGGCGCGGCGCGACGTCGACGCGGACGTCTCCCGACGGTCTTATCGGTGCGGCGGGCACTATGTCTGGCAGGGTGGATGCCTCGAGCAGCCGCTTGCCGGCCTGAAGTGACGGCCAGGGTATCGCGAACAAGATCGCTGCAGTCATCGCGAGGGCAGCAGGGGCGGCGTAGCGGTTACCTATAAGAGTTCTGAAGAGTCGCGACAGGAGCGCGAACATGCACCCCCAGAGGAAAGCCGTGGGGGCGAGACTCAGGATCAGCCCGGGAATCACGAGCAGGAAGAACCCAAGGACAACCAGACCCGGCATCGACAGCGCAATGAACGCACCGACGCCCGTCACCAGCAGATACGCTTTCAGTATCCTGTTCATGCCTGTGCCCGTCTCTTATCACTTGAATCACTTGAACGAAATACGCGGCATAACCTCATGGTTGTAATTGGCATCATCGGATTGCTCGCGGTCGCAACAGGGATGCTGTATTCGTTTTTCCGTCGCCGCGAGGAGCGGCGTTTTTGGCAGACAGCCCTATTGATCGGAATCAGCATCGGGGTCGTTCGTGCACTGCTCGCATCGCTCGGGTGGTACACGGTCGAGCACACCGGCGGACCGCGTCAGGTTCCCGGCTTCGTGCTGGCAATGAGCGCCTTGCCGGAAGCCGCACTCCTGCCGCATAGCCGCGTCTCGGCCGCGCCGCCTGTGTTCTACGTGCAAATGTCCGCGCTGCTGATCGGCAGCAGCGCGGTTGTCGTCGCTCTCGTCGCCGCAGTTGCCCGCATGGGTAGGAAATGACGAAACGACTAACGCGCGCCTCGGAGCGCCGGGTTGGCCACGAGCTCGACGAGCTCGGGCAATGATCGAACGCGTAGGCAGTCCGCCTCGGGATACAGCCCGGCGACATCGAGCAGCACCGGCGTGATCCCGGCGGACCGCGCACCCACGACGTCCACGTGGTAAAGATCGCCGACGTGCATCGTCGTCTCGGCGTCAGCGCCGCTTCGCTGCATGGCGATGTCGAAGAACCGCGGGTCAGGCTTCTCGACCTGCTCGATCTGCGAATCGAGCACACAGCCTACGCACTCAGTGAGCCCGAGGCGCTCGGCGAGCTTCGCCATCGTACCGTTCGCGTTCGACACGATGACGAGCTGCAGATCGAGACTCCGTAACGCGCGGAGCGAGGGCAGCACGTCGTCGGGCATGTAGTCCCACAGGTTGAATTCCTGATGATAGCGGTGCAGCTCGGCGAGCGCATCCGCCGTTGCCCCGTTCAGCGGAACGTGAGCGCGCTCGAGGATCATCTCGAAATACAGCCACCCGCGCTTCTCGTCGCTGGTCGCGCTGATCATCGACGTGCGATCGAGCTGCCGCTTCGCATACGGCTCGGCGGCGGCGAGGACCGACGCATCAACGTTGACGCCGTGCTCGCGCAGCACAGCCGAGATGCGATCCCAATTGGGAAATACGAGCACGCCGCCGGCGTCGAGGAAGATCGTACGAAGACCCGTCATGGGTCTTATTGGATCACAGGACACAGAGCCGAGAGAGCGTGGGGCGCAGCTTCGAGCCAGCGATAACCGAGGTGCGGTGCCGACTGCGAGAGCGAGCCGGATCCGGATCAATGATCTCGGTCAGGAGTCGTCTGGTAAAGGGGCGACGATCCGGTTACTCTGACCGGCGGACGATGCAGCATGCAAGCGGCTTTATTGAACACCCGCTGAACGTATGTCCTCGGTGCGGATCGTTGAGTGGCAAAGATGCGTCAGCTGTGCAGCACTTTGGGACATCGAGCGTGAGCGCAACGAGTCCGGGCCATGACTCGCATGCCTGACCAGCGCGATCAGCATCGACGTATCTTCATCAGCTACCGAAGAGAAGACGCCGCGGGTGATGCCGGTCGGCTGGCCGATCACGTTCAGCGCCGCTTCGGTGCGGCTCGCGTGTTCCTTGACATCGACACGATCGAGCCGGGCACAGACTTCGTGCGGGTCTTGCGGGAGTCCCTGCAGGAGACAGCGGTGATGCTGGTCGTGATCGGCCCACGGTGGACGTCGCTGCGTGCTGCTGACGGATCGCGCCGACTCGATGATCCGGCGGACTTCGTGCGCATGGAAGTCGAGGCCGCTCTCGGCCGCGACATCCCCGTGGTGCCGGTGCTGGTGCAGGGCGCGTCGGTGCCGCGAAAGGAGGACGTGCCGCCCTCCCTCGCATCCCTTGTTACCCGGCAGGTGGTCGCACTCGACCACGCGGAATTTCACGATGACGCCGAGCGCCTGTGCGAGCGACTGGCGAAGGTAATCGAGACCGACGACGCCACACGTTGGGCGCTCGTACGGCGGTGGTGGCCCGCGCTCGCGGTGGCGGCAATCGCACTGGGGCTCGCGGGTTACGCGATCCGCACGCAGTACCGCACGCCCGCGACAGTGCCGACCGCCAACGGCGAGATGCCAGCCTCTGTGGAGGGGACGATCGACACACTGTTGGCCGAGGCGTCCGCTCAGCATCGCCGGAGCCAGTCGGTCGAGGCGCTCGCGACACTGGCGCGCGCGAGAGAAATGGCTCCGGCATCTGACGCCGTTCGACAGATGCAAGAGGACGTCGCGATGGATTGGATTCGCAACGTCCGGGTTGAGAGCGGCACGTCGTCGTTCGGCGCGGCGATCAAGCCAGCACTGGCCGTCGTCGATGCTTCGCTTCCGTCTGCCACGGGTGCGCGCCGCGCCGACCTGCTCGCGCACTCGGGGTGGGCCGCATTCCTGATGTGGCGCGACGGGGATCGAAGGTTGAACCCGGCGGAGTGGTATTCCGAGGCTCTGTCGGTGGATCCGGGGAACCCCTATGCCAACGCAATGCTGGCGCACTGGATTCTCTTTCAGTCAGAGGACATCCCGCGCGCGGTGACGCTCTTCGACACGGCGGTACAGGCTCAGCGCGGGAGCGAGGCCATTCGGATGCTGCAGTGGGCTGCCTACGGCAATCACCGCACGCCCGAAACGCATGTCCAGCTTGTGCGGCTGGCCGACAGCATGCGCCGAGGCGGTGAGAAGCTGAGCATGGCCCAGGCGCAGTCGCTGTGGGGCCAGTACTACCTTGCCGCGCAGTCCTCTCGTGAACACGAACGGAAAGTGCTGCTGGACGCGCTTCCGCCGGATGATCACATCAGTACCTTGGACTGGGCATTTGCGGACTATGCGGCGAATGACGAGTCCCGGCGTCGCACGATTCGCTACTACGTGGCGCTGTTGCACGCCAGGGCCGGCCGGCTCGATCAGGCGGTTGCCGGGCTGCGAACGCTCGATGTGGAAATGGCAAAGGAATCCGGTACCCTGCGGGACGCCGTGCAGGCGGCGCTCAGGGGGCTGTCGTCCGGCCGCTGAGTCATAGCGGGGCGAGCGGACAATTCACCGCAGAGCTATTTAACGCCGGATCGGGGAATCATCGCGTCACTCAAGCCGCGCTCGGCCATCAGCTTCTCGATGTCCTTCACTTCGATGGGCACGAACTGCGAGAGGTTCTCGTAGCCGTTTTCCGTTATCAGGATCATGTCTTCGAGTCTGATGCCGAGGTGCTCTTCCTCGATCCGGAACTGCGGCTCGATGGTGAAGATGCGTCCGGGCTCGAGCGTGTCGGCCTGGAGTCCGCCGGGATCGTGCACCTCGAGTCCGACGTTGTGGCCGAGCCCGTTCGCCTGCCGCCGCGACCGGAAGCCCTCGACGAACTTTGTTGCCGCGGCTTTGATGCGGTCGTCGGTGAACCGATACGACGTCATGATGGCGTCCATCTTCTGCACCGCGGTGGCGATCACCTCAATGGGCCGTTTATGCACCTCGATGGACGTCAGCAGCGCCTGATAGAGCCGCAGGTAGATCTCGTACATCTCGCGCTGCCGCGGCGTGAAATTGCCGCTGGCCGGAAACACCCGCGTCACGTCGGACTGGTAATACTTGTAATCGGGTGCGTAATCGAACTGCACCAGATCGCCCGCCTTCAGCACGCCCGTGTTGCGGTTGTAATGCGTGTAGTAGGTGTTCTCTCCTGCCGCAATCAGCGCGAAGTACGACGGGCCGAGCGCGCCCGACTTCTTGAACACGAACTCGGCATCTGCCTGCAGCTCGTATTCGTGCATGCCAGGCCTGGCGTCGCGCATCGCTTCCATGATCCCGAGGCCGGCGATGCGCGTCGCCTCGCGGATGATGGCAATCTCGCGCGCGCTCTTCACCGCACGGAGGGCGTTCAGGATCGGGTCGAGATTCTTGATGTCGGTTAGCGGGGCTGCGACTTTCAGCTTGGCGACGAATGTCGCTTCCCGTGAATCGCGGCCGTCCCACGGGTCCTCCCGGTTAGCAGTCCAAAACCGCGTCGGATCACCTTGCGACTGGCTGCCGAGGACTTCCGCGGCGAACGGGATGTAGATCGTCCGCCGGTCTTCAGCCAGCGCCGCGATCGCCGCGCTGAAGTCCGCGGCCGGAAGCGCCGCGTCGAAGCCGAGCCGCTTCGCCGTGTCGGCACCCGGCGCGAGCGCGGGGCCGAACATGCTTGTGTCGCGCCGTTCGTTGCTGACCGGCAGATAGACGGACGTTTGTCTGGTGCGGCCGTCGATGATCACGCTGGCGCGTGGCTCAGCGACACCGGTGAGATAGAAGAACTGGCTGTTCTGACGAAAAGGGATTTCGCCCGGCGGTCCGGGTGTGCCGAGAACGACAGCGATGCCATCGCCGATGCGGTCGAGCAGCTTCGCGCGGCGCGCAGCGAACTCTTCGGGAGGAAAGATCTCGTCGCCACGGAACACCGGCTGCGCAAGCGGGACGGCTCCGAACGTCGTGAGGCCGAGCAACACGAGCAGGCAAATGGGGGTAAAGCGGTGCATGGCGCTCCTCGGTTCGGCCGAAGTATAGCAACGCGTCCGCGTCCCCATTCGCTTGCCGGAGTTCGATCGTTGAGCCCGAGAGCTCGATGACAATCGGCCGGAGTCCCAAACCTGTGATTTTCTGACGGCATATAAACGGGGGGTGACAGCGTCGATCACGAGTACTACACTGTCGCCGGAGAAGGGGGCTTCGGCATCACCCTGCTAACCCATCGTCAGGAGCCGACGTCCAAGAGGTCACCACCATGTGGTCCGATATCAAGTACACGCTGCGGAGCGTCGGCAAGAAGCCGTTCTTCTACGCGATCGTCATCCTGACGCTGGCGCTGGGGATCGGCGCCAATGCCGCGATCTTCACCGTCGTCAACGCGGTCCTGCTGCGGCCGCTGCCGTACCCGGATCCGGATCGGCTCATGATGGTCTGGACCTCCAACCCGCGGCAGGGCTTCGACAAGGACGTCGGCACGTATCCGAACTTCGAGGACTGGCGACGCGCGAGCCGCTCGTTCGAGCGCATGTCTGCCTACTTCGGCGCCAGCCTTACGCTGACCGGCAACGGCGATCCGGTTCAGCTGCGTGGCGCGCGGGTGACACACGAATTCTTCGAGACCATGGGGGTGGCGCCGGTCTACGGGCACGCTTTCACCGCCGCGAACGGTCAGGCCGGCGGAGAGCGCGTGGTCATGCTGGCACATGGACTGTGGGAGCGTCGTTTCGGCGCCGACCCTCGCATCATCGGCCGGCAGATCGTGCTCAATGGCGTGTCGCACGAGGTCGTCGGCGTGATGCCCGAGCGGTTCGCCCATCCGGGCGATGCAGAATTCTGGGTACCTCTCGCACCGGTTGGGCAATTCCAGGATCTCTTCACGGCGCGCGGATCCTACTGGCTGACGATCATCGGCCGTCTGCGGCCGCAGGTCCGCCGCGAGGCGGCGCAGGTCGAAATGGACGCGATCGCGGCCGGCCTGGAGAAGGCGTATCCATCGAACGCCGGCATCGGCATTCGGCTCGTACCGCTGCACGAGGAAGTCGTCGGTGATGTGCGATGGCCGCTCCTGATTCTCATCGGCGCTGTCTCGCTGGTACTGTTGATCGCGTGCGCCAATGTCGCGAACCTGCTGCTCACGCGCGCCGCATCGCGACATCGGGAGCTCGCGATCCGCGCGGCGCTTGGCGCTCGGCGCGGTCGTCTGCTTCGACAGTTGCTGACCGAGAGTGTCGTTCTGGCGGTGGTTGGCGGAAGCGCGGGACTCCTCCTCGCGCAATGGACGACCGATCTACTGCGATCGCTCGCGCCAGCCGATCTGCCGCGGCTCTCGGACGTCACGATCGATGCCTACGTGCTCGCGTATGCGGCCGCCGCATCCCTCATCACCAGCCTCCTGTTCGGGATCATCCCTGCACTGCACGCGTCGCGCGGGGAATCAGCGGCGCTCAAGGAGGGCGGACGCTCGGGATCCGACGGCCCCACGGGCCGCCGGGTCCGCTCGCTGCTCGCGGTCGGTGAACTGGCGATCGCACTCATGCTGCTGGTCGGTGCCGGCCTGCTGATCCGCAGCTTCATCGCGCTCAACAATCAGGATGCCGGGTTCGCGACCCGAGGTGTTCTGACGCTGCGACTGCAACTTCCGGCGGCCAAGTACGGCGAACCGGCCAGGATCGTCAATTTCTATGAGCAGCTCATCGAGCGACTCGCCGCGCTGCCGGGTGTCGAGGCCGCTGGAGCAGGTACGTCGCTGCTTCTGTCGCGCCTGCCCGGTTCGGCAAGCATCAACATCGAGGGGCGACCGGCGCCGCCACCCAATGCGCCGAACATTCCGGTGCCCTACGATTCGGTGACACCTGAATTCTTTTCCACTCTCCAGATCCCGCTGCGACGCGGGCGGATGTTCACTGCCGCGGACTCGCCGGAGTCACAGCAGGTGGTCATCGTCAACGAGTCGTTCGTGCGGCGCTTCTTCCCAGGAGAGGATCCACTGGGTCGCCGCGTGACGTTCGAGAATCCGCAGCGGCCCGACGCGCGCTGGCAGACGATCGTCGGTGTCGTGGCCGACACCAAGCGTGGCGGTTTCGAACGGGAGCCGTGGGCGGAAACTTATTTCCCGATGCGACAGTCTCCGAATTCGCGAGCCTTCGTGTTGCTCCGCACGAGTGGTGATCCGGCGAGCCTCGTCGGTGCAGCGCAGGCGGCGGTGTGGGCGATCGATCGGGATCAGGCTATCGGCGCGATCCGTACCGTGCGCGAGCTGCTCGTGCAGCAGGAGGCGAACCGCCGCTTCACGACGCTGCTTCTCGGGGTGTTCGCCGCGCTGGCGCTGGTGCTCGCCGTTATCGGCATCTACGGCGTGATCGCGTATTCAACCGCGCAGCGCACGCAGGAGATCGGCATCCGCATGGCGCTCGGCGCCGACCGTACGTCGGTCGGTCGTATGGTGCTCGCGGCGGGCCTGCGGATCGCGGGTGCCGGACTGACGATCGGCGTGCTCGGCGCTCTTGCCTTGACTCGGGTGCTGTCCGGCCTGCTCTTCGGCGTAGGCGCACGTGATCCGGTGACGTTCGTCGTCGTTCCCGCCGTGCTGTTGCTGGTGTCGCTTGCAGGTTGCTGGATTCCGGCACGACGGGCGATGCGTGTGGATCCGGTGATCGCGTTGCGCGGCGAGAACTGAGGGGCTCGTCGGTGCACGACGTAAGCGGCAGCGGCAGAGCTCCCGACGCGTAAGTAAAATGTAGAGGCCGCCTTTGGCCGGCCCTTTGGCTGCGATTCTCCGGCTGATCTCTTCCCGGCTTCTGAACGGCGGCGCTAGAAGTAGATCGTGGCTCCGATGGTCCACATCGATCCTCGGTGGCCCGGTATCAGGCCTCCGACGAATCCTTCCTCCTCGTCGTCATCCTCACCGAAGTCGAGGAAGGTGTAGCGATAATCACCGTGGATCCCGAAGTGACGGCCGGCTAGGATCTCGAGGCCGCCGCCGGCGTGCCAGCCGAACTCGGTCGTGTCCAGGTCCAGGTCGTCAGGTCCGTCGATTGGCTCGACGTGCCGCTTGTACCAACCGGGACCGCCCAGCAGATATGGCGCCACGCTGCCGCCGGCCAGGCGCAGGAGCAGCGAGGTCTGAATAGGCGTCGCCGTGACCTTCTGATTGATCGCTTCGAACTCTTCTGAATTGCGGTCCAGTGACACTTCCAGCCCCCAGCGTTTCGAGACGAGCCGGATCTGGCCGCCGTTGAATCGCACCGAATCCACATCGACATCCGAATCGGCCTTGACCCAGGCAATACGTCCGCCCACGCCGAAGCCCTGCGCGGAGGCGCCGGACGGAAAGGCGAACGACGCAGCCATCAGGGCGACCGACACGACAACAAAGCGCATGGGCGCGGTGCAGATACTTCGCATCTTTAACTCCACGCCCTCATACCGCGGCCGCGTGCCGCCTGAGAGATACAGGGCTATCTCAGTCTTATCGGGCCACGAGGCCGGAGACTACAGGCGCCGGGTATACCGCAGGTAGCCGTACGTGCGCTCACTCCACGCACCGAGGCTGCTCCCCTTGACGCTCGACAACAGCGTGCGATATGTTGTCGACCGTCTACAGGTCTTCGCGTCATTCGTGTTAGACGAAGGGGCTGCGTCAGGAGGGGAGCCATGCGGTTCATATCGACGGTTTTCCTCGGCGCAGTGATCGCCAGTGGTGCCGTGGCCCGGCAGGATGACGCTGCCGCCATCGACGCGTACCGCGCGGCACTCGTCGGCAACCCCGAGAGCGGCGACACGAAAGACGCGCTGAAGCGGTTGATCGACCGCCCGCATCCGGTAACCCGCGATCAGTACGAACGGATCCAGCAAATCCTGCGGGAGTATCCGTGGACCGGTCAGGCGACGCTGGTGCGAAGCGACGAACCGGGCCCCCGCTTGACCGTCTCGGGCACCATCCGCGGGACGAACGGTGCGCCCGTCGACCGCGCGCTGCTTCACGTATTCCACACGGATGCGAGTGGCCAGTACACCAGGGAATCGGTGATGGATGAGCCGCACGCACGTTTGTTCGCGTACATCAGAACGCGATCGGACGGTCGATTCGAGTTTCGCACGGTGCGCCCCGGTGGCTATCCAGGCAGGCCGGATCGCCAGGGCGAGCAGTGGCGTATTCCGCAACACGTCCACGTCCAGGTAACGGCCGACGGTTATCAGCCGCGCAGCTTTCAGATGGTCTTCGAAGACGATCCGCGGATGACGCCGCACTGGCACGAATGGGCCGCAAAAGACCGCCACCCGATTGTCAGGGTGACGCGCGGTGCCGACGGGGTTCAACGAGCCGTCTGCGATATCTCGCTGGAGAAACAATAGCTTTACGCCAGACCGATTTTCGATATCCTCACCGCATGACTTCAGCTCTTCGAGTGTGCGTACCGTACGGTGCAGGTGTCATTCGCGTGTTGGCTTTGCTTGTCACGCTGTCGTCCGCGAGCCTGCTCGGTCAGCAGACCGCGCCGGCCGCGCCGGCCGGAACGCCGCCCCCCGACAAAGCGTTGGACGCGCTTCTACCGCTTCCGGCCGACGCGCATGTCGCGCAGTCGATCCGACTCGGCGGACGGACGCTCAACTACACGGCGACGGTCGGCACGCTGCCAACCTACGGCTCGGATGGAAAGAAGACTGGCGAGGTCGTCTTCACCGCTTACACGATGGACGGACCGGATCGCCCGGTGACCTTCGCGCTCAACGGCGGCCCTGGTGCTGCGTCCGTGTATCTCAACCTCGGCGCGATCGGGCCGAAGCGGGTGGCGTTTGGCGACGAGGGTGACAGCCCGTCCGATCCGGCGACGCTCGTCGACAATCCCGGGACCTGGCTCGATTTCACGGATCTCGTCTTCATCGATCCGATCGGCACCGGCTTCAGCCGGTCACTCCAGGGTGCCGAACCGACCAAACGCGATTTCTACACGACCGAGAACGACATCCAGTATCTGTCACGGATTCTCTACGACTGGCTCTTGAAGAACCGGCGGCTGCAGTCGCGGAAGTACCTCGTCGGCGAGAGCTACGGCGGCTATCGTGCGCCGCGGATGACGCACTATCTTCAGGCGCAGCTCGGTGTCGCGATGAACGGTGTCGTGGCTGTCTCGCCCTACCTGACGCCGACGATCGACGAGGGCGCTGATCTGTCGCCAGTGCCGTGGATCGTTACGCTGCCATCGATTGCAGCGGCGAACCTCGAGCGCCAGCACAAACTCTCGGAAGAGTCGATGGCCCCTGTCATCGCCTACGCGCGCGGCGAGTACGCGGTGGACCTTTTGAAGGGGCGCTCGGATCCGACGACGACGGCGCGCATCGTCGATCGCGTCACCGAGCTGACAGGGCTCGACAAGGCGTTCGTTCGCCGCGCAGGCGGCCGCATCGAGATCGGCGCGTATCTGCGTGAAGTCTTCCGCGAGCAGGGCAAGATCGGCAGCGTTTACGACTCCAATGTCTCGTCATTCGATCCGTTTCCGTTTTCGCCGAGCCAGCGCAGCAGCGATCCGCTCCTCGAAAGCATCATCGCGCCGACGACAACGGCGATGGTGGACTTCGTCACGAGAACGGTCGGCTGGAACGTGAACGCGCGGTACTACGCGCTCAGTTACGACGTCAACGGGCAGTGGGACCGCGACAGTGGCGCTCTGCGGAGCGGGGCCGTTACAGACCTGCGCGAGGCCGTCGCTGCCGACTCCAAGCTGCGCGTGTTGATCGTCCATGGATGGAACGATTTGTCGTGTCCCTTCATGGGATCGATCCTGGCGGTGGATCAGATGCCGGTCATGGGCGACCCCTCACGCGTCTCCGTGCGCGAGTACCCAGGCGGGCACATGTTCTACAGCCGGCCAGACAGCCAGGCGGCTTTGCGCAAGGATGTGCAGGCGATGTATGCAAAGCACTGAGTAGCAAAGCGTCGGCGGGGAGGTGGGTTGCGAACGGCTGCCTCACTTGTCAGCCGAGAAGATCAGCGGCAAGCCATTTCTCGAGTTCCCGATCACGACGATTTTCGCGTTGCCGCTCCGCGCCAGCTCCATCGTCGCTTCGATGCCCTTCCATTCGAGGAGCTTGTCGCTGATGCCTTGGGTCACGATGTCCTGGAAGTCCTTGATCCCGGCCGCTTCCACTCGCTTGCGTTCGGCTTCCTGGCGTTCTCTCTGCAGCACGAACTCCATGCGCTGGGCTTCCTGCTGGGCCTGCTGCTTGGCCTCGATCGCCTGCTTGAGTGTCTCGGGCAACTGAAGGTCGCGGAGCAGAACGTTCTCGACGACGATCCCGCGGGGCTGCACCTGATTCTGCAAGTCGGTGAGAATCTGCCGCGCGATCGCGTCCCTCGCGTCGGAGTAGAGCGCGCTCGCCATGTTGGAGGCGGTCACCGCGCGCATTGCCGACCGCAGGTTCGGCACCAGCAGGACGTCGGAGTAAGTCGTGCCCACCTTCTGGAGCACTTCTGCCGCGCGTGAAGGATCGAGGTGATAGAGGACCGAGGCTTCGAGACCCATGATCAGTCCTTCCCGCGACGGTACCGCGGCGCGCTCCTTGATCTCCTGCGTCTTGATGTTCAGCTCATAGACGCGAGCGACCGGATTCACGAGATGGATCCCTTCGCCCATCGTTCTGCCCGTCACGCGGCCGAAGACTGTTACCACGCCGACGTGCCCGGTGTGCACACACGCGACTGAGTTCGCGGCGACCAACGCGAGCACCGCGAAGAGCACGAGGGCCGCTCCGCTTCGCCAGACGAGACGTTGCCGATCCAGCATCCGTTCGCCCGTCAGTGATTCGCGCATCGCTTCCTCCATTCACCGAGTGGTTGAGTCCAACCGGTGCACTTGGATCATAGCGACTGGATGTTTCGCGTACGTTTCCAGAAAAGGAGGAGTAGTGGGTCAGTTCCAGGATGACCACGAAAGAAACAGCGAACAAAAACACAGGACAACACAGCGACGAAACACAGATGAAACACAGAAGAAGCACAGAAACACAGAAACACAGAAACACCGCCCAGAATCGGGGAGACCAGAAACACGGAGAACACAGATCGGAGCGGCACATTCTGCGTCGGGTCAGGACCTGAAGGAGCCCATCGCCGGCGCCGGCCGACGGCCGGCGCAGCCTGCGATGGGCTGCGGCCGGTTCGACCCGCTCGATCCTGCATGCTGGCGCAGTCAGTGTTTCCCCTGTGTTTCCCCTGCGGCTGTATTCCTCCTCGATGTCTCTCGTGCGGCCTGCGTTTCCGCCGTGTTCTCCCGGGTCTGCGACGTTATGTTCGGTGGTCCGTAAGGCTGCCGTCTATCGCGAGCGGCCTTGCACTTCAGGGGCTGACGTGACCCAGGCGGCTGCGCGCGCGTCCATGTAGGGAAAGAACGGATTCCAGGTGAGGCGCATCAGCGTATCCGACGGTACCGAGAGCACCGCCCGCTCCCCGCGTGGACTCAGCACGCCCAGCCGGATCGTCGCGGCCGCAGTTCCGGCCTCGTCGCGTCCGTAAACCGGATCCGATACAGGGTACGGAATGGCGACGTGCGACAGAGAGTAGACGTCGCGCGGCCATGCCAGCCCCAACGCACGCACTTCCACCGTCGTTGCGCCCGGCGCTACGGTGCGCTCGGCGACCTCGAGCGATGATGGGTTGACATTCGTGATGAGCGTGCGCCGGTATCGTCGCGCCGACGCATCGGTCAGCCGTGAGACCAGCGCCGCGTCCGCAGGTTGAATGAACGGAACGAGCCCCGACGATCGATTGATGTCGAAGAGCACCAGTTC
>DATLLF010000217.1:0-10377 GCA_035537955.1 Vicinamibacterales bacterium | reverse complement strand
GCGCATCGAGCGGCACTACCGGCGCTACCGCCAGCGCGGCGAGGCCTCGAGCGGGATGGAGGAGTGGCTGGACAAGGTGATGGTCGAGCACACCTGCCCGGACTGCCGCGGCGCGCGCGTCCGCGCGACGCGCCTGCTGTTCACGATCAACGGCCGCTCGATCCACGAGGTCGGGCTGCTGCACTTCGACAAGCTGCAGGCCTTTCTCGGCACCGTCAAGCCGGCCGGCCGCGGCGCCGACGCCGGCCGCCAGGTACTCGGCGAGATTCGCGCGCGGATCGATCTGCTGCTCGGGATCGGCCTCGACTATCTCAGTTTCAACCGGCGCTCCGGCACGCTCTCCGGCGGTGAGTCGCAACGCATCCGGCTGTCGACGCAGATCGGCTCCGGCCTCATGGGCATGCTCTACGTGCTCGACGAGCCGAGTATCGGCCTCCATCCGAAAGACAACGTCAAGATGATCGCGACCCTCGAGAGCCTCCGCGACATCGGCAACACCGTCATCGTCGTCGAACACGACGAGGATACGATCCGCGCGGCGGATCATCTCGTGGAAATGGGGCCAGGACCCGGCGTGCACGGCGGCACCGTGGTGGCGCAGGGCGAGCTGAATGACCTGCTCTCGTGCAAGGCGTCGCCGACCGCGCAGTTTTTCTCAGGCAAGCGCGCCATCGTCACGCCGAAGAAACGCCGGAAGGGGAACGGTCACACGCTCGTGGTCCGCGGCGCGCGCGAGAACAATCTCAAGTCGATCGACGTCACCGTGCCGCTCGGGATGCTGGTGGCGATCACCGGCGCGTCAGGATCCGGCAAGAGTACGCTGGTGAGCGAGATCGTCTACAAGGTCCTCTGGAAGCATCTCGTGGACACGCGCGCGCTGCCGGGCGATCACGACCGGGTGGAGGGCGTCGAGCACGTGCACAAGGTCGTGAACATCGACCAGTCGCCGATCGGCCGCAACAGCCGATCGAATCCCGCCACCTACGTCGGCTTCTACGACACCATCCGCGACTTGTTCACGCAGGCGCCGCTCGCCATCGAACGCGAGTACAAACCGGGCAGATTCAGCTTCAATGTCAAGGGCGGACGGTGCGAAGAATGCCAGGGCGAAGGATCCATCACGACGCAGCTCTACTTCATGCCCGACGTCGAAGTCACGTGCGGTGTCTGCAAGGGCGCGCGCTTCAATGCGGAGACGCTCGAGGTGACGCTGCGTGGCAAGACGGTCGACGATGTGCTGAACATGTCGGTCGAGGAAGGGGTGACGTTCTTCGCCAACGAACCGACGGTCCGCCGCAGGATCGAGGTGCTCGCCGACCTCGGCCTCGGTTACCTGACGCTCGGTCAGTCCGCGACGACGCTCTCGGGCGGTGAGGCGCAGCGGATCAAGATCGCCACCGAACTGAGCACCCTGCAACGATCCAAGCACACCGTCTACATCCTCGATGAGCCGACGACCGGGCTCCATCTCGCAGACATCGAACGATTGCTGGAATCGCTCAATCGCCTCGTCGACGCCGGCCATACGGTGGTCCTCATCGAACACCATCTCGACGTCATCAAGGTGGCGGATCACGTGATCGATCTCGGGCCGGAAGGTGGTCACGCGGGCGGAGAGGTAGTGGTCACGGGCACGCCTGAACAGATTGCCGCGTGCAGGCGATCCCACACCGGCCGCTTTCTCAAAGCGCACCTGCGAGCGTACGCATGAACGGTCATCGCCAGTCCTCGTTCATCTTCGATCTCGACGGCACGCTCGTCGACAGCGTGTACCAGCACGTGCTCGCGTGGCGTGAAGCGCTGGAGACCGAGGGCATCGAGCTGTCGGTGTGGCGGATCCATCGCAAGATCGGCATGAGCGGCGGGCTTTTCGCGAACATGTTGCTCAGGGAAACGGGCATGGACTTGACCGTCGAGCGGATCGAACGGCTGCAGCGCCTGCACGCGCAGGCTTACAGCCGCGTCTCGGCACAGATCCGTCCGCTCCCCGGAGCCCGTGCACTGCTCTCGACGCTGAGCGACGCAGGGATTCCGTGGGCGATCGCGACGAGCGGCCGCATCGAAACCGCCGGCCCCGTACTCGAAACCCTCGGGGTGGACCTCACGCGCACGCCGATCGTCACCCGCGACCTCGTGCGCTACGCGAAGCCGGATCCCGATCTCTTCATCGCCGCGGCGGAGCGGCTCGGTGTGGATATCGAAGGTGCTTCGGTGGTTGGTGACAGCGTCTGGGACATGCTCGCGGCCCGCCGTGCGCGCGCGCTCGGCATCGGACTGCTCTCGGGCGGTTATGGCATGGACGAACTGGAGCGGGCCGGCGCGTATCGCGTGTACGAGGATCCGGCCGATATGTTGAAGCACCTGGACGAAGTGGGAGGACGACGATGAAACGGGTGATTCGCGGCGCGCATATGATGTTCTACAGTTCCGACGCAGCGGCGCTGCGGGCTTTTTTCCGCGACAAGCTCCAGCTGTCCGGTGTGGACGTGGGCGACGGCTGGCTGATCTTCGACGTGCCCGAAGCGGACCTCGGCTGCCATCCCGCCGACTCCGAGCACGCCGCGTCGGGCACGAACGACATTTCGTTCTACTGCGACGACATTCACGCGTCTGTCGCGGAACTGCAGCGGCGCGGCGTAGAGTTCACGGGGCCCGTCGAGGACCACGGATATGGCCTGGTGACACACATGCGCGTGCCCGGCGGATTCAACGTGCAGCTCTATCAGCCGCGATATCAGAAGCGGTGAATTTCGGAAGCCGCGGAAGCCCAGAGCCGCGGAAGCCGGAAGCCGGGAGCCGGAAGCCGGACTAGAACCTCACGCGTGCCGCGAACTGGAACGACCGCGCCTCTCCAACTCCGGTGATCTGTCCGAAGCTGGGGGATGGATTTGTTGGATACGCTCCCACGCCGAAGTTCGTGTTTCGAGTGACCACGTTGACGTGGTTCGTCAGGTTGAATCCTTCCACGAGCGTCTCGAGCTGCACTCGTCCCTTCAACGGAAACGTCCGGCTCACGCGCGCGCTGAGGCTGAAGAACGGAGTGCTCTCACCCGCGTTCCGCGGGATGAACTCCCCCTCGACGATCGGACGTCCGGCCGTGCCCTGAATGGTCGTGACGCCCGACGTGATGTTGAAGGGCAGCGCGGAGTACGCCTGGACCATGCCGCTGAACTGAAAGCCATTCGTCACGCGATCCCACAGGCCGGTCGCTGGCGCCACCGACGTCTGGATCGCGCCGCTGATCACCAGCCGCTGGCGCTGGTCGTCATCTGATCTCGCCCAGTCCCTGGACAGATCGAATGGATCGATTGGTGAGCTGAAGAAGAACTCGCCGACGTTGTTCATGGATTTCGACAGCGTGTAGGAGACGCGATAGTGGCCCCAGGCCGAGGGGCGCTGCGTGAACGACACGTGCAGCCCGTGATAGTTCGACTCACCGGCCGAGGAGTACTGGTTGTTGTTTGCGTACTCCGCGACCGGACGACAGCCGTTGTTGTCGCCGGCCGCGACACACGTCGGGACGTTCTGGTTGATCGACATGAGCAGGCTGAGCCCGCGCAGGTATTCGTAGCCGACGCTGATGGTGAGGCGATCTCCCAATTGCTGCTCGACCTCCACGCTCGCCTGGCGTGAATACGCGTTCTGCACGTGCCTGTCCATCGTCGTCAGGTTCACCAGCGTGCCGGACGGAACGACCGCGGGCAGCGTGCCCGGGAAGCTCGGCGCTGCCGTCTGCCCCGGTGAGAGCGTCACGATGATCTGACGGAGATTCGACAACTCGGTCGTGTTGCCAGCGGACAGGATTGCGTTTGCCAGCGGACGCAGCGGTACCCGGTCGAAGAAGAGTCCGGCGCTCGCGCGGACGAGCGTCTGGCGCGCATCGAACGGTGCCCACACCACGCCGGCGCGCGGGGAGAGATTGTTCGCGTCGCTGTCGATGGTATCCAGGACCTGCAGGTCGTAACGCAGACCGGCGTTCAGCGTGAGGCTGGGATCGATTTTCCATTCGTCCTGCACGTAGACGCCGACGTTCGGATTCGTTTGCGATACGTCCGACGGGCCGAATGTCTGCGTGAATCCTGCGTTGTTGTAGCGGCCGGCGAGGAAGTTTGCGAGCGACGAGAACGTGTAGCTGCCGCGGTTGGCGCGCGGATACGTGATGCGATCGTTGTTGTGGAGAACGTCCGCCCCTGCTCTCAGCGCATGCGCGCCGGTCTGGTGCGACAGATTCGTCACGAGCTGATAGAGCGTGTTCGTCCGCTGCGTCGGCGCGCCCGAGCTCGTTCCGAATGCGGCGAGCCCGGCGATGGAGACGGCGGGACCGACCGCATCCGAAGGCGGCGCCTGCAGATTGCTGTGGGCGATCTGCGCGCGCGTTTCGAGCACCGTCCTCGCCGAGATGGTGTGCGTGTTTCCGATCGCGAGCGTGTGGTCCAGATTGTCGAGCCCGGCCGACGCGCTCGGCGCGTTGAGGCCCCCGGCACCGCGCGAGTTCTCCGAACCGACGTCATAGACGCTGTAGCGCACGCTGATCTGGTCGCGTCCACCGACCTGATGGTCCAGTTTGACGAAGCCGTTCGTTGTATCGACCGGCGTCGGAAACGCGCCGGTGGTGACCGGCGGCCCAGGGTAGCCAACCGCGGAGAGGTGCGCGTTGATCGCACTCGCGGTCGTGTTCGTGATGGTCGTGAGCCCGCTCTGCTCGAGGCGCCGCTGTTCGAGGTTGCCGAAATAGAAGGTGCGGTTTGGCACCAGCGGTCCGCCGATGCTGCCGCCGTACTGCGTCTGGTGCATCGGCAGACGCGTACCCGAGAGCGCGTTGCGCGCGTTGAACCGGTCGTCGCGCACATAATCGTACGCGGTGCCGTGCAGCACGTTGGTGCCGCTCTTGGTGACGACGTTCACGTAGCCCCCGAGTGCGCGTCCGAGCTCCGCCTGCGCTCCCGACGTCACGATCTGAAACTGGTCGACGGCATCGAGTCCGTAGGTGATCCCGCTCAACCCCGCCGCATCATCGTTCGCCGACAGGCCATCGACGATGAAGTTGTTCGAGAGGTTGCGCTGGCTGCCGACGGAGAGGCTGACGCCGGGAACGGCCGACGTTTCAGGAAACAGCTGCGTGCTCGAGACGTTCGTCGCCGAGACACCAGGCACGAGGAGCGCCAGCTCGAGGAAATTGCGTCCGTTGAGTGGAACGCTTCTGACCTCTGGTTCGGAGACTGTCGAGGCGATCTGACTTCGCGCGCTTTCAAGGACGGTTACCTCGCCGGCCACGTCGACGCTCGCGTCAACTCCCCTCAGCGGCAGCGTCAACGTGATCTCGAACGCCGATCCGACACTCAATGAGAGCTTGCGCGTCGCAATCTCGAAACCCTGTTGCCGCGCGGTGATTTCGTAACCGCCGACGCGCAGATAGGGAAAGCGAAAACGGCCCCCCTGATCGGTCCTCGCCGAGGCCGCCACATTCGTTGCCGTGTTGCGAGCGGAGACTTCCGCGCCCGGGATGACCGCGCCGGACGGATCCGTCACGCGGCCGCTGATGCTCGCATAGTCCACGGTCTGCTGCGCGGCAGCGGGCCATGCGCGCGGCAGAAGGAGCAGAGCGAGCACAACGACTTTCGAACGATTCACGAATACCTCCGAACACACCACGGTTCATCCGAGGGCACACGTGTGCCCCGATCGACGACGTCTGCAGTGGTGTTACGCGCGCGGAGGTGGCGGGTCGGGACTGTCCAGACGTGCGGTGACGCTCTCGTGAATGCCAAGCGTCATCTGTTGCGCATCGAAGGTAGGTGTCGTTGCCAGGGGCCTGGTCAGGATGCTCTGGTTCGACAGCAGCACGAGCAGTGCGGCGAACGGTCCGCCGCAAGTGCCGCGCATCGCACACTCGCCGGCCGGGACACGCGCCGAGGCGTCCGCCTGCACGTGATTCGCATGCATCGGACACTGCGCGCCCCCATCGGCCATTGGGCAGTGGGGTGGAGCGGCCTGATGACAGGTGGCACGGGTCGCGGTGGGTGAAGTCTGATGCGCCGCACAGCAATCGACGGGGACGAGCGCCGCCACCTGTGCTGCCTGCACCAGCAGCCAGAACATCGCGTACGCGCGAAGATGCCGCCGGATTCCTGTCATCAACCCAGGTGCCAGCTTAGCGGAGGCAACGACGCCGCTGCAAATCCAGAGTCCCCCGCGGAAGGCGCAAGCCGCAAGCCGCAGGCCGCAGACCGCTCTTGTGATACTGTGCCCCGACTTCCACTCCCTGGGGCTCACTAGATGGTCTGCGGACAGTGCGGCACCGTCGCCGAACCGACAGCGCGCCGATGCGTGAAGTGTGACTCCGATTTCTCTGCCGTCACCGGCGCGGTGGTCACCGCCGATAGTGATTTTCTCACCGCGCCCGGCAGCGTGGGCACGAGCTCACGCAGCGACTTCCATCCCGACTCGTTTCAGCCCGGCCAAAAGTTCGGCACCCGCTACACCATTCTCAAAAAGCTGGGCGCCGGCGGCATGGGCGCGGTATATCAGGCGTTCGATGACTCGCTCGGCGTCGCCGTCGCGCTGAAGGTCATTCGCCTCGACGCGTCGACCTCATCCGAAGAAACCCGTCAGCTCGAAGCGCGGTTCAAGCGCGAGCTCCTGCTCGCGCGCCAGGTGACGCATCCGAACGTTGTTCGCATCCACGACCTTGGCGAGCTCGGCACGACGAAGTATCTGACCATGGCCTATGTGGAAGGAGCGGACCTTTCCACCGTCATGAGGCGCGAGGGGAAGCTCCCGGTGGAACGGGCGCTCGCGATCATGAAGCAGGTTGCGGAAGGACTGAGCGCGGCGCACAACGCGGGCGTCGTGCATCGCGACCTCAAGCCAGCGAACGTCATGATCGATGGGGAAGGGCGCGCGCTGCTCACCGACTTCGGTATCGCGCGGTCCGTGGATGCGGCCACCCTTCACACCGTCCCTGGATCCATCGTCGGCACGTTGGATTACATGGCGCCAGAGCAGGCGCGCGGCGAAACCGTGGACCGTCGATCGGATGTGTACTCGCTCGGGCTGATCTTCTACGAGATGCTGGCGGGCGGACGGCCGCGTCCTGCGGGGGGCGGCGGGCTCGCCGACCTGCTGGCACGCGTGGAGACCGGGCCACCGCCGATCGGCAGCGTGGCGCCGGATGTGCCGCCGCCGCTGCAGCAGATCGTCACGCGCAGCCTCGAGCGACGTCCGGACGCGCGCTACGGGTCCGCGGGAGAGTTTCTCGCCGACCTGAATCGTCTCGCGCCGGACGGACGTGTGCTGCCCACCGTCGTGCTGCCCGCGCCAGTCGGCCCCGCACGATCGAAGGGTTTGGTATTCGGGCTCGCGGCGCTGATCGTGATGCTGCTGGGCGGTGCCGGATTGTGGATGCTGCGCGGCAGGACACCTGCAGCACCGACAACGCCGCGCGAGCCGGTATCGGTGCTCATTGCGGATTTCGAGAACCGCGCTGCCGATCCGCTCTTCACGGGGACGCTCGAGCAGGCGCTGGAGATCGGGATGGAGGGGGCGTCGTTCGTGGCGACGTACCCGCGCGGTGAGGCGTTGAAGGTGGCGCAGACGATCAAGGCAGGCCCCGCCCTCGATGCAGCGGCGGCGCAGCTCGTTGCGTTGCGCCAGGAAGTGCCGGTCGTGCTGGCGGGATCGGTGGAGCAGGAATCTACCGGATACAAGTTGAAGGTGAGCGCGCTCCGCCCCGGCACCGACCGGCCGTTCGCGACCGTGGAAGAGCGCGCGACGGACAAAGCCGGAGTCCTCCGTGCCATCGACCGGATTGCGACCGAGCTTCGCAAGGCGCTGGGTGACAGACCCGTCGAGGGTGTGTCACAGGCGGAGAACGTGTCGGCGGCGTCGCTCGACGCCCTTCGCGAGTACACGATCGCCCAGGCGCTCTCGATGGATCGCAGGAACGAAGAGGCCATCACGCATTACAGGGCGGCCACGGATAAAGATCCGCAGTTCGGCCGGGCCTATGCGGGATGGGCCCTGGCCGCCTTCGATGCCGGACGACACGACGATGCGGCGGAGCTCTGGAAGAAGGCGCTCGCGCATGCCGATCGCATGACCGAACGTGAGCAGTACCGCACGCTGGGTGGGTATTACCTGAGCGTCGCGCGCAATTACGAAAAGGCGATCGAGAACTACACGTTGCTCGTCGATAAGTATCCCGCCGATTTGGCCGGCCAGAACAATCTCGCGATCGCGTACTTCTACACGCGCAATTTCGAGAAGGCGTTCGAGTACGGCAAGCGCGCCATCGATACCTATCCACACAGTCTCAAGTTCAGGAACAACTACGCGCTCTACGCGATGTACGCGGGGCAGTTCAAGACGGCCGCCGAAAACGCGGAAACGGTGCTGAAGCAGGATCCTAAATACGCGGGCGCCTACCTTCCGCTGGCGATCGCCGCGCTGAGCGATGGTGATGTTGCCAGGGCGCGGGAGATCTACGGCAAGGCACGCGACTCGGGTTCGATGGGCGCGTCGCTTGCGGGCATCGGCCTCGCTGACATCGCGCTCTATGAAGGCAAGGCGTCCGATGCCGTGGCGGTCGTCGAGCCGGCTATCGCCGTCGATCGCGCTGCCAGAAACACGTTCGGCGTCGCGACGAAGGTCGTGACCCTGACTGAAGCGCAGACCGCGTTGTCGGGAGCAACAACTGCGCTCGCGTTACTCGCTCCTCTCGTTGCGGATTCGAGCGACGAATCCATCGTCGTGCCCGCCGCACGCCTGTTCGGCGCGGCGAAACAGGACGCGCGCGCGCAACAGCTCGCGCAGAAGCTCGAGGATCGCGGGCAGCCGGTCCCACGCGCGTACGCGGACATCATCACCGGCGAGATTGCGCTCCAGCAGCGGCGCTACGCCGACGCGATCTCCTCATTCTCGAGCGCGATAAAGGATGCGGACCTCTGGCTCGCGCGGTTCGATCTCGGCGTCGCCTACGTCGAGGCGAACCGCCATGCCGAGGCGCTTGGCGAGTTCAACACGTGCGACAAACGGCGCGGTGAGGCGACGGCGCTGTTCTTCGACGACATTCCGACGTTCAGATACACGGCCGTTCTGCCCTACTGGCGCGGCCGCGCACAGGAAGGTCTCGGTCAGACCGCAGCGGCCGCTACCAGCTACGAGCAGTTCCTGAAGATCCGGTCTTCCGCGACGAACGACGCGCTGGTCGACGACGCGAAGAAGCGGCTGCAGGCATTGGCCGGCGCGTCGTCGCGATGAAGGCGCGCCACCAATGCCTCGAGATAGTGCGCTGACGCGTTACTTCTTCTTCTTTCCCAGCGCCGCGAAACCTGCATCCGCCGTCAACGTGACATTCCCGGCGTTGTAACTGGCCGTGAAGGGCCCGTTGACCGAGGCAAACGTTCCACTGCGGGACGCGAACGTCATCACTTGGAACGGCTGTCCGACCGACGGCGCGAAGTTGCCGATCAGCGAGGCGGTGAGTGAACCGCCGAGCGTCGCTGTGCCGCCGATCTGCAACTGATCGAACGTGGAGCAGGCGGAAGGTCCACCGATCTCGACTTCGAGCGACCCGGATGCCGTCTGCGTGTAGTTGCCGCTGACGCTCAGACATCCTGCCGAACTCCCGGGGCGTATCGTTCCCGCGTTCGACAGGTTGCCGGTGATCGTTCCTGCTCCTTCGAGGATGCCTCCCTGGATGTTGACGGTGAGGCTGAAGTTGTTCAGATTGCCGCCGATGAGCCGCGTCATTCCGGCGGTTTGCACGTAATTCGTCGTGAAGCTGAGAGCACCAGTCTGGATCTCGACGAAGCCGGCGTTGGTGAACGGGACCCCGATAGCGCTCGTTCCAGTGCCGACGCTCTTGCGTAAGGTGCCGCTGTTGGTCAGAGCATTGGTGCCGCCGTTATTGGAAAGTCCGCGGTCCGTTCGCAGGTCGAGCAGTCCTCCGCTTTGATTGTTCAGAGTAGCGCCCGAGAAGAAGAATCGCTCGAATGCACTCGTGGACGTGACGATGACCGTGCCCGCGTTGTTCAGCGTCCGCGAGAGGAACACGTTGGCGGAATCGCCCAGCGCCACGTTCAGGGTCGCTCCCGATCCAATGGTTGTGGTCCCCGAACCAGTCATCGAACCACCCGTCCAATTTGCCGTGCCCGTCACGGTGGCGGTTCCGGTTCCGGCGAGCGTTCCCGACAGGTTGAGCACCGGGAAGGTGAGATTCGCGTTGACTGCGACCGTCGAAGTGATGGTCGTGGTGCCGGCAGTGTAGGCGCCAGCGAGGGTGGCCGTTCCGGCGCTGAAGACGACGGTTGCGGTCGGCGCGTTGATGGTCGAGCTCGCCTGCAGGGTATGCGTGCCGCTGCCGAATTCGAGTGTGGT
>DATLLF010000216.1:0-4006 GCA_035537955.1 Vicinamibacterales bacterium | reverse complement strand
GCTGAAGCGTAGTGCGGCGAGATTATGGTGGCGTTTCGAGCGTGTTTCGACGATGTAAATTTCCGGACTCGCATCAGCCATCGCGAGGCCGCGGAGCGCCAACTCGCCGTGAAAAGGAGTGACCGGAGCGGACGCTCCGGTCACTGCAACGATGGTTGCGATGTGAAGCCGGTTAGAAGAGGTATCGAATCGATACCTGCGTCTGGCGCGCGGTGCCGACGCCCACGGTGCGGTTCAGCGGGCCGAGCATGTACCCGAACGTGCCGGCGTTGGCGTCGTTGAATGGCTGCCCCACGGTACCGGCGGGAAGCACGGCCGCTGGATTCTCGTAGTTCAAGCGGTTGGTGATGTTGAACAGGTCGACCCTGAACTGAACGCCCTGACTGTTGGCGAACCGGAAGTCCTTGCTGATCATCAGGTCGAGCTGCACGAAATCGGGGCCGCGCAGGCATCCTGCTTCGTCGGCTCGAAACCAGCCAGCTCAGTCAGGATGGTGTATTCGCCCGGTGCCAGGTTCGTCACGATGTAGCGGCCGTCGGCGTCCGTCGTGACCGTCCTCACGCCGGCAGCGGCCTTCGATGTGATCGTGATGGTGCCGCCAGCAGGACGGATCCCGTCTGGTCGGTGACGCGGCCAAACGCGCGATTCGGTCACCTGGGCGGCCGCGGGCGTCGCCGCGAATAACGCGGCGGCCAGGGCCAGTGTCAAGAAGTGTCGTGTCATCGTGCTCCCTCATTGGCGCGGCTCTCGCGGATCCGCGGCGGCATGAATTTCAGGTAACCGTACGAGCTGCATATGTTTGGCGCGCAACGGGGCCGTTCCTGCTGCGTTAAATCCGCGCTGGTCGGGCGTTCGCACCGGACCGCGCCCGTCGCGCGGCCCCGTCGCCTTGGACCGGCCACCTGAAGTGCGATCTCGGTGTAACGGCAATGTGTCGGAACGGTTAACTGTGAGCCTCATCTGCTAAGATTCGTGCCGGAGGCGCCGTGGCGTTCAGACTGATCCCGAAAGAAGAGAAGTTCTTCGAAGACTTCGTCGAGATGGCCGAGCAGATTCACCGCGGGGCCGGCCTCCTGGAACAAATGCTCGCCCCGGAGCAGCCGCTCTGGGACAAGGCCGACGAGATCAAGGAAGTCGAACACAAATGCGACTTCCTGACCCACGAAGTGATCCAGCGGCTGCACAAGACGTTCGTCACCCCTCTCGATCGGGAAGACATCCACACGCTGGCGCGCTCGCTCGACGATGTGATCGACGCGATCGACGACTGTGCGGCGGTGATCCGCCTGTATCAGATCGCGCGGGTGCGTCCGGATGCCCGCGACCTCGGGCGCATCATCAGGGACTCGACCGCGCAGGTCGTGTCGGCGATGAAGGCGCTGGGAAAGAAGCAGGGGATCTCGGAAGCCGCGGTCGAGATCAACCGGCTCGAGAATGAGGCCGACCGCGCGCATCAGGCCGCGATCCGCCGGCTCTTCGAGGAAGAGAAGGACCCGATTCAGATCATCAAGTGGAAGGAAGTCCTCGAATTCCTCGAGGCGGCCACGGACCGCTGTGAGGATGTCGCCAACGTGCTCGAAGGCGTCGTCGTCAAACACGCATAGCGCTGGATGGACGCGAACCTTCTCGCAGTCGTCGCGCTGATCCTCGTCGCGCTCATCTTCGACTACATCAACGGCTTCCACGATGCGGCGAACTCGATCGCCACCGTTGTCTCGACCCGAGTGCTCACGCCCGGCAAGGCGGTGATCTGGGCGGCGTTCTTCAACTTCGTCGCCGCGTTCACATTCGGCACCGCGGTGGCGAAGACGGTCGGTTCGGGTCTCGTCGACGTCCAGGTCATCACGTTCGCCGTCATCTTCGCCGGTTTGACAGGCGCGATCGTCTGGGACCTGATCACGTGGTATTACGGTTTGCCGACGAGCTCGTCGCACGCACTGATTGGCGCGTATGCCGGCGCGGCGGTGGCCAAGGCGGGCTGGAGCGCGATCATCCCTGCTGGATGGACGAAGACGCTCATCTTCATCGTCCTTGCGCCGATGATCGGCATGGTGCTCGGCTTCACGCTGATGGTGCTCATTCAGTGGGTGTTCCAGCGCACCTCGCCCGCCCGGGTCGACAGCTCGTTCCGGCGGCTGCAGCTCCTCTCGGCGGCCGCCTACAGCCTCGGTCATGGCGGCAACGACGCGCAGAAGACGATGGGCATCATCGCCGGGGTGCTGTTCGCTGGTGGCTACATCACGGAGTTCCGCATCGACCTGTGGGTCATTCTCTCGGCGCACCTCGCTATCGCGCTCGGTACCTTGTCGGGAGGGTGGCGGATCATCCACACGATGGGCTCGAAGATCACGAAGCTTCAACCTGTCGGTGGATTTGCCGCAGAGACCGCGGGCGCGATCTCTCTCTTCACGGCGACGCATCTCGGCGTCCCGGTCAGCACCACCCACACGATCACCGGCGCGATCATCGGCGTCGGCTCGATCAAGCGACTCTCGGCGGTCCGCTGGGGCGTCGCCGGCCGCATCGTGTGGGCATGGATCCTCACGATCCCGATGTCGGCGGCGATCGCGGCGGTCGTCTGGTGGCTCGTCTCGAAGACGATCGCGCCGTAGGAGCACTCGTTCTGACCTGACTCAAATACCTCACCACAGCACGCAGAGGGCGCAGAGAACATTTCTGTTTTAAAAACAAAGAATTTCTCTGTGACCGCTGTGTCCTCAGTGGTGAGGTTTTGAGAGTCGCCGCTATTAGCGAGCGGCGGGCAATTCGGCGGTCAGCACGGCGCCCCCTGTTGGGCGGTTACCAGCTGTGATCCGGCCTCCGTGCAACTCGACGAGGTGCTTCACGATTGCCAGGCCGAGGCCGGTGCCGCCCCTGTCGTTCGCGCCTCGCGACCTTGCCTTGTCCACACGATAGAAGCGCTCGAAGACGCGCGTCAGATCTTCTTCGGGAATCCCTGGCCCCTCGTCGCTGACGGTGATGGCGACGCGGTCGCCTTGTCGACCGGCTCCGAGTGTGATCGTGCTCGCTTCGGGTGCGTAGTTGGAGGCGTTCTCGAGCAGATTGCGAAGCGCGTCCTGCAGCTTGGCGGGATCCGCAAGGACCGCCGTGGCATCAGGCGCGACGTGACGGACGACGGACTGACGGCGTTCCTCGAGCCGATCGGCAAGATCCGCTTCGATGGCATCGAACAGCGCCGCGACGTTGCACGGGACGCGCTCCAGCATCTCCTGGCCTGCATCGAGCCGGGCGAGGCGAAGCAGATCCTGCACCAGCCGCTCCATTCGAAACGTGTGCCGTGCGATCGTGGTGAGAAACCTGTTCGCTTGCGCGGGATCCGTGACGCCGTCCATCAGCGCTTCGACGTAGCCGCGCACAGCGGTGAGGGGAGTTCTCAGCTCGTGCGACACGTTGGCGACGAAGTCCCGGCGGATCTGGTCGGCGCGGCGAAGGTCCGAGATGTCGTGAATGACGAGCACGGCGCCGCGCATGCTGGCGGCGGTCACCGGCGCGCTGCGCGCCACGAACGTGGCGCCCGGTGCGAGCGGCACCTGGAACTCGCGTCCCTCGGAGACCTCACCGTTCAGCGCGTAGCCGATCTGCGCGGCGATCACGGGATGGCGAACGATCTCGAGATAGTGGCGCCCCTCCGGCGCGTCGGCGATCCTCAGCATCCGCCGCGCGGCGGCGTTCACCAGCTGGAGCCGTCCGTACTCGTTGACGACGAGCACGGCTTCCACCATCCCGGCGAGGATCGCCTCGACCAGCGCGCGGTCGGCGGCGCGCAGGCCGAGTTCGCGCACGGTCTCGTCGAGCACGCGCGCGACGACGCCGATCTCGTCCTTGCCGTGGACGCGTGTAGGACGGCTGAAATCGCCCGCCGCGTAACGCTCCGCCGCATGCGTGGCATCGCGGCTGCGGCGGAGCGTTACGCGGCGGGCGATTTCAGCCGTCCTACACGCGTCCACGGCAAGGACGAGATCGGCGTCGTCGCGCGCGTGCGCGA
>DATLLF010000215.1:0-8141 GCA_035537955.1 Vicinamibacterales bacterium | reverse complement strand
TCTTTCCGGACCCGGTCGGGCCGAGCAGCAGGATGTTGGACTTCGCCAGCTCCACGCCGTCCTCGCCGGGCCGGATGTCGCCGCCCGACTGGACCCGCTTGTAGTGGTTGTAGACCGCGACCGACAGGACCTTCTTGGCGTCGTCCTGGCCGATGACGTACTCGTCGAGGAACTTCTTGATGTCCTGCGGCACCGGCAGCGACGACGAACGGGCGCCGCCACGCGCCTCGAATTTGTTGTCATCCGCGATGATGTCGTTGCAGACCTCGACGCACTCATCGCAGATGAAGACGGTCGGGCCGGCAATGAGCTTGCGGACGTCGTTCTGGTCCTTGTTACAGAACGAGCAGCGGAGGATCTCGCCGTCGCCGGATTTTTTAACCATTGGCTTTGGGCTTTTGGCTCTGGACTTTTGGTCTGGTGGTTGGGCGTCTATCGCCGGCTCGCGCGCTGGGCCGGAAGCCGAAAGCCGGACGCCGGTTCATGCTCGTTTGCGGATGACATCGTCAATAATACCGTATTCCTTGCCCTGTTCGGGGCCCATGATGTAGTCGCGCTCTGTATCATCCTGGATCCGCTTGAGTGGCTGGCCCGTATGGTCCGCCAGGATCTGGTTGAGCCGTTCGCGGGTCCGCAGCAGCTCACGCGCGTGGATGTCGATATCCGTGGTTTGCCCGCCGAGCCCCTGCACCCACGGCTGGTGGATGAGAATACGCGAATTCGGCAGTGAAAATCGCTTGCCTTTCGCCCCCGCCGCCAGAAGCACAGCCGCGACCGACGCGGCCTGACCGATGCAGTAGGTCTGCACGTCGGGCTTGATGAACTGCATCGTGTCGTAAATGGCCATCCCGGCCGTCACCACCCCCCCCGGACTATTGATGTAAAGAAGGATGTCCCGGTCGGGATCTTCTGCCTCCAGGAAGAGCATCTGCGCGATTACAAGATTGGCAATGCTGTCGTCGATCGGCGTGCCAACGAAGATGATGCTGTCCTTGAGCAGCCGCGAAAAGATGTCGTAGGCGCGTTCTCCGCGGTTGGTCTGTTCGACCACCATCGGAATGAGCTGCATGCGGTCATTCGGCATGGCTGATTGAATCCTCTTATCGGTCAGATCCGGGTTGCCCTTGAGAGCAGGAAATCCATCGTCCGCTCGCGGCGGATCCCGGCATATACACGGCCCAGCCCGCCTTCCTTCTCGAGACGCGCGCGCACCGCGGCCGGCGTACGGCCACTCCGCTCTGCGTAGCGGGCAATTTCTTCGTCCACTTCGGCGTCGCTCGCGGCGATGTTCTCCCGGCGGGCCACTTCGTCGAGCAGCAGCGCGCTCTTCACGGCTTCAGCCGCCGCCTCGCGCTGACGCTCGCGGAACTCTTCCCAGTTGATGTTGGTCTTCATCGGGTCGACCTGCTGCTCGATGAGCCGGCGGACGAAGTCTTCCACGCGGCGATCGATCTCGCGATCGAGCAGCGACGCTGGCACATCAGCCTGGACGCGCGTCGCGAGCTGACGGATCAGATCCGAGCGCTGCTCGCGCTCGTTCTCGTGCATCAGCTGATGCTCGAGATCGGCGCGGACACGAGCTCGAAGTGCGGCGAGGTTCTCGAAGCTCCCGAGGTCCTTCGCGAACTCGTCGTCGAGTACCGGCACGACGCGTTTTCGGATCGCCTTGAGCGCGGCGTCGTACTTGACCGTCGTTCCGGCAAGCTCACCGATCGCATAGTCGTCGGGATAGGTCACGTCGAACGTCTTGCGCTCACCGACGGTCATGCCGAGCAATGCATCATCGAAGCCGGGCGGGTTCGCCGCCGCGCCGAGATCGACCGTCACCCCTTCGTGACGATCGGTCTGCGCCTGTCCGTCTTCGCCTGTGGCGGTCCGCTCGAGGTCGAGCTGCACCGAATCACCGGCTTCGACGGCGCGGTCCTCCACCGGTTCGTAGCGGGCCGAGCGCTCGCGGAGCGCGTTCAGCGCTTCGTCCACCGCCGACTCTTCGACCATGCTGTTGGCCTGGCGAAGCGTGAGGGTGGAGTAGTCGCCGGGGTCGATGGGCGGGACCGTTTCGAAGGTTGCCGTGAACTTCAGCGGCTGCCCTTCTTCGACCACGACATCTTTGATATCGGGTGTATCGACCGGCTCGATTCCCTTGTCCCGCAGCGCTTCGTCAACCGCCCGGGGGATGAGACCGTGCACGACGTCGTGGAGGATCTGGTCGCGGAAGCGCTGGCGCACCACCTTGGCCGGCACCTTCCCCGGCCGGAACCCGGGAATGCGGGCGGCTTTGCTGTAGTCGCGCGCGATCTTCTCGATCTCGGCGTCGACGACCTTGCTGTCGATCTCGACGACGAGGTTTTTCTGCGTTTCGGAAACGTCGATGAACTCGGTCTTCATCTCTTTCGGTTGTCAGGGGAAATCAGTGCGTTGCGGTCCGCTTCGGTGAGATCAGCTTACAGCGGAATCGGCGCGAAAGCCCGTGCGTCCGTTCCTGCGTCCACCTTCGCGTGGCGCACAAATGCAGGCCCGCGAAGGAGTGCGAAAGGGGGGAGTCGAACCCCCAAAGCCTCACGGCTACCGGATCCTAAGTCCGGCGCGTCTGCCAGTTCCGCCACTTTCGCGTCGGACCGGATGATCTAGCGTAACATACCGCCGCTCCGGCGCTGTCGTCATCTGATGTCGCGCCCGGGGGCCAGTGCGTCGAGCCAGTTGAAGACAATTGTCGCGGCTGCGCTTGATTCGATCGACGTCAGCACGAGAAAGCGCTCACCCCCCTGTGAGACGAGGAAGCTCTGGTAAGCAGAACCGGACTCTCGGATCTGCGTCTGGAACAGCGGCTGCGGAACGCCTGGCTCCCCCTCGTTACTGATGGTCACCGCCATGACGCGCCGGTCCGGCGCCAGGTAGAACAGTTCGTCGCCGACGCGACCGCGCCTCCATACCGGCTGTGTGCCCCCGTTCGTCGAGACGCGCCTGCCCGATGCCATAGGACGCGGCGGTGCGGAAACGTGATCTGTCGCGGGCAAAACGCTGCGCGCGTTCACGATATAGATTTCGAAGGTGCCGTCCTTGTCCGTCGTGTAGGCGATCCAGCGCCCGTCAGGCGAGAAGCGCGCCTGCGCCTCGTTGAAACCTGAATCGAGCAGCGGGAAGGGGACCGCATCTCCGGCGAGCGGGAGCACGCGGATGTTTGTCTTCGATGTGGAGTCCGCATTCGTGAACAGCAGAAAGCGCCCGTCGGGTGAGCCGTCGCTCGGCAGCTTCGACTCACCGGACTTCAGCAGCGGCTCTTCATTGGCGCCATCGCGCGTCTTCTGGTACAGGTCGTACAGTCCGTTTCGATTCGAGGCCCAGACGATGCGTCCGTCGCGCAACCAAACCGGCCGGGAATCGCTGCCGGGGTATGTTGTGACCCGAGTCATGACGCCACCGCGTTGCAGCTCCACGGTGAACACATCGTTTGCGCCCGTCCGTGTATCCGGTCGCTCCGTGACGATGTGGGACTCGTCCGGCGAGAACCAGAGCTGAGCGTAGTCTCCGGAGGGGGCTGCCGCGCCATGCGGATTGCCCTGTCGATCGAACCAGACCGGCTGTTGCTCCTGTGTACTGCCGTAGACGAGCACGCCGGTGTTGGAGGCTGACATTGATCCGCGGTTGAGGGCGAGCGAATACCCGACCTTCGGAACCAGCGGACGCGCCTCCTCCACGAACGTGAGCTGTTCCATGTCGAACTTCTGTGAGATGAGAGCCCCATCACGCTCGAACAGCAGATAGTCGGGTGGCGCGAAGATCGCGTCGCTCGCCGACGCTCCGACAAATCTGCTGCCGGTCCCGTCGAGGGACCCGACGTAGATCCCGACGTGGGACGCGTCCGCACTACGACTGAAATACAGGTAGTGTTTGCCGTCCGGAAGAAAGTACGGCCACCGATGCGTGCTTTCCTGTCGCAAAGCATCCAGTTGCGTCAACTGGCGCTTCTGTCCTCCGTCCCGGCCGACCGTGTAAAGCGGTCCCGCGAAGTCCGGAGCGAAGATGATGACGCCGTCGCGGTTCCACGTGCCGCCGCGGTTGTCGTTCACGACGGAAAGGTCCCGCGGATTACTACCATCCGTGTCCACCACCCTGAGCTGGTTTCCCGCAAAAAAACCGATCGAGCGACTATCGGGTGACCAGAAGGGATTGGTGGCGCCGGCCGTTCCCTTGATTGGCGATGTCATCGGCGCCGCCTTATCGAGACTCCGGATCCAGAGCTGCATCGCATTACCGTCAGATGCCGTGAATGCGATGGACCGGCCATCTGGCGACACGACGAACGCACCGAACCCCGAGCTCGCCGGAGGCGCAATCGATGCGACGAACGACATGTGCGGTGGTGAGCTGTTCCTCGGCGCGGCGACCCACAGCCAGGCCATCCCGGCGGCGAGCATAGCGGCAATAAGCCACCCGGCCGAGGCACCTCGATGGCGTGCTTGCGACGGCACGGGGGCTGCCACACTCGCGCCCCCGAGGCCACTGGGGGATACGTTTTCGAGCGCGAAGCACAGGTCCGCGGTGGATTGAAAACGAGAGGCGGGACGCTTTTCCAGGCATCGAGCGACAATGCGCGCCAGCGCCGCTGGCAGCTCGGGCTTGAGCGTGGTCACGTCCGGCGCATCGGTCCGTAAAATGTCCGTCAGCACGTCCATCTCCGACTGTCCCTTGAACGCGCGGGTGCCCGTGAGCACCTCGAACATCACGGCCCCGAAAGCAAAGATGTCGCACCGATGATCAGCCACCTCGCCGCGGACCTGTTCAGGCGCCATATAGCCCACCGTGCCCATGACGACGCCGGGACGCGTGTGATGGTGCGTCGCGGTCGCGTCGCCGACAGGCGCGGCGTCTGGAACGATCAGCTTCGCGAGTCCGAAATCGAGGATCTTGACCCGCCCGTCGCGCGTGACGAAGACGTTTTCCGGTTTGAGGTCGCGGTGAACGATGCCGCTCTCGTGCGCGCCCCTGAGCCCGCGGGTAATCTGCGTGAGGATGTCGATGGCGGCACCGGCGGATAGCGGCCCTGCGGTCAGCCGTTGTCTCAACGTCTCGCCGTCCAACAGCTCGGACACGAGGTATGGCGATCCGTCAGTCGTGCCAATGTCGTGAACGACCAGGATGTTCGGGTGGTTCAGGTGCCCGGCGGCCTGCGCTTCCTGCTCGAAACGGCGAAGTCGGTCAGCATCGGTTGCAACTGCGGCGGGGAGGACCTTGATCGCGACGTCACGTCGCAGGCGCGGATCGCGTGCGCGATAGACCTCGCCCATGCCGCCCACGCCTACAAGCGAGACGATCTCGTACGCGCCAAGCCGTGTTCCGGTTGTCAGCATCCGCAGGAGCGTTCCGGTCAGTTGCCGCGCCGTGACTTTCGCCCGCAGATCATCGCACCATCGTCGAATACCGCAAAGCCGCTGTACTCGCAGGTGAGGCCTGGCAGAGTATCTGCGTCAGGCGCTCGAGCCAGTCGATTTTGTCTTCGTAATGACGACCGGCCGGGCAAGCCGGGAGCCGGGAGCGGGAGCCGGGAGCGGAAGCCGCAAGCCGTCAGCCGCTCGCAGGGTACTTGTTCGCAGCGGCCGCGAGCTCGGATGCGATCTCTGCGGCGAGGGATGCCGGGGAAATTACGGTCGCCAGTTGACCGAATCCCAGGACCCAGCTTTTCAGCGCCCAGTCGTTGACGACGTTCAAGGTCAGGCGGAGGCCACCGTCAGGCTGTTCCTGCAGTTCCTGTGAAGGATGCCAGACGCGCTCGCGGACGTATCTGGCGATCTTCGGCGTGAACGCGATCTCGACGCGCTCGGGACTGCCCTGGTTGACGCCGAGTGAATGCGCAAATGCATCGTCGGGCAGTTCGAGCGGCTCGAAGTGGTCCTCGGTGAGCGAGATCTGCGCGATGCGATCCACGGCGAACGTGCGCAGCGCATCGTACTCCGGGACCATGCCGATGACATAGAGGCCGCCCTGACCGAAGAGGAGCCGGTACGGTTCGAGCAGGTATGTCTTCTCGCGGTTGCTCGAGAAGGAGTGATACCGCATCGTCACCTGGCGATGCTGCATCGTGGCTTCGACGAGCTTTGCCACTTCCGCCGTTCGCGGCGCGTTCGCCTGTGCCCCGGGCTCGGCCTTGGCCTGCATCACGAGCGGCATACGATCCAGAAACTGCTTCATCCCTGGCGTGAGTGCGGCTGCAAGCTTGTCGAAGGCACTGCGGACGTCCCGTTCGAACGGCGTTCCCGACAGAGATTCGACGAGCGTCCGCGAGAAGTAGAGTGCGCTCAGCTCCGCGAGCGTGAACCCCGTGTCAGTGAGACGGCGGAACGCGCGCTGCTCGAGCGTCCAGTACTTCTTTCCCTCGTGGATCTCGTCGAAGAGAGGGAAGCCGGCGGTTTGCAGGGCTTCGAGGTCCCGCCGGATCGTGCGTGTGGTGACGCCGGTGCGCTGCGCGAGATCGTCGATGGTGACGCGGCGCGATGCTTCGAGCTCTTTGAGGATAGACCACTGGCGGATGACTTCCGCATTCCGCGGCATCAGGACACCCCGACGGTGTTGCCGCCCATCCGCGCGATGAACGCGTCGCGCCGCCGCGCAGTGCGTTTGCCGTACCACCAGTGGCCCGGCCCCATCAATGCAAAAGACGATGGTGAGAGGAACGCCAGCTCACGCGGACCGAGCAGGGCGAAGAGCATGGCAAAGAGACCGACGGCGGCCGACACGGAATGGTGGCCGGCCAGACTCCGCGCGTCGAACGACTCGAGCGCAGTGAGTCGGAGCTCCTGCCGCTGCCGATATGCGTGCAGATACAACAGCGTGAACAGCGACATGAGGACGAAGAACCCGAAGCCATAGATCGTGGACGCACGTGCCAGCTCGTGGAGCGTCATCGCTTTCACCGGCGGGTTCGTCTGCAGCCCGAACACCTGGAACATGAACGAGTCGAACATGAACTTCAGCGGATAGATGTAGAGAAGTACCGCGAAGAGCAGCGCGCTGTTGAAGATCGTCGTGGTTGCGTCTTGCAGCGCGTAGCGCTCGAAGAATGCGTCGTGCTCGTGCCAGATCCAGACGAGCAGCGCAAAGCAGCAGGCAAACGCCGGAATACCCTGAAGCAGCTGCACCAGGTCCGCATAGTTCCGAGGCACGCTGGCCGTGATTACCAGCAGCGTCAGCGCAAACCCGAACACGGCATCGCTGAACTCCTCGAGCCGGGAGATCTTGTGCTTCCGCGGTGACACCATGCGGCGAATACTAACGCGGCTCTCGTCGTCACGCCTTCCGGCGCTCGGAGTGCGACGATCACCAGCACCGAGCACCGAGCACCGAGCACCGAGCACCCGAGCACCGAGCACCCGCACCTGGCATCGAGCCCCCGCACCCAGCACTGAGCACCCAGCACTTAGCACGATACGGGAGTGACCTACCCTGTCACCCCGTGTCCCTACACTGGATCCAGAAGGCAATTGACGAATTCCTGGCAGCAACCAGAGGAGCGCGAGATGACGTTCGACGGATCGGCGGCACTGAAACTGGATTTCGGTGGAATGACGACAACGAGCATCCCTCGGGGCGGCCGCGCGGGTCTGCGGCTCGCGGTGCCCTCAGGCGCCCTGCGCGGGCCGGACAAGTACAAGGTGCTGGAACACCGCCGGCGGCAGGCACAGATCAAGGCACGCCATTTGCTCGAGCTGATGGAGGAGGGGCAGTAGCCATGGCGAACTGCACGCACGGGAACGGCCGCGCGCTGTGTTTCGAATGCTTCAGGGCGGGCATGGAGCACACCCGAGCCCGCCGCGCCGCGTGGACCCAGCGCGAGCTTCCTTTCGAACAGCCCGAACCGAAGCGCAAGCTATCGGAGCAGGAAGTCGCGCATCGCCGCCGAATGCTCGAACATCTCGTGGAGGCTGCGCGGCGGGGCGCATGACACGTGCTATGTGCTATGTGCTACGTGCTACGTGCTACGTGCTAGGTGCTAGGTGCTAGGTGCTACGTGCTAGGTGCTACGTGCTACGTGCTACGTGCTAGGTGCTAGGTGCGACGTGCCTGGTGCGACGTGCCAGGTGCGATGTGTGCCAGCTGCGACGTCGCACGTAGCACCCAGCACGCGCACGTAGCACGTAGCACGT
>DATLLF010000214.1:0-5712 GCA_035537955.1 Vicinamibacterales bacterium | reverse complement strand
CTCTTGATCTGGCGATCTCGCGATCAGTCGATCTCGCGATCCGGGGAATTACGCGATCGCCCGATTGCTAGATGGCCCGATTAGCGATCACCCGATCACCCGATCGCGCGATCGGAGATTCTTGTAGATTCTTACGGAGAGGTACCGAAGTGGTCGTAACGGGGGCGCCTCGAAAGCGTCTTGCCGGGTAACCGGCACGGGGGTTCGAATCCCTCCCTCTCCGCCAGCCTTCGCTCGCGCTTCGCGCGAGCTTCGGCCATTTTTTTTGTTGCGAGCATTCCGTAAGCCGAAGGCTGTGCACTTGCAGTTTCTGCTACGCTCAGTCAGCACCTGTATCGCAGAGCTTGCTTCGCTCAAGCACACGCCTCGGAAGACACTGAAGATTCCTCTCTATTTTCAGTCGGCGCGATTGAGGCCATGCGGAAGCAGGCATGGAGCCGAAGCGATCCGTTTATGTCTTGCGGAGCGCCACGAATCCAGATCGTCACTACGTTGGTTTGACTTCAAGCGTCAATCGACGATTGGCATGGCACAACGCGGGACAGAACGTTCACACTGTCCGCAATCGTCCGTGGCATGTGCTCGTTCACATCGAATTTCAGGATGAGAAGGTCGCTCGCAAGTTCGAACGGTACCTGAAGAGTGGATCGGGCCGGGCGTTCGCGAAGCATCACTTCGGCTGATCGCAGGTCAGCGCCCGGCCGTTCCTCCTGAGCGTCCGATCAACGCGAATACAGCGGAATAACCTAAGATAGCCATCCACATGACACGTTCGAGGTCCGCTCTACGCCCGCAATCCCTCACCGCGCAGGCCCGAGGCGCTCTCGCATCACTCGAGGCGATGAGCACGAAGCGGGATCACGACAACCTTGCGCGTTTCGGCATCACCGCTCCGAAGGCATACGGCGTGTCGATGGCGAACGTGCAGCGGCTGGCCAAGCAGCTCGGGCGCAGCCACGATCTCGCGGCGGCACTGTGGGACACCGGCTGGTACGAAGCCCGCGCGTTGACGGCGTTCGTCGACGAACCAGCACGTGTCACTCCCTCGCAAATGGACCGCTGGTGCCGCGATTTCGACAACTGGGGGATCTGCGACACGTTGTGCTTTCATCTGTTCGACCGCACGCCGCATGCCTGGCGCAAGATCGAGCAGTGGCACGACCGTAAGCCGGAGTTCGTCCGTCGCGCCGCCTTCGCGCTGCTTGCCAGCGTGGCGCTTCACGACAAGGGCGCGGCGGATCAGCCGTTCATCGACAGCCTTGCGCTGATCGAGCACGCCGCAACTGACGAACGAAACTTCGTGAAGAAGGGCGTGAGCTGGGCGCTGCGCCTGATCGGCAGGCGAAACGTGCCACTGAATGGTGAAGCCCTGTCGGTAGCGCGGCGGCTGGCGGCGTCGTCGATCCCTCCGGCACGCTGGATCGGGAAAGACGCGGTGAAAGAGCTCACGAGCCCGCTGGTGATGCGTCGGCTCTCGGCACACGTGCGGCGCACTCAGAGCTGACGACCGCCGCCTCTCCGCCAGTCCCGCCCTCGACGCCTCTCCCCCCGGTCGAGGGAATAATCCACCGGCTGCTCCGGTTAAACTCCACATATGGCACCCATTACTGAACTCATCAGCGCCGCGGCCGCTTCGTTCACCGGCGAACTGCTTCGGCCCGGTGATCGCGGCTACGACGAGCGGCGGCGAGTGCACAACGGACTCATCGATCGGCGGCCGGCTGCGATTGCCGATTGCCGCGGAGTCGCGGACGTCGTCGATGCCGTCCGCCTCGCCAGCGAGCTGGGTGTGGAGGTCTCCGTCCGTGGCGGCGGCCACAATGTGGCAGGACGCGCCACGATAGACGACGGGCTGATGATCGATCTCTCGTCGATGAAGGGGATTCGCGTGGATCCGGCGGCGCGCACCGTCCGAGCGGAGGGAGGCGTCATCTGGCGCGAGCTCAATCGCGAGACACAACTGCACGCGCTGGCGACGACCGGGGGTGTCGTCGGATCGACGGGCATCGCTGGCCTGACGCTCGGCGGCGGCATCGGCTGGCTGATGCCGAAGTACGGTCTCGCGCTCGATAATCTGCGCTCGGTCGACGTCGTGCTGTCGAACGGCCGCGCCGTCCGCGCGAGCGCGGACGAGCACCCCGACTTGTTCTGGGCCCTTCGCGGCGGCGGAGGGAACTTCGGCATCGCCACGTCCCTCGAATACGAGCTGCACGATGTGGGCCCGACCATCACCGGTGGCGTTGTCGTCCACCCGCTCGCGCGCGGTTTCGACGTGCTGCGCCTTTTCCGCGAGACCTGCGCCACGCTGCCTGACGAAGCGATGCTCGTCGCCGCGCTCCAGACGGCGCCGGACGGATCCAACGCGAAGGTCGCCGCCATCGTCGGTGCCCATTGCGGGCCGCTTTCTGACGGCGAGTCGACGTTCCGCGCGGTAAAGGCATTCGGCCCACCCGTCATGGACGCGCTCGGTCCCATCCCGTATTCCACGCTCAACGGGATGATCGATCCCGCGTTCCCGAAGGGCGCGCTGAACTACTGGAAGGCGCAGTTCGTGACCGACCTGAGCGACGACGCCATTCGCGCCATTCTCGCGGGGTTCAGTGAGTGCCCCTCGCCGATGAGCGCAATCATCATCGAGTACTTCCACGGCGCCGCGAGCCGCGTGCCGGTTGCCGCAACCGCGTGCGCGGTGCGCGTTTCAGGATTCAACGTCGTCATCGCATCGCAGTGGATGGATCCCGCCGAGACCGAACGCGGCATCACGTGGGCACGCGAGACGTTCGCATCACTGTCGCCCTACCTGGCGGCCACGCGATACGTGAATTACCTGGAGGCGGAAGCGTCCGACGCCGCGCAGGTCGCGTATGGACCGAATCTCGCGCGGCTGCGAGCGATCAAGACGCAGTACGATCCGGCCAATTTCTTCAAGCAGAACGTCAACATCCTGCCGATGTGAGATCGTCTCGGGCTCAGGACAAGGTTCTCTGCGCGATCCAGCCACGATTCGACGGCCGGCGCGTCCTCATCACCGCGGTGGTCCAGCAGTCGCCACGCAGGTTCTGAGTCACCCTTCGCGCTAAGCGCGTACTTCCCACACCCTTGGACGTCTTGGCACACTAGAATCTCCTTGCAATGTCCTGGACGGCCGGCACCGAGGTGTCGGGATACGAGATCAAGCGACTGCTTGGCGCCGGCGGAATGGGCGAGGTCTATCTCGCGCGCAACGTGCGGTTGCAGCGCGATGTCGCGCTGAAGGTCTTGCCACCGTCGCTGATCGAGGATCCCGAGCGGCGTGCGCGATTCGAACGTGAAGCGCGCGTGCTCGCGGCGCTGAGCCATCCGAACATTGCCGCCATCCACGGCATCGAAGACATGGTTGGCCCTGGCGGACACACGCCGGTCCTGGTCCTCGAGTTCGTCGACGGTCGCAATCTCGCGGACCGCATCGGCGTCGGACGGATTCCGCTCGAAGAGGCGCTGCCGATCGCGCTGCAGATTGCCGAGGCGCTCGAGGCGGCGCACGAGCGCGGCATCGTTCATCGCGACCTGAAACCGCAGAACGTCCAGCTCACGCGGGAGGGTGCGGTCAAGGTGCTGGACTTCGGCCTCGCCAAGGCGCTGGACGCCGGCGCGAGCGGCGGCCCAGGCGATCCTGCACAGTCGCCCACCTTGACGTCCGCGTCGACACAGCTCGGCGTCATCATGGGTACCGCAGCCTACATGGCCCCGGAGCAGGCGCGCGGCAAGACAGTCGACCGGCGCGCCGACATCTGGGCGTTCGGCGCGCTGCTCTTCGAGATGCTATCGGGCGCGCGCGCGTTTCCCGGCGAGACGATCTCCGACACGCTGGCGGCGGTGCTCACGACGACCGCTGACTGGAACGCGCTGCCATCCGAAACGCCATTGGCGATTCGCGAGCTGATCGCGCGATGTCTCGACCGCGACCCGCGCCAACGACTGCAATCGATCGGAGAAGCGCGAATCATCCTGTCGAATCCGCAGCGTATCAGCCCGGTTGGCGCGACGGTTGAATCGAAGCGCAGGATTCCACTGGCCACTATCGCCGCAATCGCGATTGCCATCACGGCGCTCTTGGCTGTGGCGGCGCTGCTGTGGACGCCGCCGACGAGCGCGCCGGCATCTCCCGTTCGCAAGCTCGATCTGGCGCTTGAAAACGTGAATACGGGATTCGATCGTCTGCCGGCGATCTCCCCGGACGGCACGCGCGTCGTGTATTCGGCCGGAGGAAAGCTGTGGATCCGCTCCCTCGCGGATTTCGCTTCGAAAGAAGTCCCGGGCACCAACGGCGCCGTCTATCCCTTCTGGTCTCGCGACGGACGTGAACTGGCGTTCGTCCGCGACTTCAAGCTGTGGCGGATGCCGTACGAGGGCGGCGATGCGGCGCTCGTCGGCGCCGTTCCAGACGACATGAGCGGATCCGGCGCCGGCGTCTGGACCGCCGCGGGCAACTTCCTTGTCGTCGGCAGCGATGCGAAGGGGATTACCGAGATTTCCGCCGCGGATGGCAGCTCTCGCGAGGTGGTTCCGCTCGATCGCAAGGTCGAAGCCGACTTTCACGAAATCTCGGAGTTGCCGGGCGGCCGCGGCGTCCTCTTCGCGGTCCACTCGACACAGACCGATACGATTGCCTTGTTTGCCGACGGCAAACGCCGCGATGTCATCAAGCTCCCGGGCGAGCTGCTCCGCAGCCCGGTCTATCATCCCGCCGGCTACATTCTGTATGGCCGCGAAACGACACGCCGCGGCGTCTGGGCGATCCGCTTCTCGCTCGACACGTTGACCACGGAAGGTTCTTCATTTCTCGTCGACCCTGCCGGCACCTATCCCTCGGTCGCTCTCGACGGCACTATTGTCATCGTCCGCCGGTCAGCCCTGCCGTCCGAGTTCGTGTGGATCGACCGGTCCGGAAGCCTCATCCCGATCTCCACTCTTGGCGGCAGGGTGCCCGATCTCGGACCGTGGAGAATGTTCGGACTCTCGCCCGACCATCAGAAGGTGGCGGTTGGCATTGCCGCCGAGGGTGGCGACGAGTTGTGGATCTACGACTTGAAGCGCACGACGATGTCGCCGGTGAGTCAGGGCGCGCAGATGGTCGTGTGGCCGATATGGCTGCCCAGCGGCAGCCGCGTCCTCTTCGGCGGGTTCGCCAGCGGACGCGTGTGGAACGTGCACAGCGTGTCGGCGGCCCAGGTCAGCACGCCGGAGCTGTTCCTGCCACCGTCAGACGAACCGCAGTGGCCATGCGACATTTCGTCCGATGGCAAGTGGCTGCTCTACGTGCGCAGTCCGAGCCGCAATTCGGACCTGTGGATAGCGCCGCTCGACCGGCGAGCTGAAGGAAAACCGCTGATGGTGACACCGGCGCGCGAGGAGGAAGGACATCTCTCGCCGGATGCGCGGTGGCTGGCGTATCAGTCGGACGAGTCGGGACGGCCCGAGCTTTACGTCCGCCGTTTTCCGATCGACGACCATCGCATTCAAGTCTCGAACGGCGGCGCCGGTTCGATCACCTGGTCGGCGGACGGCCGCGAGGTGTTCTATCGCGGCGGCGGCGCAATGATGGCGGCGCGGATCACCGAGACCGGTGGACGTCTCGAAGCCTCGACACCGCAGCGGCTCTTCGTCCTTTCCGATCCGGCGCTGAGTCAGACGTTCATCGCCGCACCGGACGGTCAACGTTTCCTGTTTGCC
>DATLLF010000213.1:0-7916 GCA_035537955.1 Vicinamibacterales bacterium | reverse complement strand
GTCGAACAGCTTGGCGCACTCGAGGAACTGCTTGTCGCCGGTAAGGCGGAAGAGACGCGCCATCACTTCATTCATGCCGCCGTACTCACCGGCGATGTAACGGCTCCACATGCTGATCCGCGTCTCTGGCGGCAGCGCCTTGAGGCGCGCGTAGGTCCACGCTCCCATGCCGCGGGCGACCTCGAGCGCCTTTTTGTTCCCCGCCACCTCGTAGCTGTCGAGCAGACCCGCAAGGATCTTGTGCAGCGTGTAATACGGCGCCCAGATCTGCGAATCCTGCGTGCCGTAGGTGGCGCCCTTCTCGAGCATGATGAACTGATCTGGCGGGTAACCGCTGATGAACCCGGCGCCCCAGTTCCAGTAATCCGTGCGGATCGCGCCAACGCGCAGGTTGGAGTCGTACCCCGTGCGACCCGGCCCCGGCGGCACGGCGGTCGGATCCGCCACCGACGGACCATCCGCCTGCGCAGGTTTACCCGACTTCTGCGAGAGGTCGTACAGAGTGTCGATCAGATAGTTCATCTTCGCGAGGAAGTTCGCGCGAAGCGCCTCGTCGTACGTCGTGCTGGCGTAAGCCTGCGCAATGGCCGACAGGTAATGCCCCGTCGCATGGCCGCGCAGCCGAGTAGTCTGGTTGTCCCACCCTTCGAGCTGCTGCGTGCCCGCCGGCTGCGGTTGACCGAACGCCTCCCTGAAGTTGTAGAGGAAATTGTCAGGATTGCTGTTCGCCAGGCCGCGAATGAACTTGTCGCGGTTTCGGATGAAAGGCGTCTCACGCCCCTGCGTATCGCGCTCGAGGAGAACCTGACTGAGAGGAAAGGCCTCGGCCAGGCGCTCGGGAGGCGTCATCGTTCCCACCGGCACCTTGATGATCACCGTCGCCTTCGGCGCGAACGTGGTGCCCGGCACGCGGCCAGTGACAGAGTACGAACCAGGCGCCGTGACCTGGCTGTTGTCGGACGGCGACGGCCAGATGACGCGCACGTGTTTGTCATCGACTCCGCTCGCGGCAGCCTCCTTGTCACGGAACACCGCGGGAATCGCGTAGGGCAGGTGCGGAAGCGTGCCGACGGTCGTGTCAACGGTAATGTCGGGAACGTTCAGCAGCCTCGTCGCCAGCGTCGATTCCTTCGGGATCGCGTCGGTCGGGATCACTGCTTCGGGCCCGCCGCGGCGGCCGGTGGTCTGACGGCCGGTCAGGCCGTTGGTCCGGATGGTTGCGACCTGCTGATCGGTCAGCGCGATGCGGTAGATACGCAGGTCACGAAGACGGCCGTGCAGCGTTGGTTCCGCGTCATTTTGCGAGCGGCCGACGAAGAGTCGGTTGGCGGCGCCAGCCGCGTCGCTGATGATCTGTGTGAAGTTCGCGCTGACAGCGGTCGCCTGACCCGCCTTGTCGCCATCGAGATATGCCGTGAGTACACGATTCGCCGGGTCGAGAACCACGGCGATATGCACCCACTGATTTTCGACAACCGGTTTGGAAGTCGTTTCGCCGCGCACCGTGCCGGCTGTGACGGCCGCGGCGCGCACGCCCGTGCGGCTCGCTTCCGCGTACAGCCTCGTCGATGCACTCTGGCCGAAGTCGAAGACGGGGCCC
The DNA here is from genome assembly GCA_035537955.1 of Vicinamibacterales bacterium. GTDB lineage: Bacteria > Acidobacteriota > Vicinamibacteria > Vicinamibacterales > 2-12-FULL-66-21 > JACDCA01. Next base: position 6,316 of record DATLLF010000213.1, on the reverse strand, counting down.
GACCCGCCAGTTGGCAGGAACAGCCACGCCGATACACTGATGGTGTCTTCGCCGGCGAGCGATCCAGCGGGAAGCCGGAGGTAGCTGCCGTCGCCGGGCAGCAGCAGGACTCTGCGCGCACCGTCCTCGACGAAGGCGCCCCCGGTCCCCTGAAGCGTCGCGTGCGCGTTGTTCCTCGACGAATCCTCGGCGTTGCCGTTCAGGAGGTAGCGGGCAACCAGACCCGTCTCCCCTATGCCGTCGAGGAACTGATCCCCACCCTGGCCCTGACCGCCCACCGCATGCGCAAGCGCAAGGAGCGCGGTCGAAACTGCGAGGACGAGCGCGATGAAGACGCGATTGATCATGGTGGTTCCCCCGTTCGCGCTACTTCGTCACTCCGAACGTGAACACGGTCGTCGTGTGGTACTCGGATCCGGGACGCAGGGTCGCCGACGGAAACCTCGGCTGGTTGGGTGAATCAGGAAAGTGCTGTGTCTCCAGACAGAATCCGGTGCGGCGGTTGTAGCGAGCGCCCTGCTTTCCTGTCAGCGTTCCATCGAGGAAGTTCCCCGTATAGAACTGGACTCCTGGTTCGGTGGTGCGGACCTCCATCATGCGTCCGCTCTTCGGCTCGATCACGCGAGCGGCGAACTGGAGCCCGCCGCCGCTGCGGTTCAGCACCCAGTTGTGATCGTAGCCGTGCCCATTCTTCAGCTGCGGATCGGGCTGGTCGATCCGCGCACCGATAGCCGTCGGCTTTCGAAAGTCGAACGGCGTGCCGGCGACGAGCGCACGTTCACCGGTCGGGATCAGCGTGGCATCCACCGGCGTGTAGCGGTCCGCGTTCAGCATCACCTGATGACCGAGGATGTCACCTGAACCCTGGCCGGCGAGGTTGAAATAGCTATGCTGGGTCAGGTTGACGACCGTCGGCTTGTCGGTTGTCGCGCGGTACTCGACCACCAACTCGTTGTCGTCGGTGAGCGTGTAGGTGACCTGCACGCGCAGGTTGCCGGGATAGCCCTCTTCGCCGTCTGGACTCGTGCGGCTGAAGGCGATGGCGTTCTTCCCCGCAGCCGGCTCGACTTTCCACACCACCTTGTCGAACCCCTTGTTTCCGCCGTGGAGGTGGTTCGCCCCGTTGTTCGTCGCCAGTTTGTATGTCTGACCATCGAGCGTGAACTGCCCTTTCGCGATCCGGTTGCCATAGCGGCCGATGATCGCGCCGAAGAAGGGATCGTTCTTCAGGTAATCGTCGAACCGGTCGAAGCCCAGGACGATGTCGTCGAGCTGGCCCTTGCGATCGGGTACACGAAGGGAGGTGATGATGCCACCGTAGGACATCGCGCGCAGCTCGATGCCGCGCGCGTTCTTCAGGGTGAAGACGTCGACGGCGGCACCGTCGGGCAGCCTGCCGAACGCCTCACGCTTCAACTGTGGGGAACCAGCCTGGCCGCCGCCGGTGATCACAGCACACAGAATACCTGCGGGGACGAGCAGCAGAAGGCTGCGGGACAACATCATTCGAACGCTCCACGTACACAGGATGGTGAACAGGGCCATCCCGAGATGGCGCATGAACTTTTCCATCTGCCATCTTCTTCCATATCAGGCCTGTCAGCCGGCTCAGCCTACCACGGCTTTTGCGGGATTTTCTAGGGTGTAAGCGATTACTGCGGCTGCGGGGCGCGTAGTAACATGACGACCGCTTCGACCATGCCAGGGCTCGAATTTCAGGATGTGCGCAAGTCCTTCGGCGCCGTGAGGGCTCTCACCGGGGTGACCTTTTCCGTCCGTGAAGCAGAGGCGCATGCGCTCGTCGGCGAAAACGGCGCCGGCAAGTCGACGCTGCTCAAGATCCTCGCCGGCATCGTTCACCCCGACGGAGGCGAGCTCCGCTGGCGCGATGCGCCGCTCTCGCTGTCGAGTCCTCGCGACGCGCTGGAGCGCGGCATCGGCATGGTCTATCAGGAGATGCTGTCCTTCCCGAACCTCAGCGTCACCGCGAACATCTTCGCCGGGCGTGAGCTGACCGCAGCCGGCGGCAGACTGCGCGACGCCGAGATGGAAGCGAGAACGGTGGCGCTGCTCGACGAACTGCACCTGCGCATCTCGCCACGGGCAACGGCTGAGTCTCTGCCAGCCGCGTATCGGCAGCTCCTGCAGGTCGCACGGGCGCTCGCGTTCGAGTGCCGCATCCTCGTCCTCGATGAACCGACCACCGCGTTGACTGACGCCGAAGCGGATCATCTGTTCGCCGTTCTCGCGAAACTGAAAGCTCGCGGCGTGACGCTCCTCTACGTGTCGCACCGGCTGCCCGAAGTGTTCCGGCTGTGCGAACGGATCACAGTATTGCGCGACGGAGCGCATGCGGGCACCTTCGACACCAGCGACGTCACCCAGGAGCGCATCGTTCGAGCGATGGTCGGACGCGATCTGCCGCCGCGCGCAGCACATGCAGCGAGGGGAGCATCGGCGGCGCCGGCACTCACTGCCCGCGGTCTCACGCGACGTCCGTACTTCCGTGATGTGTCGCTGGAGGTGGGCGCGGGCGAGATCGTCGGCCTCTTCGGCCTCGTCGGCTCCGGCCGATCGGAGCTGCTCGAAACCATCTTTGGCCTGCACAAAGCCCAGAGCGGAACGATCGACGTCGCCGGCACGCGGCTCCGAGCGCACTCGCCACGCCAGGCGGCGAGACGCGGCATTGCGCTCGTGCCCGAGGAACGCCATCGGCAGGGCCTCTTCTTCAATCTCACATTGCGGCACAACCTGATGATGCCGGCGCGCACGGTCGCGGGCGACATACTCATCCGCGACGCGGAGGAGCGGAAGCAGTGCGAGCAGTTGATGTCGGAGTGGCGTGTAAAGGCGCCGGGGCCCGGCGCGCTGCCCGACAGCCTCAGCGGCGGCAATCAACAGAAGGTCGTGCTCGCCAAATGGCTGGCGACGTCTCCACGAATTCTGATGCTCGACGAGCCCACGAAAGGCGTGGACGTCGGCGCGAAATTCGAAATCCACGAGATCATCCGCCGCCAGGCGGCGAAGGGATTGGGCTGTCTCGTCGTGTCCAGCGACCTCCCTGAGATCCTCGCGCTGTGCGACCGGATCCTGGTGATGCGTGAAGGCCGCATTCAGGGGGAACTCTCGGGCGCCGCGGCCGGCGAAGAGTCCGTCATGCACCTGGCGACATCGCCGCTGAGGGATGCCTCGTGAAGCGGTTCTGGCATGTTCGCGAGCTGAGCACCGTCGCCATTCTCGTTCTCGAGATCCTCTTTTTCGGCTGGTATCTCTGGCCGGACGGCAACCGCGCGCACCCGTTTCTCAACGCCGAGAACGCGCTGCTGATCCTCAAGTACTCCTCGATCTACGGCATCGCGGCGGTCGGCGCGGCCGTCGTCATCATCTCGGGAGGGATCGATCTCGCCCCCGGTTCCATCATCGCGCTCGCCAGCGTTGTCTGCGGCGTACTGTTCGTCGATCTTGGCTGGGGCCTCGGGCCCAGCCTGCTGGCGGCGCTGCTGGTGGGAGTCGCCTCGGGCACGCTCAGCGCCATCCTGATCGTTGCCGTGAAACTGCCGCCGTTCATCGCGACGCTCGGCGTCATGGGGATGACGAGAGGACTCGCGTTCATCATTACGGAAGGGCGATATTTCGATCTCTCGAGCAAGCTGTCGGGCGGGTGGCGTCCGCTCGGGCTGCCCGCAGACTGGGTGGCACCGCTCGTGATGATCGGGCTCGCGATCGTTTTCCAGATCCTGATGACGCGGTTCCAGTGGGGGCGTCAGATTTTTGCGATCGGCGGCAACGAGACCGCCGCGTTGTTCTCCGGCGTGGCCGTCGGCCGCATCAAGACCTCGGTATATCTCCTGAGCGGCCTGCTCGCCGCGGTGGCCGGCGTCGTGCTCGCGCTCGTGCAGGGTCAGGGCAAAGCGGACCTCGCGACCGGTTACGAGCTCGATATCATCGCGTCAGCCGTCGTCGGCGGCGCGAGCCTGTCGGGCGGACGCGGTTCGGTGATGGGAGCGGTGCTCGGCACGCTGATTTTCGGCGTGCTGCGGAACGCACTCCCGCAGATACCGGGTGCGACGTTCTACGATCGCCTGATCGTCGGTCTCGCGGTGATCGTGATCGTGGTGATGGACCAGTTGCTGCTGAAGCGCGGCGAGTAAACACCGACCTGACGGTCGGCGGGAAGGGACGACATGCGACGAGTTCTGATGGCGTGGGTGATGGCAGGCATTGCGGTGGCGTCCGCGTGCAGCAAGGAAGAGAAGCCGGCATCCGGATCGAGCGCGGCACAGACGCTTCGATTCGCGGTGATTCCGAAGGCGCTCGATATTCCGGTCTTCAACTACGCGAAGATCGGCGCCGAGCGCGCGGCGAAGGAGCTGGGGAACGTCCAGATCGAATGGCGCGCTCCCGAAACTGCCGACCAGCTGCGGCAGAAAGAGATCCTCGAGTCGTTCATCACGCAGCGCGTAGACGGCATCGCGATCTCCGCCCTCAACGGAGACTTCCTCACCGACACCATCAACCGCGCCATCGACGCCGGAATCCCCGTCGTCACCTGGGATTCGGATGCGCCGAAGAGCAAGCGGATCGCGTTCTATGGTGTCGACGATTTCGCCTCGGGCAGGATCATGGGCGAACAGGCGATCAAGCTGCTGGGCGGCAAGGGGAAGGTCGCCGTGATCACCAGCGTCGGCGCCACGAACCTGCAGCGCCGCCTCGAGGGCCTGCGCGACGCGCTCAAGGCCGCTCCAGGCATCGAAGTCGTCGAAGCCTACGACATCAAGGAAGACGCCGTCCGCTGCGCCGAGATCATCGCAACGGGATCGCGACGCTATCCGGACCTCGGCGCCTGGCTTTCGGTAGGCGGATGGCCCGTGTTCACGCGCAACGCGCTCTCCGGCATCGATTCGTCGAAGACCAAGGTGATCTCGTTCGATACGGTCGAGAGCGCGATCGATCTCCTGCGCGAGGGGAAGGTCCAGGTCCTGCTCGGCCAGAAGTACTTCGGCTGGGGCAGCGAGCCGGTGAAACTCCTGCATGGGATCAAGAATGGCAGACAACCCGCGGCGCCCATCATCGACTCTGGCGTCGACATCGTCACGCTGGAGAACGTGGACGCCTACGTCGCGGAGTTCAAGAGGCTCGAACAGGGAAAGTAATCACCGGCGATGATCAGTGATCGGTGATGAGTGATCAGAGATTGACGTGGGGCGTGCTCGGCACGGCGAAGATTGCGGTGCAGAAGGTCATCCCCGCCATTCAGCTCGCTGCCAGCTGTCAGGTCACCGCGATCGCCTCGCGCGATTGGCGCAAGGCAGACGACGTTGCGCGGCGGCTCGGGATCCCGAGAGCGTACGGATCGTACGAGGCATTGCTCGCGGACCCCGACATCGACATCGTCTACATTCCCCTGCCGAATCACCTGCACGTGCCCTGGGCGACGAGAGCGGCTGAAGCGGGCAAGCACGTGCTGTGCGAGAAACCGATCGCGTCGAATGCGGCGCAAGCACGCGAGCTCCTCGGTGTCAGAGACCGCACTGGCGTGCGAATCCAGGAAGCCTTCATGATCCGGACGCATCCGCAGTGGCTCGGCTCGAAGGCGATCGTCGATGCCGGCGAGCTCGGCGATGTCGGCGCGATGTCGGGATTCTTCAGCTATTACAACGTCGATCCAACCAACGTGCGCAACATCGCGGAGTTGGGCGGCGGCGGCCTGCTGGATATCGGCTGTTATCTCGTGAACACCGCGAGGTTCATCTTCGGCACGGAGCCGTTGCGTGTGGCGGCAACGGTGGACGTCGACCATCGCTTCGGGGTGGACCGCCTCAGCTCGATGGTGCTCGACTTCGGCGGACGTCACGCGATTGGGACCTGCAGTACGCAGCTGCAGTACTACCAGCGCGTCCACATCATCGGCACACGGGGTCGGATCGACATCGAAATTCCTTTCAACGCCCCTGTCGACCGGCCGTGCCGAATCGCGATCGATCGCACGGGCGACGTTCACGGTGGCGGCGTCGAGTATCTGGAATTCGAGATCTGCAACCAGTTCACCCTGCAGGCGGAACAATTTGCCGACGCCATCATCCACGGCCGTCCGCAGCCGGCTCCTCTCGAGGACGCGCTCGGGAATGCCGCGTGCATCGATGCGATCGTCGCGTCATCGATATCCGGTTGCTGGCAGGTCCCCGCAGTCTGATGGCTGACTGCCGCTGTCAATCCCCAGACTCCCAAGGTGTCAACGGCGCAATTGAGGCAGCGGCAGCGTCATGCCTGCTTCCAGGCCACGAACGTTCTGCGCGAGCTGGCGCAGGCGGTGGAG
>DATLLF010000212.1:0-7971 GCA_035537955.1 Vicinamibacterales bacterium | reverse complement strand
CTTTCGTCGTACCGGCCCTGATGATGGTCGCGCTGGTGCCCGGCGGCGAATGGCGCCGGCGCCTGAGTGCGACCGCTCTCGCATCCGCAACCGCCGCAGTGCTGATCGCGCCGTTTCTCGTCAACTGCTGGCGGGTTTACGGCGATCCTTTCTACTCGATCAACGTGCACGCGACCGTGTATCGCGAAACGGAAGGCAGGCCCGGCGATCCATCGTTAACGGCAGGCGAGTTCCTGCAGCAGCAATTCAGGACGCGCCCCATGAGAACCCTGGATACCGTGTCTCAGGGGCTGACGGCCTATCCATTCACAAACAAGTGGACCGGCTTCGAGCAGTGGCATCCCGCCGCCGGCGGTTGGCTCTCGATGCTTGCGGTCGCCGGACTGATCGTGTTCGCCGGAGCCCTGCAAGGGCGAATGCTCCTGGTGATACTCGTGGCGTCGCTCGTTCCGTATGCGGCAACGTGGCGGCTGATTGCCGACTGGCGCTTCACGGAACACGCATACCCCTTCTTTCTCATCGCTGCTTCGCTTGCCGTGGTGTCGTGCATCGGAGGACTGCTCGCGCTGAGAAACCTGGATCGCGCACGGCTGCGAGAGACGCGGGGCCGCGCCGCATGGACTGCCGCTGCCGCGGCGGCGGCTGTGGCCGCCTGGTATGTCACCAGCCGCGTGCTGCCAGTGGCCGTCGCAAAGGAAACGCTGGCGGCAGGAGAGCCGGCGATCATCATGGCGCTCGAGCGCGATCGTTCGTTTTTTTCGGGTGAGTGGACGGCGGGTGCGCCAGGGGGGATTCCGACGAGGGTTGCAGCAGGTCCGCGCGGCGTCATTCGTCTCCCATTGCCCGCGGCGACGGACTACGAGATCCTCGTGCGCGTCGACGGTCTGTTCGATGAAGCGGACACGGGAGCCGCTGACGCCCGGATACAAGTGCTGCTGAATGGGCGGCTGCTCGCGCGCTGCGATCCAGGGACGACACCCGAGCGGTTCGGCACTTGCCGTGTCATGGTGCCGGCTGAAGCGGTGCGCGCCGGCATGAATCACCTCACGCTTGCGATGGATCAGGAGCGCGGACGCGGGTTCCGCGTGTGGTACATCCGCATCGAACCGGCGGTGCGAGCGAGCTGAATGCGCTGCGAACCGTTCGCCGTAAAGGGCTCAGGAGCTGTGTCTGGTTGTTGGTGACGAATCCCAGAAGCATCGAGGTGACATACGTCCATGGCGCGAGCACGAGTGCGGTAACCAGACGTGTGAGGTCTCCGCCGATTTCCGCATTACGTCTGCGCCCAATCGCCCAGATGCCGCGCGAGACGAGACTGCGTAATTGGCCGTAGTTGCCGCGGCGAGCACGCAGCTATCGCGTCATCGGGCGCTCGAACCAGCCCACGTTCCAGTACTGGCCGAACTTACGTCCGACCTCGACGAATTCTCCGACGCGAGTGAATCCGAGACGCTCGTGCAGCGCCATCGACGCGGCGTTCGGCAGCGTCATGCCGGCAACGAGGCGATGGACGTCCTGATCGGCGATCGCCTCGAAGAGCGCGGTGTACAAGCGCGTGCCGATGCCCTGCCCGGTAGCACCGTTCCGGCAGTAGACACTCGTTTCGACGGTCGTGTCGTACGCCGCCTTTGCCCGCCAGCGGCTGGACGTCGCGTATCCGACAAGCTCTCCGTCAGCGTTTTCAGCGACGAGCAAACGATGACGCCCTGAGTCGACATGCTCGTCGAACCACGCGCGCCGCTGGTGTGGTGCATAGGGCTCGAGGTCGAACGTGACCGGCGTGTTGATTACGTAGTAGTTGTAGATGTCGGTGAGCGCAGAGAGATCGTCCACTCTCGCGGGTCTGACGGCAGTCATGGGTCAAAAATACTCCTGATTCGCATTCGGCGGCAGAGCGACTACACTCTCGCCATGAACCGACTGGCAGCGGCATGCCTCGCATCTCTGTGTCTCTCCGCGTGCACGGCGGAAGCTCCTGAGACTTCGAACGTGCCCCTGGCGCAGCGGGCGGCGCAACCGGCGGCATATCTGGACAACTCGGGGCGTGCGGACGTTCTCGCCGGCGGCGTACGGATGATCCAGATCACCACGCCGAAGGGGCCATTCAAAGTCTGGACGAAGCGCGTCGGCAACAATCCGCGGGTCAAGGTCCTGCTGCTGCACGGAGGCCCCGCGGCGACGCACGAATATTTCGAGGCATTCGACAGCTACTTCCCGTCGGAAGGGATCGAGTACTACTACTACGACCAGCTCGGCTCGTACTACAGCGATCAGCCCGAGATGACCGACGACATGCTCGCGGTGCCGCGGTTCGTCGAGGAGGTCGAGCAGGTACGGCAGGCGCTGGGTCTCGAAAGAGACAACTTCTATCTGCTCGGCCACTCGTGGGGCGGCATCCTGGCCATCGAGTACGCGCTGGCGCACCAGGACCATCTCAAGGGGCTGATCGTCTCGAACATGATGGCCAGCATTCCGCAGTACAACGCGTACGCCGAGAAGGTGCTGATGCCGGCAATGGACCAGAAGGTGCTCGCCGCGGCGAAGGGGTTCGAGGCGGCGGGCAAGTACGACGATCCGCGCTACATGGAGCTGCTAGTGCCCGCGCATTACGAGAAGCACATCCTGCGGATGCCCGCGGATCAATGGCCCGATCCAGTGAATCGCGCGTTCAAGCACCTCAACGCGAAGATCTACGTCCCCATGCAAGGCCCAAGCGAGCTGGGTGCGAGCGGGAAGCTCCTGAACTGGGATCGAACCGCCGACTTGAAGAAGATCACGGTGCCGACGCTCACGATCGGCGGACAGTACGACACGATGGATCCGAAGCACATGGAGTGGATGGCGAAACAGCTGCCGAAAGGTCGCTACCTGTATTGCGAGAATGGCAGCCACATGTCCATGTACGACGATCAGCGGACGTACGTGAACGGCGTCGTCAAATTCATCAAGGACGTCGACAGCGGGGCGTTGAAATAAGAACGATCGGCCGCCTCCGAGCGTCCTCTTTCGCCTGCCCGGCGATGCCTTTGCGAATCGCATCGACCGTGACGTTCGTGCCGAACTCGACGATCTTGCGGGCGATCGACAGCGCCTGCTCCTTGTCGGCGATCTATACGCCGTCGATCGTGGGTTTGCCGCTCTTCGCGCGCTGCTCCCACCTGACGCTGTTCGGATCCGCAAGCAGCATGTTCATGGTGATGACGGAGCCGACCCAGTTCACGAGCGGGTTCATCGTACATCTCGTGGTCGCGCTGGTTTTCGTGTGGTTCTTTGCGGGCTCCGGGCTGAGGCCCGCGCCCTGTCCGTCTCTCGACAAAACCGTGTTCCACCGTCGGAACCGTAACGATCGAGCAGCGGATTCGGCGGAACCGTGGCTGCGTCTGCGCAACGGCCACGGAACGTGAATTGCCGCGCGCAATCCCATGCTCGCTCTCCGTCTCCGCGTCGCAACCGTCTGTTTCATGCTCGGCATCCTGGGCACCGTCGCATACACCCAGGAACTTCCCGGCGGCGAAGCCTGGGCAGCGCTCGAGCGTGGCGACGCCTCGAAAGCAGCCGCCATCTTCAGGGATGCGCTCGACAGATCTCCCGACAATGCCATTCTTCTGTTCGGCAGCGCGCAGGCCTCGGTCGCACTGGGCCGCACCGACGCGGCGATCTCTTCACTGAAACGCGCGGTTCAGCAGGATCCGAAGTTCGTGCACGCGTACGTGCTGCTGGCGCAAGTCGCCTACGGCGCGGCGGATCTCGACCTGGCCGTGAAGAGCCTCGAGAAGGCGGTGGCGCTCGCGCCTCGCGATCGCGAGCTCGCAGACTATCTGCAACGGTGGCGCAAGGAATCCTCGCTGCACCGCAGCTTCGCCTCGACCCCGGGCGTGCGTTTCAACGTGCTGTTCGAGGGACCGGCACAGAAGGCGATCGGGGATCGCGTGTCGGCGGTGCTGGAATCCGCGTATTGGAGCATCGGCAAGCAGATCGACATCTACCCGGGCGCTGCACTCGAAGTGATTCTGTACTCCAACAAGCAGTTCCGCGACATCACGCGCGCGCCGGCATGGGCGGGCGGCGGATACGACGGCCGCATTCGGCTGCCGATCGGCGGAGCGCTCAAGACACCGCAGATGCTCGATCGCGTCGTGATCCACGAGTACGTGCACTCAGTGGTGCGCACGGCTGCGTCAACAGGTGTGCCCACCTGGGTGAACGAAGGGCTGGCCAGCTATCTGGAGCCGGGCGACAAATCGTGGGTGACGAAGACACTGAACTCCGCCGCCGAGCGAATTCCGCTGGAGGAGCTCGAAGATGGGTTCGGCGACTTCGATGGCGAGACAGCGCTGATTGCATATGCCGAGAGCCACATCGGGGGCCAGTTGCTGGTGGAGCGCCTGAGTCCGTACGTGGGCGCATTCCTGCAGTTGCTCGGCAATGGCCACACCGTCGATCAGGCGTTGAGCCGACACGGCATCCAGCCCGACGCGTTCCACGCAGAGTGGCGCCGCCGCACAGGCATCAGATAACACCCACACTGCAATAATCCGTGCATGTACCGGCACGATTACATCCTGAAGCTGATCGAGCGATTCGGCGCGGCATTGGTCTCGCTGCGAGACAGGATCCTCCGGCGCTCGCGAGAGGAGATCGGCATCAGAGCCGAGATCCACGAGATCGCACACGAGGCCGGGCTCGACATCGGAGTAGCGCGCAGTCTCGAACCCGAGTCACTGTTGATGTGGCTCGCACCCACCGGCCAGCCGGATCCCGCGAAACTGTGGTTGATGGCGGAACTGCTGTATCTCGAAGCTCTCGAGACGAAAGCCTCAGCAGAACGCGAGTGGCGGGGAGATCTGAAGCGTGCCCTGGCGATCCTGGTCACATTACCCGTCGAATGGCGACCCGGGGATGCCTTTACGGCTGCCGGCGAAAGGGCGGAAGAGATCCGCGAACTGCTCAGAGTTGGCGCAATGTGACGTGCTGTCGTCATTCAGCCTTCAGTATTGCGCGCCACTGAACCCGATGCGAGGCGGCGGACAGGCGTACACTACGTGGCCGTGGAGCGACGACGATTCCTTCGCCACATGGCGGCAGCCGGGATCGCGCTGCCTTTCGTTCGCCTCGCGGGTGAACAGACGCGTCAGGTCAAGAACTGGGCCTGGATGAAAGCTGAGGTCACCGACTTCGAAGCCTTCCGTCGACAACTGGCGAGGCTCAAAGCGGCCGGGTTCCATGCCGTGCTGATGACTGGTGACGCCGACGCGTATCGCAAGTACGCCGCGCACGTGCGAGAGGCGGGCCTCGAGCTGCATGCGTGGATGTTCACGATGATGCGCGGCGAAAACGTGCAGTCGCACCCCGAGTGGTACGCCCTGAGTCGCAGCGGTCTGTCGACCGCCGTCAAGCCGCCCTACGTCGACTACTACAAATTCATGTGCCCGTCGCGCGACGAGGTGCGCGCGTACCTGCAGGGTGTCGTCGACGAGCTCGCAACGGTCGATGGCATCACCAGCATCCATCTCGATTACATCCGCTATCCCGACGTCATCCTGCCGGTGGCGCTGTGGCCGAAATACAACTTGGTGCAGGACAAGGAGTACCCCGAGTTCGACTTCTGCTACTGCGACGTGTGCAGGGAGCGGTTTCGAAGGATCGCGGGTGAGGATCCGAAGTCGTTGCCCGATCCGCCGGCGCACAAGGCCTGGCTGCAGTATCGATACGACACGATAACGCGCGTTGTGGAGGAGCTTGCGGACATCGCGCATCAGGGTGGGAAGCTGCTCACGGCCGCCGTGTTCCCGACACCGACGATCGCCCGCACGCTCGTTCGTCAGGACTGGACGAAGTGGAAGCTCGACGCCGCACTGCCCATGATCTACAACGGCTTCTACAAGGAAGGCGTGGCGTGGATCGAACGAGCCACGCGCGAGGGTGTCACGGCACTCGGCGGACGCATTCCGTTGTACGCGGGGCTGTATGTGCCGGATCTGCCTCCCGCCGATCTCGCCATCGGCATCGAGGGTGCGTTTGCGGGCGGCGCGTCCGGCATCAGCGTCTTCCAGGGGAACACGCTGACCCCGGCGCACCTCGAGGCGATCGCGCCGATCCTCAAGTCGAGGACCACGATGCAATGATCCGAATGCCGTTCTTCGCATCGTGCTGTCTTCTCGTGTTTCAATCCGCAGCCGACCTCGAACGTCTGCCGTTCGCACCCAGGCAGGCGATCTGCTATCGCGCCGCCGAGTCGCTGGTGATCGATGGACGCCTGGACGAGCCATCCTGGCGCGCCGCCGCTTGGTCGCAGCCCTTCGTCGACATCGAGGGCGCCCTCCGCTCTCCGCCATCCTTCCGCACGCGGATGAAGATGCTCTGGGATGACGAATATCTGTACGTCGCCGCGGATCTCGAGGAGCCCGACGTCTCCGCGACGCTGACGCAGCGCGACTCGGTCATCTACAACGACAACGACTTCGAAGTGTTCATCGATCCCGACGGTGACACGCATGAGTACTACGAGCTCGAGGTCAACGCGTTGAACACGGTCTGGGACCTCATGCTCGCCAAACCTTACCGCGACGGCGGGCCGGCCATTCATGCGTGGGACATCGCTGGCCTCAAGACCGCTGTCGATGTGCGCGGCACGCTCAATCATCCAGGCGATAAAGACGCCGGATGGTCGGTGGAGATTGCGCTCCCCTGGCGGGTACTCCGCGAGGCAGCGCCAGGGAGGCGGGCGCCGCGAGACGGAGAGCGGTGGCGCCTCAACTTCTCGCGGGTGCAGTGGCAGCGCGACGTCCGCGATGGGCGTTATGTGAAGCGCGTTGATGCGCGTGGAGAACCGCTCGCCGAGAACAACTGGGTGTGGACCGCGCAGGGCGCCGTCGACATGCACATGCCGGAGCGCTGGGGCTACGTCCAGTTCTCGAAAGCCGCTCCCGGCGCGCCATCCCCGTTCGTCGATGACCCCGACGAGCCGGTGAGATGGTTGCTGCGACGGATCTACTATCGGCAGGCCGATTATCGAAAGGCCAACGGCCACTACGCACGCACGCTCGCGCCGCTCACCGGTCAGGATCTCGATCTGCGTGGCGTCGAGCTTCACGCCACCGACGATCTTTACGTGTTGACCGCGCCCGCACCCTCCGGCGCGGTCGTGACCTTGCGTCAGGACGGTCGCGTCTGGACGGGCAGCAAGGTCGCTCGATGACGCTGATCGTGCGCGACGCCGCAGTGGGCGACGCGGACATGCTGGTCGCGTTGATCAATGCGGCCTACCGCGTCGAGGATTTCTTCAAACTCAGCGACCGAATCGACCGCGCTGAGGTGCTCGACAAGATGCAGCACGGCCGATTTCTCGTGCTCGAGGATGGTGACACTCTTGCCGGATGCGTCTACGTCGAGGTGAACGATCGTGTCGGCTACTTCGGCTTGCTTTCAATCGATCCATCTCAGCAGAAGCAGGGACTGGGAGCACGCCTCATCGGCATCGCCGAGGCGGCCTGCCGTGAGGCTGGATGCAGTGAGATGGAGATCTGGGTGGTCGATCTCCGCACCGAACTCCCGCCGTACTACCGCCGGTTCGGGTACGTCGAGGCAGAAACGTGTCCGTTCCCGGCAAACGAACCCACTTCCCAGCCGTGCCACTTCATCGTCATGCGCAAGCCATTGCAAAGAGGCTACAATCCGCGGCCATGACGCAATCGCGACGACGGTTTCTGTCAACGCTGGCCGCGCCAGGTCTGCTCGTAGGCGCCGCTCCCGCGCTCGAAGCGTTCTCGCGCCTCGCTCCCTTCGTTCCTCAGCCGCGGGCTGACGATGCGTCGGTGTTCGCAACGGCGCGTACGCACTTCCTGATCCCCGCGGGAACCGTTTACTGCAACACGGGCACGCTCGGCGCTTCGCCGCGCGAGGTCGTGGACGCGCTCACGGATGGCATTCGGCGTCTCGAAACGACGCTTGCCGACTGGCCGTACGAACAGG
>DATLLF010000211.1:0-40980 GCA_035537955.1 Vicinamibacterales bacterium | reverse complement strand
GTTTACCAACGTCCGCGGGCCGCCCCTTCGGGGTGGGCGCCTGGGAGTTGGCGCTTGGGAGTTGAAATTTATTCAGCTCGCAGAGCCACGATCGGATCGACGCGAGTCGCGCGCCGCGCGGGCAGATACGCGGCCAGCATGGAGACGGCGGTGAGCACCATCGCGACGACGACGAATGTGGTTGGATCGTGCGGGCTCGTTTGGAACAGCAGCTGCGCGACCAGCCATTCGGTCAGCGCGAGCGCCGCGACGAGTCCTATGGCCACTCCGGCGGCTGACATCACCATGGCTTCGCGCACGACGAGGCCGAGAACCGTGCTTTCATGCGCGCCGAGCGCCATCCGGATGCCGATCTCACGCGTCCGCTGTGCAACCGCGTACGAGAGCACGCCGAAGATCCCGATCGCGGCCAGGGTGAGCGCAACCGCCGCGAATACGGCGAGCAGCGTCATGTAGAACCGCGGCTGCGAGATGGACCGCGCGACGAGCTCTTGCAGCGTGCGCATGTTGCCGGCGGGCAGGCTGCCGTCGATCGAGTAGACCGCGCGCCGTGCCGGCTCCGCGACGCTGTCGGGCGGGACGGCCGTCTCGAGAATCACGCTCATCGACTGTACGGGCCATTGGCCGTACGGCAGATAGATCTGCGGCGGATCCGGTTCGTCGAGACCGGCATCCTTCACGTCGCCGATCACGCCGACGACTTCGCCACCTGCGTACTTTCCGTCTTGTCTCCAACCGAGCTTGATCTTCTTGCCGATCGGATCTTCATTGGGGAAATACTGCTTGGCGGCCGCCTCGGTGATCAGCGCCACCTGCGGCGTCGCCATGCGATCCTCATCAGTGAAGAACCTCCCCCGCTTCAAAGGGATCCCAATGGTCTTGAAGTAGTTCGCGGTGGCGATGCGCACCTGCATCGCCGGCTGCTGTGCAGGTGGCACCGGCGGCCGGCCTTCGATCTCGAAGGTGAGGACGATGCTCGTGCCGCTCAGCGGCAGGGAGATCACCCCGGCCGCACTCGTCACTCCGGGAATTGCCTGGAGCCGAGGCAACAGCTGATCGAAGAACGCGACCTGCCGCGCCCTGTCTTCGTAGCGCGAATCGGGCAGCGACAGCTCGAATGTGAGAGCCGGCTTCACCTGGAAGCCTGGATCGACGGACGCGAGCTTGCTGAAGCTGCGAATCAGCAACCCGGCGCCTGCGAGCAGCGTCACCGCAAGTGCGACCTCCGCCACGACCAGCGTAGTCCGCATCCGCGCGCCGCCGCGTGTTGTGAGCGCGCCGCGGCCCCCTTCTTTCAGCGTCGACGAGATACCGCCGCGAGTGGACTGGAACGCAGGGAAGACGCCGAACAGCAGTCCGGTGAGTGCGGAGAGCGCCATCGTGAATCCGATGACCATCGGATCCACGCGAACTTCGTTCAGTCGCGGTATGCCCTGCGGTTCGAGCGCGATGAGCGCTTCGACCCCCCAGACCGCCAGCAGCAGACCGAGCGCACCGCCGGCGAGGCCCAGAATCAGGCTTTCCGTCATCAACTGGCGCACCAGCCGGGCGCGATTCGCGCCGAGCGCCGTGCGCACGGCGATCTCACTCTCGCGCGACGCCGCGCGCGCGAGCAGCAGGTTCGCGACGTTGACACACGCGATCAGCAGAACGAAGCCGACGGCGCCGAGCAGCACCCAGAACGCCTGCCGCACGTTGCCGACCATCGCTTCGTGCAGCGACACGGCGGTCATGTCGACGCCTTCGTTCGCGTCCGGATATTGCTTCGCGAGCTGCTTGCCGATCGTGTCGATCTCTGCCCGCGCCTGCTCCACCGAGACCCCCGGTCGTGTGCGGCCGACCGCCTGCAGGTACCACGCGCCACGCTGCTTCGTCGTGAAATCCTCGGTGTACTCGAGCGGCGTCCACAGCGCTCGCGCCGCCGGGAACGAGAACTTCGGCGGCATGATGCCGACGACTTCGTAGGAGACACCATCGAGGGTCAAGCGCCGGCCGACGACGGCCTCGTCGCCCCCGAACCGCTGCTGCCACAGCTCGTGGCTGAGAACCGCGACGTGCGTCTTGCCCTTCTGGTTCTCGTCAGGCCTGAACGTCCTGCCGCGCATCGCCGGCACGCCGAGCAGATCGAACAGCGATGCACTGACTTCAGCCGTGTCGAGACGCACGGGCTCGCCCTGTCCCGTCAAGATCACCCGGCTCCGCGTATACGCAGCGGCGTCCTGAAGCGTGGTGTTCAGCTTCTTCACGTCAGTGAAGTTCGGCCCTGACATCGTCGTTCGACGCCCTTCGCTCAGGTGATAGATACCGACAATCTGCTCCGGAGCGCGGTACGGCAATGGCTGAAGGAGCACCGCGTTGACGACGCTGAAGATGGCGCTGTTGGCGCCGATGCCGAGCGCGAGCGTCAGCAGCGCGACGAGGGTGAAGGCCGGGCTCTTGATCAGCCGGCGAAAGGCGTAGCGAATGTCCTGGCGAATGGTGTCCATGCGGTCCTCTGGCGAACGAAGCTGCTGCAGCCAACGGCGTGCCGGACGCTGAAACCGCTCAAAAGTGCTATTTTCGGTTCAAAGTGATGACTCGCCCGTCCGCACGCCGTTGCAATTTGTTCGCGCGTGAGCACGCGCAATCCCGGAAACGAACAGCATGACCGCTTTACCAGACGACCTGCAGAGGCTCGCGCATGACATCGATGCTGCTGACGCGAGAGCGGATGCGCTGGCAGGCCGCGTGGATGACGCGCAGTTCTTCTGGCAGCCCGGCGAGGGACGTCGCTGGAGCATCGCCCTTTGCCTGGATCATCTCGCCGTGGCGAACACCGTGTACGGGGAAGCGATGCGGACGGCCGTGGACCGCGCGCGCGAGGCCGGCTGGGCCAGGCGAGGATCCGCGACGCCGGGGTTCTTCGGACGCAAGTTCGTCGAATCACTGGAGCCGCCGGCGAAACGCCGCACGTCGGCACCCGCCAAGATCAGGCCGCGCCGGATCTCGAGCCGCGCCGAGATCCTGCGGTCGTATCACGCCGCGCACGACGACCTCCGTCGTCTCATCGCCGACGCCGCGGCGATCGACGTGAATCGGGCGACGTTCGCCAATCCCTTCATTCCCTTCATCAAAATGCGGGTCTCTACCGGATTGAATGTGATCGCCGCGCACGATCGCCGGCACCTGTGGCAGGCCGAGGAGGTTGAAAAAGAGCTCCGACGCTGACTCACTTCAAACTTCAAACTACAAAAGAACGAAAGGACGCACCGATTCGGGCCACTCGATCGTTTCGTCTTTTTTGTAGTTTGGAGTTTGAAGTTTGCAGTTGACAATTGACTAACCAATCGTGGTATATCCAATTCTGTTATAACGGAGATGGACATGCCACGAGACATCGGTGCCGAAGTGCACGCGCTGCTGCCGCTGCCGCCGGCGTTTCTTCACATCCTCATCGCGCTCGGCGACGGTGAGCGGCACGGGTACGGCATCATGCAGAACGTCTCCGAGCGGACTGCAGGGCGCATCCGCATGAGCCCGGGCACGCTCTACGGGTCCATCAAACGAATGCTTGCCGATGGACTCATCGAGGAGCTGACCGCCGGAGCGGCTGGCGCCGACGAGCGGCGGCGTTTCTATCGGCTCACGAGATTCGGCCGCCGCGTCGCCGCCGCTGAAGCCGAGCGCCTCTCGTCGCTGCTGGCGCAGGCGCGCGGCTCGGGCCTGGTGCCGCGAAAGTCCTGACATGCCCCTCCTCTCCGAACGCCTCTACCGCGTCCTCCTCCGCTGCTATCCCGGCGAGTTCCGCGACGAGTACGAGCGCGAGATGCTGCTCGCATTCCGTGACCGCCTCGCCGCCGATCGTCGTGCCGGCCGCGGTGCGATCGCTCGGCTGTGGTGGCAACTCGTCGTCGATGCGATCGTCCGCGCGCCGGGCGAGCACCTCGACGTTCTGCGACAGGACGTCCGCTACGCCCTTCGTTCGTTACTCCGCGCCCGCGTGTTTGCGTTCACGGCGATCGCCACGCTGGCAATAGGAGTCGGGGCCAATACGGCGATCTTCAGCCTCCTGCATGCGGTGGTACTGCGGCCGCTCCCCTTCGACCCCGAGGGGCGCGTGGTCCGCATCTGGGCAATCAACAGCACGCTCGATGTCGACGGCTTCTCGGTGTCGCTGCCCGACTATGTCTCCTGGAAGGAACGCTCGAAGACGCTCGACCTCGCCGCGTGGCTCAATGGCGGCGCGACCCTGCGCGGCACCGGCGATCCCGTGCGCGTTCCCTCGCTCTCGACAACCGCAGGGCTCTTCCCGCTTCTTGGCGTTCACGCCGCTCGCGGGCGGCTCTTCACTCCGGCCGATGAGACCGTGAACGGTCGGCCCGTCGCGCTGATCACGGAAGGATTGTGGCGGGCGCAGTTCGGCGGGAATCCGCAGATCGTCGGCAGCACGGTCACTATCGGCGAGCGCCCGCACGAGATCATCGGCGTCGTCCCCGAGGGCAGCGTGCCACAGGACGCCGAGGTGTTCGTGCCGCTGCGCATCGACGTCGCACGCGAGGATCGCAGCGATCACACGGCGCAGGTGATTGGACGCGTCCGCCCGGGCGCGACGCTCGATCAGGCGCGCGGAGAGTTGGAGAGCATCGCGCGCCAGCTCGCCCTCGAGTTCCCCGACTCGAACCGCAACTGGGGTGTGACGTTCTCCACCGCGTACGAGTGGATGATTCCGGAGGGCACGCGGCGCGCGCTGTACGTGCTGCTCGCGTCGGTGTGCTGCGTTCTTCTGATCGCCTGCGCGAATGTGGCGAGCCTGATGCTCGCGCGAACCGCTGCCCGCCGCCGCGAGATCGCGGTGCGCGTCGCGATCGGCGCCGCCCGGCGCCGGATCGTCCGGCAGGTTCTCACGGAAAGCCTGGTTCTCACGGCCTTCGGTGGCGTAGCGGGCGTTCTGCTCGCGTGGTGGTCCGTTCCGGTCATTCGTCAATGGCTGCCCGACACGTTGCCGCGGGTGAACGAGTCGTCGGTGAACGCTCCGGTTCTGCTCTTCTCGCTGGGGTTATGCGCCGTGACCGGCGTGATCTTTGCGACGCTGCCCGCGCTGAGCGGCAGCCGCGCGGACGTCGTGGAGTGGCTGAAAGAGGGAGCCCGCGGCAGCTCCGGAGCCGCGGCCCGATGGAGACAGACACTCGCGGCAGCGCAAATCGCCATCGCGACGGTACTGCTCGTCGGCGCTGGGCTGTTGATTCAGAGTCTGCACCGGCTGCAGCGGGTCGAACTTGGTTTCAATCCCGCGAATATCACCACGGCGATGATTGGTCTGACACCGGAGCGCTATAAGGGGCCCGAAGCCTCGTGGGCGTTCTATCAGCGCCTTCTCGAACGCCTCGCCGCCGCACCCGGGGTTCAGGCGGCGGCGCTGACCAACGGCGCACCGTTCGACGAAGGCAACACGGGCATGCCGATAGGGGCGGTGGGCCCTTCGCGGCTCAATGGGAAGTCGCTGCAGGCCGACTGGCGTATGGTGAGCCCCGGCTATTTCAAGGCCTTGCAGATCCCGCTGCTGCGAGGACAGGGCTTCACGGGCACTCCGGCGCGTGACGAGCGGACGATGATCGTTTCGGCGACTATGGCGAAGCGGATCTGGGGCGACGAGAACGTCCTCGGACGGGAGATCACGGCAGGTCCCGCAGGTAACTTCACCATCGTGGGCGTTGTCGGAGACGTGCGGAACGAGGATCTCGCGCTTCCCCCTGCACCGACGATGTACATCTCATCAGCGCAATATCAATGGTCCACGATGACGGTGATCGTCCGCAGCATCGGTGCTGAGACGCAAGCACCTTCACTGCTGCGAACCGCGGTTCGCGAGATCGATCCGCAGCTGGCGCTCTATAACGTTCGCACCACGATCGATCGCCTGGATCGCAGCGCCGCCCAGCCGAGACTCAACGCCACTCTGGTCGGCCTGTTCGCGGCGGTGGCGGCGCTTCTCGCGGCGCTTGGCATCTATGGCGTGCTCGCCTACCTCGTGTCGCTGCGGCAGCAGGAGATCGGCATTCGGATGGCACTCGGGGCAGGCCGGCCGGCCGTCGTGGGATTGATCCTCAGCCGTGGCTTGTGGCTCACGGCGAGCGGTGTCGGCGCCGGCATCGTCGCCGCTCTTGGTGTCTCGCGGTGGCTCCGCTCGCTGATGTTCGAGGTGAGCCCGACCGACCCGCGGACGATCGGATTGGCGGTCGCTCTGGTCGTCCTCGTCGCGGTGGTGGCGAGCTACGCGCCGGCGCGGCGAGCGACAAGAGTGGATCCTCTCCTCGCATTGCGATCACAGTGAGTTGAGTTTCCAGTCCGGGTTGACGCGTGCGTACACGAGCTGGTCGCGCGGAGTCCCGAATTTCACGCTGCTCGACCGAAGGCGTCCTTCATAGATGTAGCCGGCCTTGTTCAGCACACGAACCGATCCCGCGTTCTCGGCGAACGGCAGCGCGAACATTCGCAGGATGTTCACATTGCGGAACGCATGCTCGGTGGTCAACACGAGGGCTTCGGTCGCGATCCCGCGCCCCCAGAAGGCTTCGCCCAGCCAGTAGCCGATCTCAGCCGAGAATCGCTCCACATCGTGCCCCGCCACATAGCCGATCGCGCCGACCGCGGCACCCTCGACCTCGATGGCAAGATTGCTCTGGTCCTGCAGGCTCGCCGCATACTTCAGAAAGTCGCGGGCGTTGTTCCGGGTATACGGATGGGGAAAACGGTCGCGGAGATTCTTCGCGACATTGATGTTGTTCGCGTGTTCGGCAAGCGAGTCGATATCAGACTCACGCCAGGGGCGCACACGGCATCGCTCGCCTCGAAGCTGCACGGCTGTTCGGGTGCCTAGAAGAGCCCCCGCCCCTCATGCCTGAGCCATCGCTCCGCGTCACGGAACGCGGGGCAGGCCTTCTCGACGAGAGCCCAGAACCGCCGGCCGTGATTCTGCTGCTTCAGGTGCATCAGTTCATGGATCAGCACGTAATCGCAAATATCTGGCGGCATCTGCACGAGCCGGAAGTTGAGCGCGATGGCGCCCGCGCGCGAACAGGATCCCCAACGTGAACGCTGGTTCCTGATCGTTACCCTGCTCACCTCGAGTTGGTGCTGTGCGGCAAGCGCGTAGAGGCGAGGAACGAGGCGAGCCTTCGCCAGCGCTCGAAGGTCTCGTTCGATCTCGGGCCGGACATCCAGCGCGGATTCGACGGCAACCGTTCGATCGCCGTAGCGGGCCACGAGCCCCATGTCGCGCGCCTCGATGCGGACCTGCTGAAGCGCACCCGCGAACATGACCGTGCTGCCGTGCGTCCACTGCTCCGGCGCACGCTCGCTGCGGGCGCGTTTGCGCTCGCGTGTCACCCACGAGAGATGCCGGCCCATGAATGCCACGGCTTCGGCACGCGAGCCGCCGCGGGGGATCGTCACGCGCAGCGTGCCATCCGGCTTCACGCGAAGGATGTAGCGGCGCGCCTTTCTGACGCGAACGAATTCAATACGCTCTGCAGGTGTCTTGCGGGGATCCGGAGCGACAGGCTCCAGTCGTTCGGATGTCCGGGTTACACCCGAATCTCCGGTCACGGAAAAGGGAAGATCCAGCTGCACGACCTCGGAGATGATAACCGCTCGAGTTCGCCAGGGGCAGCTCAATCATTGCGCAGCGCGACGATCGGATCCACAGCCAGCGCGCGGCGCGCCGGCACGTAGCTGGCCAGCAGCGCAATCACCGCGAGAAAGGCGGCGACGCCACCGAAGCTCACGGGATCGGTCGGTGTGACGTTGTAGAGGATCGACTGGATGACCCAGGTGATGCCCGCGGCGCCGACCATGCCGCCGGCAATGCCCCACCCGGCAAGCCGCACGCCCTGCCCGACGATCAATCTCAGCACGTCGCGCCGCTCGGCGCCAAGCGCGACGCGAACGCCGATCTCCTGAACGCGCTGTGATACCGAGTAGGACAGCACGCCGTAGACGCCGACGGACGCGAGCACGAGCGCGACGAAGCCAAACGTCGCGAACATCGAGCCGAAGAGAGCGTATTGCCAGTAGCTCAATCGCCGCAGATCCTCTACGGTCGAAACGTTGAAGAGCGGCAGTGTCGGATCCGCGAGGCGCAGTTGTTCGCGGACGGCCGGTGTGATGCTCGCGGGCGCACCCGCCGCGACACGAATGGTGATTCCGGTATTCAACGCCGGGTCGAACGGGTAGGGAACATACGCCGCAGGAGATGCACTCTCGCTGTCGTTCCCCTGCCGATGCCGGAAATCGGCGACGACACCGACGACGCTGAACCATGCGTCTATCTCCCCCTCCGCCATGCGGAACCTGCGTCCGAGAGGATCCGTGTCAGGCCACAGCCGGCGGGCCATCGCCTGGTTGACGATCGCGACCGGCGTACGCGTCGAGCCTTCGGCATCCGTCATGTCGCGGCCGGCGACCAGCGATACACCAAGGGTCTGGCGCAGGTGAGGCGTCACTCCCATCAAGGCGATGTCAGGCTCGTGCCCCGGCTCGAACGACTGCCCCTCGACGAGAACACGGCCGCCGTTTCCACCTGCACCCATCGGCACGAAGTTCGACGCGAACGCCGCCTGCACGCCGGGCAGCGACTCCACCCGGCGGACTACGTCGTCGACACGCCGCGACTTTGCGTCATCGGACTCATACGCCGCACCGGGAAGGTAGAAGCGCATAGACATCAGCGGCGCAGTGTCGAACCCGACGGTGGTTCCCTGCAGGTTGAGGAAGCTGCGCACGAACAGCGATGCGCCGACGAGCAGTACGAGCGCCAGTGCGACTTCGGCGATGACCAGCGCGTTGCGAAGCCGTGCGCGTGTGCCGCCGGCGTTTCCTCGTCCTCCCTCTTTGAGGCTGGCCTGCAGGTTGGTTCGCACGGCCTGCAGCGCCGGGGCGAGACCGAACACGACGCCGGTCAACAGCGACACCAGGGTCGTGTAGAGGAGCGCGCGGCCGTTCAGACTCCACGAAATGAAGTACGGCACCTGGTCCGGCGGCATCGCGCCGTCGAGCAGCCGGACACCGATCCACGCGATACCCGCCCCGATCGGCGCGCTGACCGCACCGATCAACACAGCCTCGGTGAGCAGCTGGCGGACGATCCGCCAGCGGCCGGCGCCGAGCGCTGCCCTGATCGAGATCTCGCGCTGACGAACCGAGGCGCGCGCCAGCAGCAGGTTCGCCACGTTCGCGCACGCGATCAGCAGCACCAGCGTCACGGCGCCCATCATCGTCAGCATCACGAGCTTGACCTGCTGCGGGAGCATCCATTCGTTGATCGTTCGAGTGGTGAACCGCCAGTTCTTGTTTTCCTTGGGATACGCGGACGCGAGGCGCGTCGCAATCGCGGAGAGCTCGGCCTCGGCCTGCTGCCGCGTGACGCCGGGCTTCATGCGCGCGAAGACAGAGTGGATCGATCCGCGTGCGTCGCGCGGCGAGCCGTCCTGATAGGGGGCAATCGTGACCCAGAGCCGCTCGTTCTCGGGGAAGAAAAAGCGCTCCGGCATCACGCCGACGACCGTGTGCGGGAGTCCGTTGACGACGATCGATTTGCCGATGAGGCCGCGATCCTCCTGGTACCTGAGTTTCCAGAGCTCGTGGCTGAGCAGAACGACGCGTTCGGCGCCAGGCTTGTCATCGTCCGCATTGAAGTCGCGGCCGATGATCGGCTGTGTGCCGAGCATCGAGAACAGGTTCCAGCTGATGGTCTCGCCCGCATACCGTTCCGGCTCGCCGCGCCCGTCGGCGATGGTGAGACTGCGGCTTGCGAAGGCGGCAACAGCCTCGAGGGTCGACGCGCTATCGCGGATCTCCTTGACTTCCTGGTACGACGGCGTTCCGCGCGTGATGCGCTGCTCGTGGTTCTGCGAATGCACGACGAGCAGTCGATTCGGATCCGGATAGGGGACCGGCCTGAGGATGACGCCATCGATGACACTGAAGATCGTGGCGTTCACGCCGATACCGAGCGACAGGCAGGCGACCGCGACGGCGGTGAAGCCAGGATTCTTGATGAGCGATCGAAATGCGTAGCGCAGGTCTTGAAACATGCAAGTCCTTATACGTCAGTGACAAACACGCGGTTCATCATGGTGAAATACGGCAATGGGAGCCGTCGACAATTTCATTCACCTTTTTGCGCCGCTGACGGCCAATTGCCGCGACTTCCGCGCGAAGTGGGACGAGTCGAAAGGGCTGAGCCCGGAAGGCATCAGCGGGTGCTGGACCGGCGAGTGGATCAGCAAGGCCACCGGCCATCACGGGCGGCTCCTCTGCGTGATCAGTCCTCTCGCTCCCGCGTTGTGGCGAATGTACTTCCGCGCCGAGTACGCGACCCTGTTTCGCGCGTGCTACTCCACCGACGTCACCCTCTATCAGAAGGAAGACGGCTGGACGTTCACCGGTGGATCAGATCTCGGTGTGCTTGCCGGTGGAGAGTACAGCTACGCAGGCCGCGCCACGCTGGAGTCGCTGTTGTGTTCGTACAAGTCCAGCAGGGATCACGGGGAATTCAGACTGCGCCGAGAGACATCGCGCAATTTGTGACGACCGTCCGGGGATTCACCGCCGAGATCGCGGAGACCCCTTGGCTTCTGAAGACAAGAAACGCTCCGTGCCTCTGCGGTGCCGCCTTTCGACACTTGTGGAAACGAGTTGGCGGGTCAGAACCTGAACAGGGGCCGCCCAGCGGGCATCCCGGGCCACGGGATCGATGCGAGCAGTGCGACGAGGGACAAGCCGTAGAAGATCA
This sequence comes from Vicinamibacterales bacterium, assembly GCA_035537955.1. Taxonomy (GTDB): domain Bacteria; phylum Acidobacteriota; class Vicinamibacteria; order Vicinamibacterales; family 2-12-FULL-66-21; genus JACDCA01. Next base: position 30,209 of record DATLLF010000211.1, on the reverse strand, counting down.
TCGCGATCCGGGCGCGCCGCTCGATCGGCGCCTTCTTCACCTTGCTGCGGCCGACATGTGCGAGCGCGATGGCGATGAGCATACCGAACACGTGCTCGACGGCAAAGAACCGAAGCTGCGTGGCTTTCATGGCGGCGCCGAAGTCCGCGAGGGCGGCCGCTGTGATCGGGCTGAAGACGAAATACAGCAGCAGACCGAGCAGCATCTGCGTGTCGAGGAGGATCGTGTACCACTTGCCTTCCGCCTGATTTCCGGATCCACCGCGAAGGGCCGCGGCGACGCCCGCGGCGATGGCGGCCCATCGCAGCCAGGAATGAACGATCAGCAGGATGGAGTACACGCTACCTGGCCGCGTCCTGATTGAGGATCGCGAGCACCTCATTCACCGTGGACCTTCCCGCGTCGGTCGTGTACCACTCGTCCAGGTGCTGATGAAGTTCGTCGGCTGAGATCTTCGGCTTGTTCTCGAGGAACCACTTCTGGAGCTCGGCGGGCCGCTCGACCCACGCGCCAATGAAGGCGTCCTTGTCGTCGAGCACGACGATCGTCGGCGTCGCGCGTCTGCCGTCGGGGGTCATGTGCTCGGACTGGACGCGCGTGCCTTCGGTGCGGCCGATGACGCGCAACTCGAGCTTCTCGGGAACGGCGGCGGCGAGCTTCGCCAGGTATGGAACCGCCCACGCCGAATCGCTGCAGCGATCCTCGGCGACGGCGAGGATGCGACGCCTTGCGGGGAGCGCCCTCGCCGCCGTCAGAGCTGCGGCGTCGATGGCTGCGTTCGAAAACCGTGATCGCCACTGCTCCTGCCGCGCGCGCGCGTTCTCGAGAAACGTGTGGAAGGGCGTGGCATGCGCCCACAGTGCGGCATAGTCGATCTGCTGCGCAGCGACGGTGAGGGATGAGACCAGCAGCATCACGCCGGCGGTCAGAAACGCTCGCATGACGCGAGTATAGTCGGGCCGGGGAACTTCCCCTAACGACCGGTGTCCACTAGGCCATGCTCGAAGTCAGGAACCTTGGAAAGTTCTACTCGGGAATTCCCGCCGTCAAGGACGTGAACTTCACGGTCCACCGGGGAAACATCCTCGGCCTGCTCGGGCCGAACGGGTCGGGCAAGTCGACAACGGTGTCGATGATCACGAGCCTGCTCGAGCCCACCACCGGCCGCGTTTTCCTCGACGGCCAGCCGATCGATGACGCACCGCTCGAGTACAAGGCACGCATTGGATACGTGCCGGAGGAAGCGCACCTCTATACGTACCTGACCGGGCCCGAGTACCTCGAGCTCGTCGGCCAGCTCCGCGGCATCGCGCCGCGCGTGCTGCAGGAAAAGATCGAGGCCTTCATGCGGATCTTCGGTCTCGAAGACGACCGCTACTCGCAGATGTCGGCGTGCTCGAAGGGCATGCGCCAGAAGATCCTGATCTCGGCCGCCCTTCTCCACGACCCCGAGATCATCGTGCTCGATGAACCGAACTCCGGTCTTGACGTGACGTCCAGCCTCGTGTTGCGCAGCCTCGTCCAGGAACTTGCCGCCGCGGGCAAGATGATCGTCTACAGCTCACACGTCCTGGAGATCGTCGAGAAGGTGGCGACCGACGTCCTGATCCTGCACGATTCGAAAGTGGTCGCGCATGATTCCGTGTCACGCCTCCGCGATCTGATGGCCCTTCCATCTCTCGAGCAGGTCTTTCGCAAAGTGGTCGTCGTCGAGGATGTCGACCAGGTCGCGCGCGACATCATCGGGGTCATGCGGCTGTGATCAGCGAGCGAGAGCAGACGCACCTGCTCGCACGCACGTTCTTCTCGCGGATGTTCGAGAGCGATCTGATGCCTCCCGGGCTGCCGCAGGTCCGTCTCGTCGTCTCGGTGATCTCGTTTCTCGCCGCCCCCTCGCTCGTGCTCCCTCTGCTGCTGATGAAGAAGTACGTGTGGTTCTACACCGAGGGCGAGGTACGGCTCGCGATGGCGCAGGACCGCACGATGGCTCTACTGCTCTCGATGACGGCGACCGCCTTCATCACGCTCGTGATCTGGGAGAACATATTCCCCGATCGCCGCGACAGCCGCACGCTGGGTGTCCTGCCGGTTCGTAACCGCTCCTTCGTCTTCGCACGGCTGGCCGCGGTTGTGACGCTGTTCTCGGTGCTGTTTCTGTTCACGACGGCGCTCTCTTCGATCGCGTTCGGCGTTCTCGGCGCGATGACATACCTGCCCGAGGGTTTCACTCGAGTAGCGCTGGCGCACTTTCTTTCGGTGTCGGCAGCGGAAGCGTTCGTGTTCTTCGGGATCCTTGCGGTGCAGTGCGCGCTGCTGAACATCTTTGGACCCATCACCGCGCACAGGCTCGCGGTCGTGCTGCAGATCGCGCTGATCGTCACCGTGCTCCAGATGCCCATGGTGCTGCCGCCGGGCACCAGCTTCAGCCTCGACGCGAACGGCACACCAGGGTGGGTCAGTACCGTCTCGGCGTCGTTGCTGGCGCCGCTCTGGTTCCTTTCGCTCTACCAGTGGCTGATCGGCTCAGCCTTTCCGGGCACGATTCACCTGGCTTGGACCGCTGCCGCCCTCGGCACTCTCGCGCCGTTGTTCGCGCTTGCCTTCTATGCCGCCAGCTACCGGCGACTGACCCGCCTCGCGATTGAAGGACGTCCGGTGCCGCGCTCACTGCGCGCACCGCTCTCGAGCCGGCTCGTGACCACGGCATCGCGGGCGTTCACGCACGCCTCTGCCGCCGCTGCAGTGTGCGCGTTCACAATCCGGACGCTGGGGCGCAGCCGGCAGCACCGCATGCTGCTGGCGGTGTGGATCGGCGTGGCGCTCGCCCTGACGATTTCCGCGGCGGTCCCGATCATCCTTCGTCTGGGATGGAGCGCATTCGATCATCCGCGCGCATCGCTGCTCGCCGGCCCGCTGATCTTCGCCGCGCTGATCCAGACGGGCATGCGCTCGCTGTTCGCCATCCCCGTCGAGCTCAAGGCCAACTGGATGTTCCGCGTGCGCGAACCGCTGCGGCTTGCGCCGGCGCTGGCGGGGGCCTCCGCCGCGCTGATCGTCTGCGGCGTCATCCCTCCAGCCATCGTGGCATTCCTTTATGCCACGGCACTCTGGGGAATGCGGACAGGCGTGGCGCACGCCGTCTTCTGCGCCGTGCTGGCCACCGGGCTCGTGCAGATCCTGATGCGCGGTGCCGACAAGGTGCCTTTCACCTGCACCTACACACCAGGCACGGCCCACATCGGCAAACTGTGGCCGCTGTACCTGACGGCCTTCTCCCTCTTCTCGTACGGCATGGCGGATCTCGAATCGGGTCTCCTGAAAAACCCTCGGTCTTTCGCGATGACCATCGCCATCGTCGCCGCAATTGCCATGGTCCTGTGGATCATGCGTATTCGCGACACGAGGCTGCTGCCGCACCTCCGTTTCGATGAGGAACCGCCGATCAGGTTGACACTAGTATCGTTTTGATACTAGTATCCGCGGCCATGCCGCGCACGCGCCCCACCTACGACGTCGAGAAGCACCTCCCGCTCAAGCCTCTCGTATTTCAAATCCTGCTCGGCCTCGCCGATGGCGAGCGCCACGGGTGGAGCCTCGTCCGCGACGTTCAGCAACGCGGGGGGTTCGGGCGCCTCATGCCGGGGAACTTCTATCGCACCCTGCGCTCCGTGGTCGACGCCGGCTTCATCGAGGAGTCGGCGTCGCGTCCAGCTGCAGCCGAGGACGATGACCGACGACGATATTTCCGGCTCACGCCGCTCGGGGAACAGGTGGCGATGGCCGAGGCCCGGCGACTGGAGGCGGCGGTACTCGAAGCACGCGCAAGGAAGCTGCTGGCGAAACGCGGATGAACGGCGGTCTGCGCCGGCGGCTCTACTCGCTCCTGCTGCTCGCCTTTCCGCGCAGCGTGAGACGCGAGTATGGGCGCGAAATGACCGAGCTGTTCGAGTCGCAGCTCGAAGACGCGCGCCAGGCGGGCACGTCCAGATTCCAGGTGTGGTCGATGGCGATCACCGACGCGCTGCGACATGGCGGTGCGCAACGCGCGGAGCCAATCCGAAGCGTACTGGTCGCGGCGGGACGCAGCGTGAGGAGATGGAGGTGGTGGATGCGCGCATTCTTTCATGATGTTCGATACACGTTGCGTGTCGTGGCCAGGCGTCCGGCCGTCACGCTGCTCGCGATACTCACGCTCGCGCTCGGTATTGGCGCCAACACGGCAATTTTTTCCGCGGTCAACGCCGTTCTGCTGCGGCCGCTTCCGTACCCGAAGCCGGACCGGGTCATGATGCTCTTCGAGAAGCGGCCTGCAGAGGGCGCGTTCGACAATCCGGCTTCGCCGGCCGACGCGCTGGACTGGATCGCGATGAACACCACCTTCGACACGATGGCCGCGATGACGCCCGCGCCGGTGGACCTGACGGGTTCAGGCGATCCGGTGCGGGTATCCGCTGGCGCTGTGACGCCGCGGTTCTTCGACGTGTTCGGCACGCAGCCGCTCTTCGGCCGCACGTTTCAAAGCGACGATGCCGTTCCCGGCAAAAACCGTGTCGTCGTTCTCGGCCACAGCATCTGGCGGGAGCGGTTCGGCGGCAATTCCTCGATTGTCGGTCAGACGGTCTCGCTGAGCGGCGTGCCGCACGTCGTGATCGGGGTACTGCCTGAGACGTTCGATTTCCCGGATGACACGCTTCGGCTCTGGGTACCGCTGTCATTCACGACTGCGACGCCGACACGGACACTCCATTACCTGAACATGTACGGGCGCCTCAAACCGGGCGTCACCCTGGATCAGGCACGCGCCGACATGGACCGCGTAGGAGCGCAGCTCCTGCAACAGTACCCCGATGCGAACCGCGGTCATGGCGTTCACCTCAATTCGATGACGGCACAACTGAAAGGGCCGATCCGTTCTCCGCTACTGCTTCTGGTCGGAGCGGTGGCCTTCGTGCTGCTCATCGCCTGTGTGAACGTGTCGAACCTGATGCTCTCGCAGGCGGCGGCGCGCCGGCGCGAGATGGCAGTGCGCGCGGCCGTGGGTGCGGGCCGCGCCAGGCTGGCCGGTCAGATGCTGACCGAATCGATCGTCCTCGGCCTTCTCGGCGGCGCCGCGGGACTGCTGGTGGCGCGATGGGCCATCGCCGCGCTGCGAAACGTCGCGCCCGTCGACACACCGCTCGTCGGCCTCCAGCATTTCACGCTCGAACCGCGCGTGCTGGTCTTCACCGTCGTGCTGTCGCTGGCCGCCTCCGTCCTCTTTGGCGCCATGCCCGCGTGGTACCTCGCGCGACAGAATCTCAACGACACGTTGAAAGATGCGGGCCGTTCGCCGGCGAGCGTCAGGCGCAGGGTTCGCGTGGCGCTGGTCGTGTCGGAGATCGCGTTGGCGTCGCTGCTGCTGATTGCGGCCGGTCTCACCATTCGCAGCTTCCAGTCTCTCCTGAACACGGAGGCCGGTTTCGAGCGAGACCACGTGCTCACCTTCGCGATCACGCTGCCGGCGTCCCGTTACCGCACTCCGGAAGCGCAGGTCGCGGTTTTCAGATCGATCGAGAGCCGCCTGCAAACGCTCCCTGGTGTTCGTGCCGTCGCGGCGACGAGTCATCTTCCACTCGCCGGCAACGACTCACGGCGCGGCGTGGGTATCGAAGGTCGTGAGCCGACACCCGACACGCCCACACGCGCACACGTCAGGGCGATCACGAACGAGTACCTGAACGTGATGGGGATCCGGCTCAAACAAGGGCGTCCATTCGGGCCGGCTGACACCGACGACGGATCGAAGGTGATCATCGTCAACGATACGATGGCGCGGCGCTACTGGCCGGGAACTTCGCCGATTGGAAAACGACTGCAACTTGGAGGGGAGACTGAGTGGCGCGAGGTCGTCGGCGTGGCCAATGACGTCCGCTTCTGGGGGCTCGACCGACCCGTGAACCCGGAAATGTATCTTCCGCTCGGGCAATACCCGACCAGCTTCGCGACGTTTGCGCTGCGGACCGACACAGCCCCCTCATCGCTCACAGCGGCCGCGCGTGAACAGATCCATGCCGTGGATCCGGATCTGCCGGTTGCCGACGTGCAGAGCATGAGCGATGTGGCGGCTGACTCCATCTCCTCTCGGCGCGCCGGCATGCTCCTCCTGACTGTGTTCGGAGGGCTGGCGCTCATCCTCGCCGTCGCTGGTATCTATGGCGTCATGGCGCACCTGGTCGCGTTGCGGAGCTCGGAGATCGGCATCCGGATGACGCTCGGCGCGCAACCGTCCTCCATCATGGGACTCGTGCTTCGAGAGGGGCTCGCCCAGGCGCTCGCCGGCCTCGCGATCGGCATGGCGGGCGGCGTGCTCGTGATGCGGACATTTCGCGCGATGCTGTTCGAGGTGAATCCGGCCGATCCGGTCACGATCGCTGCCGTGACGGTCCTGCTCATTGCGGCCGCCACGCTGGCCTGCATCCTTCCCGCGCGCCGGGCCATGCACGTGGACCCGGTGGAGGCGCTGCGCTCGTGAACAGCCAGATCGCCTCCAACCTTCACGACGGCTTGTGCGTCCAACCGACGTGTTACCGAGCCACGACTTCGCATTCGCTCTCAGGTTGCTTCGGCGCTCACCCGCGTTCGCGACGTCGGCGATTCTGACGTTTGCGCTCGCGATCGGCGCCAACACGGCGGTTTTCAGCGCCGTCAAAGGCGTACTTCTCACGCCGTTGCCCTACCCCGACCCGGATCGTCTCGTGCGGCTGTTCGAGGAAGCGCCGAAGACTCCGCACTTCCCGATGGCTCCAGCCGATTTCCGCGACTACCGGGATGAGCTGCGGACGTTCGAGGGGGTCGCCGCCTACATGCGCAACGACCTGCAGATCGCGGAGGGCGGCCGCGCGGAGCAGTTGCGCGGCATGCAGGTCACCTCGGGATTCTTCCGTCTGCTCGGCTACACGCCGCTCATGGGGCGTGAGTTCGAGCTTAGCGAAGAGTTGACCGGTATGCCGGATGTCGTGGTCCTGAGTCATCACTTGTGGGCGCGACGGTTTGCCGCCGATCCCGCAGTCGTCGGACGCACGATCCGCCTCTCAGGACGGTCCTTTCGTGTGGTCGGTGTCCTCCCCGAGGGTTTTCAACACGTGGGCGGTACCTACCGCACGTACGGACACGGAGAACCGGTGGACGTCTGGTGGGTGCTCCCTGTGCCGAACGACGAGCAGCCGCGAAACCGGTACTCCCATTTCTTCAATGTTGTCGGCAGAACGCGCGCGGACGCCACGCGAGCGGCGGTCGAAGAAGATCTGCGTGCGAGCTCAGATATCGTGCGGAAGCGCTATCCGACTCCCAACAGCCCATGGTCGGTCAGCATGGTGCCGCTCGAGAAGGAAATCGTCGGCAGCGTCGATTCCACGCTCGTCGTGCTGGCCGCGGCGTCCTCACTGGTGCTCCTCCTTGCCTGCGTCAATGTGGCAGGGCTGCTCCTCGGCCGTGCGAGTGGACGCGCACGCGAGATGGGTGTTCGCGCCGCGCTCGGCGCGACACAGTGGAGACTCATCCGGCAGATGCTGATGGAAACGCTCCTCCTCGCGACGACGGGAGGGGCACTCGGGATCGCCATCGCGCTCGCCGGCGTCCGCGCGCTCGTCGCTTACGGCCCGGCCGACGTGCCGCGACTGCGCATGATTGCCGTGGATGGTGAAGTCTTGGCTTACGCTCTGGTGGCGACGACGGTGAGCGCGTTTCTTTCGGGGCTCGCGCCGGCACGGCATCTGGCGCGCTCAGGCGTTGCCGACACGCTGAAGGAAGGCGGGCGCACCGTTGCGGGATCGGCACCGCAGCGAACGCGCCGCGTGCTTGCCACCGTTCAAATCGCGCTCGCGTTCGTGCTCGTCGTCACTGCTGGTTTACTACTGCGAAGCTTTGCGAGGATGGTGAGCGGCGATGCCGGATTCAGAGCCGCATCGACAATCAGCGTGGCGCTCGAGCTGCCGCGGGCGAGATACAGCGCCAAGACCGCGCCGGCGTTCTACCAGCGCGTCTTGTCAGGCGTTCGCGCCCTCCCCGGCGTCGAACATGCCGCGTTCGCATCGGACCTCCCCTGGACCGGTTACGACGAGAACACCGGCTTCGACATCGTCGGCCGCGCCGCGGAGGACACAGGCCCCGAAGCTCGTTATCACTTCCTCACTCCGGGCTACACGCACGCCGTCGGCACGCCACTTCTCGCAGGACGCGATTTCTCGGAAGGTGACACCGCCGACGCGCCCCTGGTTGTGCTGATCAACGAAAGCGCGGCCAGGAAGTACTGGGGCAGCTCGCGGGCGGCCGTGGGGGCGCGGCTGGATCTCTGGGGCGCGCATCGGACAGTTGCAGGAGTCATCGGCGATGTACGCGATACGCCATGGAGCGCGAGCGCGGTGCCTGCGCTGTATTTTCCGGTCGCGCAGATGTGGACACCGCAGCCGATGCATCTCATCGTTCACGCGGGCACAGAACCGATGACTCTCATAGAGCCGATCCGCCGGGTGATGACCGAACTGGATCCGGAGCTGCCGCTCGGCACGATCGCGCCGCTGGATCAGGTCGCCTCATCCGCACTCGCGTCACGGCGCCTCACGCTGTGGCTCGTGTCGGTGTTCGGAGGAACCGCGGTGCTTCTGGCCGTCGTCGGGCTCTATGGAGTCATGGCGCAGTCGGTGAGCCAGCGGCTGCATGAACTGGGCGTCCGTCAGGCGCTCGGCGCGACGAGATCCGACATCATCCGTCTGGTGCTGTCCAGTGGCGCCTTGATGACGTTCGCCGGCCTTGCGTGCGGCCTCATCCTGTCGCTCGCTGCCACCCGCCTTGTCGCCGCACTTCTGTTCGGCGTGAGCGCCGCCGATCCACTGACGTTTGCCGTCGTCGCCGTGGCGCTTCTCGCCGGTGCCGCCGGGGCATCGTACCTGCCGGCACGCCGCGCCGTGCGCGTGGATCCGGTGGAGGCGCTGCGCTCGTGATCACTCGCGTGTGTGCCGGGAGCCGAAATTCTTCTCGATGAAAGCGTCGATCGCCGGCCAGTAATCCGGTCGGCGTGCATACATCTCGTTGTGGTCGGCGCCTCTCAACGCAAGAAACATTTTTCTGTCTCCTGGCGCGGCGTCGTATACCTTGCGGCCGCCGGCAAAAGGAATCAACGTGTCGGCGTCACCGTGAATCACGAGCAGCGGTCCACGATAACCCGTCAGGTGGCGTGAGGTCGGGAATCGATACGTCGAGAGAAAGCTCAGGCCGAGCAACAACGGGTTGGCGGCAAACAGCGATCGCGCATCCGGAAACGCGCTCTCGAGAACCAGCGCATCCGGTGGGCTCTTCGAGGCGGCATACGCTGCCACGACCGATCCGAGCGAACGTCCCCAGACAATAGTGGCGACGTCCTTCCGCAGTCGCTCGGCGAAATAGCGGACTGACGCGTCCGCATCCAGATAGATCCCCTTTTCGCTCGGGCTTCCACTGCTCCCACCGTAGCCGCGGTAGTCGACGGCAAGCACGCTGAATCCCCGCTGGCGAATGTCGGCGAAGACGTCCAGCCAAAGCGAAAGATTGCCGCCGTTGCCGTGCCAGTAGATCACCTGTGCGCGCGGCGATGGGTGCTCCATCCACCATCCGTGCAGCGTCACACCGTCGGAGGTCACGATTCGAAGGTCTTCGTACGCAATGCCCGCGGCCGCCGGAGTTCTTTGAATGCCTGGCAGGGGAAAGAACGCCATGCGCGGCTGGACCAGGATGACCAGCGCCCACAACACGACAACGAACACGAGGCTGAGAATGATGAGGTTCCGCATCCGGATGTTCGGCGGGCGAACGGCGTGTCGCCATCGCTAGATAGCTTCGAACGAGACCTCGTGGCCCGAACGACGGGCGAAAAAGCGTAGAACGTTCGCGCGAGGAACGACGCGGTTCACGGCCATTACCGCCCGCTGAAGATCATCCCGCTGCTCCGCCTGCGCGTTATGTGGCGCGATCGCAAGCCGGTGCAGATAGTAGGCGCATCCCTCGTGCGCGATGAGAACGACGGTGCGGACGTCGTGCACCTGGGCAAGAAATCGAAGCTGCTCCTCGACGCCGCGCGAGTCCCAGTATGCGGCGGAACGTCCGGAGAGCACCACGGGGCCGCCGGGACACGCCAGGCGGTCGTATCGTGGCAGTCCCAGTCCATGGTGGAGAAAGTCGTCCACCTGGTCACCGATGCGTCCGTCGGAGCAATAAACGGCTGCCGCGAAGATCCGTTCGCCGATGTACGGCACTGAGCTGACGAACGGCTTCGGCACCTCTGCAGGGCTGTGCTACCGGCTGCTCGTCGTCTTCGAGGCGCGCTCGCGCTTCTGCTTCTCGACCATGGCGGCGACGTCGGCCAGCAGCTGTTTCGCATCGTAGACGATGCCGTCCTTGATGGTGTACTTCACTCCGCCGACGCGCTCGACTCTTCCCGTCGTGTCATTGAGCTTGAAGTGACCGTTGCCGTAGAGGACCTTGAAGTTGCGCAGCGGGTTCTGATCCACGATGACCATGTCGGCAAGCATGCCGGCGCGGACGATGCCAAATTCCGGCGATCGGCCCTTCGGTTCCTCCAGCGTGATCGCGCCGTTCATCGTCGCCGCCTGGATGACTTCGAGCGGGTGGAAGCCCGCCTCCTGCAGCATCTCGAATTCATTGATGTATCCGAACCCGTACGTCTGATAGATGAAGCCGGAGTCCGAGCCGGTGGTCACGCGTCCACCCATCTTCTTGTAATCGTTCACGAGACGGAACCAGACCTGGTAGAAGTTCCTCCACGCGATCTCGTCCTCGGTCGTCCAGTCGTACCAGTAGGCGCCGTGCGATGCGCGATTCGGTGTGTAGAAGTCGATGAGCGACGGCAGCGTGTATTTGTCGTGCCAGTCGGCGTTGCGAAACGCGGTGAGGTGCCGGCCGGCGGAGTAGATGGTGAAGGTCGGATCGAAAACTGTTCCAAGCTTCAGGTGCTCCTCGAGATAGGCCTTCCACTCTGGGCTGCCAGGCGGATGGATCTTGTCCCAGAGCCGCGCGACCTGCCCGAAGCGCCACTGCTCGTCGTTCGCATTCATGTCGACGGGCCAGGGCTGCACGACCGTGTCCTTGAGCAACGATTCGAAATGCCCATAGAAGTGCGTGACGGTGTTCAGCCCGAGACGAGCGGCCTTGATGGCGTTCATCTGCGCGACGCCGCCCTGCTGCAGGTGAGCCGTCGACCCGAACCCGACCTTCTTCGCCTCGTCGAGCAGCGCCGCCATCAGGTCGGGACGCTCGGCGCCGAGTTTGAGCCCGTCGACTCCGTTCTTCGCCGCCCATTGCACGTAGGCGCGCGCCTTGTCGGGCGTGTCGACCGCGCCCTGATCCCAGCCACTGCCCGGGCGCTGGTAGTTGTAGATCCGCGGCGCGACGATCTCATTCTTCGCGCTGCGCTCTTTGTCACGCACGGCGTACGCATTCGGACCGATCGGCACACCGCGCACGGTCGTTACGCCATGACCGAGCCACAGCTTGTAGGCGTACTCCGCATCCTCGTTTTTTGGCGCACCACCTGCGTGGACGTGCATGTCGACGAACCCTGGCATGAGGTACATGCCGGTTGCGTCGATCTCGAAGTCGCCCTGCGGACCGCGATTGGCCCGCATCGGCACGCCGGGCGTGCCGGCGCCGCGGATGGACGTGATGCGGTTGCCCGACACGACGACGTCCATCGGGCCGGCAGGCGGCGCGCCCGTGCCGTCGATGAGCATGACGCCGCGGATCACCAGCGTCTTGAATGGACCCTTGCCTTCGTCGGAACGGCGATCGGGGGCAGGTCTCAGGCTGTCGCGCTGCGGACCCTGTGGCTGAGAAGCGCGCGTCGCGGGCGGCTGCTGAGCGATGGTGGCTGCGGTCGCCAGTGCGGCAATCGTGGCGATCATGAAGGTCATGCGAATCGGTCTGAGCGGCATCGGTTCTCCCTCACGCGTGAGTCACCGCATCTTAGCCGATCGGCCGTTCAGATGATCGACACCACCAGCAACGCGGTGAGCCATCCGAGGATCGCGTCCGCCGCGTAGTGATACCGGCCAAGGACGGCTGCGGCAGAGATCGCAACGGCGTTGACGATGACACACGCGAGAAGGATCGGCGGCGCGTCGATCAACAGCAGCGCGGCAGCGGCCGCTTCTGCCGCATGCCCGCTCGGAAACGTGTTGACGCGAATGCTCGCATGATGCAGCAGGCGCTCGTTGGCGGCGCGGAGCGGAGCACGCCACGTGGACACGGAGTCGAGATCGCGAGGCGGGCGCGTCTGGATCCACGGCAGCATCCCGAAGCAGATGAAGTCGGTCGCGAGGATCACGGTCCAGAAACGGTCGGGGTCGGGTGCCGGGCTGTAGGCCAGATGTATCGCCAGAGCTGCAGGAATCAGCGGATAGACACTCACGTAGGCGAGCTCGAGGCATCCCGCAACCGCGATCGGTGTGCGGCGGGCGAGGCTGCACACGCCGAGGATGCGGTCGATGCGCAGCAGCATCGCTTCGGTACCGGGCATGGGCCGCACGAACAACATCCCGCTCGTCCAGTACGACGCAAGCAGGAACAGCGGCGGAATGATCCAGTGTCGCAGCACGCCTGCCGCCAACCCCGCCGATGCCGCCGCCCCGGCCATCGCAACGGCAGCCAGGACCGTCACATGGCGACGCGTGGCGAGCCGTACATCCGGGCGCGTCCACGCCACCACCGCGGCGTAGCCAAAGAACACCACCGTCACAGCCGGCCACGACATACCTGTTCATTGAATGCGCGATACCCACGGGAATCGGCTCACATCCGAACGGCTTGATTGTATGACTCGATGAGCAACGAGACGGCCGCGGCCGTGATGCGCTCGGGCTGGTCCACCGCCGACAACTCGAAACCCTTGTTCCGGAAGGCGGCGATCGATTGGAGGCTGGTCGTCCGGGGATGACGCTTGTCGTGCCCGGCCTCGCGATCGGGCTCGCCGGGTCGTTATTCCTCGCGCGCTGGATCTCGTCGCTGCTCTTCGGCATCGACCCGATCGTCGCGCTCCGATGGGAGTAGCAATTTACTCGTCTCTGAGCGCCACCATCGGATCGAGCCTCGACGCCCGCAAGGCGGGGAGTCCGCACGCAACCGCCGCGATGACGAGGAAGCCGATTGTCATGACGATGAAGGTCGCCGGATCGCTCGGTCCTACCCCGACCAGCATCGACTGCATCGCTCCTGTCATCAGTAACGCGGCGATGATTCCGAGCCCCACACCCGCGGCGCTCAGGCGCAATCCCTGGCCGACCATCATGTTGAAGATGCTCGCGTGCCCTGCGCCGAATGCCATGCGCACGCCGATCTCCGCGGTTCGCTGTCGCACGGTCGTCGAGAGCACGCTGTAGAGACCGACCGCCGCAAGGGCCAGCGCCACACCGGCGAAGATGCCAATGAGCACGAGTGCGAACTTGGTCTGTGCCTGCGCCTTCGCCAGGAACGCGGCCATCGGCTGCACCTCGATCGCCCCCGTTCGCGGATTGAGCTCGCTGACCAGCGCGCGCGCAGCCGCGGCGATCTGCATGGGATCTCCGCTCGTTCGCACCGCCCAGCGATTGGCGGCGCCATGCTGAATGTCTGGGACGAACATGCCTTCCCGGCCATCCCTCGCCGGGTTGAAATGGCGCTGGTGATCGACGACGCCGATCACCTCGTATCGCTGGGGCTCGGGCGTGCTGATGCGCGCGATCAGCGTCTTGCCGACCGCGCTCTGACCGGGGAACGCCTTCCCGGCAAGCACACGATCGATGATGATCAGCCTGGCGCCGGGCTGGTTGTCGGCCTCGGTGAACTCGCGCCCTTCGATCACCCGAGTGCGCATCGCCGAGAAGTATCCGGGCACAACAGTGTGCACCGTTGCCTGCTGAAACTTCGACGGATCGGTGAGCGCTTCCTCCGTGCCCCATCGCGCGTTGGCGTCACGGCCATCGAGCGGCAGGGGACTGGCGGCGGTAGCGTCGATGACGCCGGGAATCGCCCTGAGGCGCTCACGCATATTGCGCATGAACGACTGCCGAGCGGCAGCGTTGGGCAACCGCAGGTTCGGCGTCGAAAACGTGAGGACGTTGCTCACGTCGTAACCCGGCTCAGCGCGTTGAAGCGCGACGAAGCTGCGGATCATCAGACCGCAGCCGACCAGCAGCACGAAGGAGAGGGCGACTTCGGCGGTGACGACAGCGCTGCGCAGCCAGTTGCCTGACGCGAGCCCGCCCGTTCGACCCGCGCGCCGCAGCAGGTCCATGACATCGGGACGCGAGGCGCGGATCGCGGGGATCAATCCAAATACCACGATCGAGACGGCACCGGCGATCGCGGCAAAGGTCACGACCCTGGGATCCACCGTGACGTGTGCCAGTCGGGGCAGGTTTTCAGGGCCGAGCATGATCAGCACGCGGACGCCGCCCCACGCGAACAGCAGGCCAAGCGCGATCGACAGCGCCGCCAGAATCAGGCTCTCCGTAAGCAGCTGCCTGACAATGCGCCAGCGCGTGCCACCGAGAGCGGCGCGGACGGCGAGCTCGCGCTCGCGCGCCGCCGCGCGAACGAGCAACAGGTTTGCGACATTGGCGCACGCAATGAGCAGAACGAATGTCACCGCGCCCATGAGCGCCAGAATCACAGGACGCACCTCGCGCACGAGATCTTCGTGCATCGGCTCGATGCGGAACGCGACTCCGGCCGTGTTCTTTATGGGGAAGCGCGAGCGGAGGTCGGCGGCAAGAGCGTCGACCTCTCGCTGTGCCTGCTCTACCGTGACGTCATCCTTCAGCCGGCCGATGACACGCAGGAACACATTGATGCGCGAACCCGAGGCAAAGTCGAGCGCAAGCGGTGTCCACACATCGGGCAGGCGCTCCACGCTGATGCCGGGCGGATAGAGCAGCTCGAATCCGGGCTCCAGGACGCCGATGACTTCGAACGGCTGCTCACCGAGACGCACGACGGTGCCGACCACGGCGGGATTGCCGCCGAACCTGCGCTGCCAGAACTGGTGGCTGAGGATCGTCTTCGGAGGCGGCGGTGGTGCGGCTGCCTGTTGCGGCTGCCCTTGCGGCGCCTGCGTCGGTGGCGGCGGCGGAACGCCGTCCGCGTCGCTGAAGTCGGATCCCACCTGTATCCGCGCGCCGAGCACTCGAAAGAGGTTCGGCGTCGCGGCGCCCGTGCTCACCTGCTCGGCCTCCGCCTGCCCGGGCGTGACAAAGACCTGTCGGCCGGTCAGGAGTCCCGCGACCCCTGAGAACACCCTCTGCGTGCTGCGCAGGTCGTGAAAGTCCGCCGGGGGCCACGGGAAATCCTCGACGTTCCGGGCGCGCAGGTCGTTTGCAATGTGGACAAGGCGCTCGGGGCGGTCGTACGGCAGCGGCCGCAGCAGAACCGCATTGACGACGCTGAAGATAGCCGCCGCGGCGCCAATCCCAAGCGCAAGCGTGAGAATCGCGGTCAGCGCGAATGCAGGTTTCTTCGCGAACATCCGCAGGGCGTGTACGATGTCGCCGAGAAAGGTGCTCATGCATCGTGATTTGACACCCGCTGAGCGCGCCTGGCAACCGATCCTGGGACGAGACGCGTCGCGGATGGCCGGAGTGAGATCCAGACGCGACCGGCGAGCCAACGTCGAACAGGGATCACACGTCTAAACGGCCATGCGTGACGACCTGAAAGCGGCCTTTCGCTCCCTTCGCAAATCTCCGACGTTCACCACCGTGGCGCTCGCCGTCCTCGCGCTGGGGATCGGCGCCGGCACGGCCATCTTTTCAGTCGTCGATGCTGTTGTGCTGCGGGCGCTGCCGTTCGACGAGCACGACCGGCTCGCCGTCGTGCTCGAGCACGATCCGTCCGGAAAGGACGTCTTTGGCGGAGGCACGACCACTCCGCAGACGTATCTGGACTGGCGACGGATGCAGGAAGGATTCGACAGGCTTGCGGCAGTATCCAACACCTCGTTCCGTCTGAAGACGGAGACCGGCGAGCCGGCGGATGCGCGCGGGTTCCGCGTGACCTGGGAGTTCTTTCCGATGCTGCGCGTCGCGCCCGCGTACGGGCGGAGCTTCACCGCGGAGGACGAAATCGAAGGACGTCACCGCGTCGTCATCCTGAGCGACGGTTTCTGGCAGCGGCGGTTCGGCGGCGATCCCGGAGTGGTTGGCAAGACCATCGAGCTGAACGAAGAGACATACGAGATCATCGGGGTCATGCCGCGCGGGTTCGCTTACCCGGTCGCGTCCGACAAACCCACGGAGATCTATTCGCCGACCTGGTTCAGAGCGGAAGACAAGGTCCGCGGCGGCAGCCGCAATTTCAACTGGACGGTGGTCGGCCGCCTGAAGACGGGCATCTCGTTCGGTCAGGCCAACGAGCAGATGAACCGCGTCGCCGAGTCGCTCGATCAGCAGTATCCGAAATGGTCGGCGGGGATTCGGACGCGCGTGATCCCGCTGCAGGAACATCTCGTGGGCAAGGTCCGCGGGTGGATGCTGATGCTGCTCGGGGCCGTCGCACTCGTGCTGCTGATCGCCTGCGCGAACGTCGCCAACCTGATGCTGGCGCGGGCAACCACGCGCAGTCGCGAAGTCAGCATCCGTGCCGCTCTCGGCGCGAGTCGCTGGCGCATCGTGCGCGCCCTGATGATCGAAGGACTGCTGCTGTCGATCCTGGGCGCTGCGATCGGTGTGATGCTCGCGTACTTCGGCGTACACGCGATCCGCGCCTGGCTGCCTCCCGGACTCCCACGGGTCGCGTCGATCGGCCTCGACGTGCGCGTGCTCCTCGCCGCAACCGGTGCAGCCACGCTCTGCGGGATCCTTTTTGGCATGGTGCCGGCGCTGCAGTCTTCACGCCCGGATCTCACCACCGCGCTGAAGGACAGCGGCCGGTCCTCCACCGCTGGCGCCGGAAGTCAGCGCCTCCGCAGTGCGCTCGTTGTCGTCGAGGTCGCGCTCGCCGTCATGCTGCTCGTTGGCGCGGGTCTCTTCGTGGGCAGCTTCGTGAAGCTGATGAGCGTGGATCCTGGATTCGACTATGCCAACGTCCTCGTGTTCAGCGTCGGCCCACGGATTCAACAGGGTAAGTTCGAGGAAGCGATCAAAATCAGCCGCACATACGTTCCTCAGATGCAGGAGGCGGTCAGAAACGTGCCGGGCGTGCGCATGGTGGCCACGGTATCAGGCGGTATGCCGCTGACTGGCAGCTGGAGCCGCTCGAGCGTGGAGATTCCAGGGCGCGGCGAGCTCAAAGGCGATGAGTTCTCACTCGATCGCCGAACGGTGTCACCCGAGTACCTCGCGCTCATGCGAATCCCGCTGCTGCGCGGACGCTACATCGAGGCGACGGACACGGATCGCTCTGAGGGGGTGATCGTCATCAACGACGCCGCCGCGCGGCTGTACTGGCCTGGCGAAGAGGCGATCGGAAAGCGGCTGAAGATCAGCAGCAAGGAGCGCGTGGTCGTCGGGGTGGTCGGAAACATCCGGCATCTCGGGCCGGAGAAGCCGTTTCGGCAGGAGGGCTACATCCCCTTCCTTCAGGACCAGACGATCGGCTCGACACTCGTGATGAAGACGGACGGGGATCCGATGAAGGTCGTCCAAACAGTGAAAGCGGCGATCTGGTCCGTCAACCGCGAACAGCGCCTGACCGGCGACACCATCACCCTCGAGGGCTACATGGAGCGGCTGATCATGCAACGCCGATTCAACATGGCTCTCCTGGCGTCGTTCGGCGTCATCGGCCTCGTCATCGCAGCCGTGGGCATCTACGGCGTCATGGCCTACATCGTCGCGCAGCGCACCAACGAAATCGGCGTCCGCATGGCGCTGGGCGCGACGCGCGGTGACGTGGTGTCGATGGTCCTCAAGCGCGCGAGCGTCATGATGCTGCTGGGTCTCGCGATCGGCGGCGCCGCCGCCTGGGCCCTCAGCGCGAACATCAAGACGTTCCTGTTCGAAACGGAACCCGGCGATCCGCGCATCTTCGCCGCGGCCCTGGTGACCCTCACGTTCGCCGGGCTCGCCGCAAGCGCGATTCCCGCCCGGAGGGCTGCGTCGGTTGATCCGCTCAATGCGCTTAGACATGAATAGCGCACTTCACACGTGCGACGTGCGAGGTGCGACGTGCGAGGTGCGACGTGCGACGTGCCACATGCTACGTGCGTCACTCCTTCACTCCGCGCACCCTATTTGCATCCATCGCCCAGATGCCGCGGCCATACGTCGAGATGACGATGACGTTCTCGCGTGCGTGGACGGCGAGGTCGGACACCTGCGTCGACGGGAGATTTCCGCCGAGCACCTGCCAATGCGTCCCCCCATCGGTCGTGATGAACACGCCGAAGTCGGTGCCGACGTAGAGAATGTTGGGATTGGTCGGGTCCTCGCGAATCACGTTCACCGGACCCGCAGGGATATTCGCGACGATGCTCGTGAACGTCCTGCCGCCATCCGTGCTCTTGTAGATGTAGGGCGCGAAATCATCGTCTTCGCGGCCACGCTGCGTGACATACAGCGTGTTGTCCGAGTGCTGCGACGGGACGACGCGGGAGTACCACTTCCGGGTCGGCACGTGCGACGTCAGTTCCGTCCATGCTTTGCCCGCGTCAGTCGTGACGTGCAGCTTTCCATCGTCGGTGCCCGCGTAGATCAGTCCCTTCACCCGTGGTGATTCCTCGAGCGCAACGATCGTCTGATACGGGATCTCGCTCGAGCTGCGCGGCAGCATCTGCTGAGGGTCGTTGCTGGTGAGATCCGGGCTGATCCTCTCCCAGGTGTCGCCACGATTGGTCGAGCGATAGACATACTGATAACCGAGGTACACGGTGTTCGGATCGTGCGGCGAGAGGACGATGGGCGCCATCCACTGCGCGCGAAGTCCTTCGTCTTTGGGTCTGATGTTGGTGACGCGCTGCGCTCCGGCGGGTTGCGCAGGCTGCGGCGCCTGGGATGCGCCTTGCCCGCCGCCGCGGCGCCCCCGTTGAGGGGGAACGCTGAGGTCCGTTCGCTCGAACCTTCCGTAGAAGGAATGCGAGTAGACAATGTTCGGGTTCTTCGGGTCGACGGCCTGGTGCGATCCTTCACCCCCGGGTGCGTCTTCGAATTCGACCGCCTGGATCTCGCGGCTCTGGTTGAGAAGCAGCCGTCCGCGGCGGCTGCCGATGTCCTGGATGGAGCCGTACACCCACGGCGGCGTGCTCGGGTCGACGACGATGTTGTAGAACTGCGAACCGCCGGCGGCCAACGCAAACTTCCAGTTCTGGCCGTTGTCGGTGGTCGAATAGAAGCCACCGTCGTTGACGTCGTAGATCACTCTCGAATCCTTCGGATCGATCCAAAGCCCGTGATGGTCGCCGTGAACGCGGCGCGAGTTCGGGAACGTCGCGAACGTCTTGCCGCCGTCGCTGGAGATGTTCAATCCAAGGCCGAGAGTGAAGACGCGGTTCTCGTCGGCGGGATCCACGCGGATCTGCGCGAACACCCAGCCGTACGTTCCGGAGTGGCTGGTCATGAATTCATTCGACGCGCTCACCTTCACCCAGCTCGCGCCTTCGTCTTCGCTGCGGTAGACCTCAGCCGCCTTGATCCGGGCTTCATTGACCGGACGTCCGTATGCATCTTCTTCGTTGGGGAGGGGCGGCCGGCCAGGCTCGTAATTGTCGACCAGTGCATACAGCACCTTCGGATTGGAACGCGCGACGTCGATGCCGATCCTTCCGCGGTACTGCGGCGCGGGCAGGCCGGCACTTGCGTCGGACCACGTCCTGCCGCCATCGATCGTCTTGTAGATACCGCCCTCGCTGTAAGCGGGCTCGACACGCGGATCGCTCCACTTCCGGCGAATGCGTTGCCACATCGACGCGTAGAGCACCTCCGGGTTCGACGGATCCATGATGAGATCCCATGCGCCGGTGCGTGGGCTCTTATAGAACACTTTCGTCCAGCTCTTTCCGCCGTCGCTCGTCTTGAACACCCCGCGCATTTCGTTGTCGGTCCAGGCGTGCCCCGAGGCGGCGACGTACACGATGTCTGGATTGGTCGGGTGTACGACGATCCGGCCGATCGTCTGCGAGTCGCCGAGCCCCGTGTAGGTGAACGTCTTGCCGGCGTCGGTCGATTTGAAGATGCCCACGCCGGCCATCGACGCGCGGAAGAGATTCGCCTCCCCTGTGCCGACCCAGACGTGATCCGGGTTCGATGGAGCAACGGCGACATCGCCGATGCTGGTGGACGGCTGGTCCTGAAAGATCGCCTGCCACGTGGTGCCGCGGTCGCCGGACTTCCACACGCCGCTCGTGGCGTAGCCGACGTAGATCGTGCGCAGACCCCCGCGGTCAGCCACCGCGATGTCTGTTGCCCGCCCGCTGATATTCGTCGGCCCCGCGTATTGCCACGAGATCTGCCCGTAGGGCGACGCCGTTCGCATCGACGTATAGGTGTCGTACGCCTTGCGCAGGTATTCAGCATCCGCAGGCGTCTGCACCTGTGCGCGAAGCGCCATCGCCATTCCAGCAGCAGCAATCGCAATGACGAGATGGCGGCCAACGTGCGTACGTCTCATTCACCTTTCTCCTGTCGAACCCGATGTTGGTACTCCCTCTGAAATACTCTTCAACAAGTGATCCAGCTCATTGTCTTCGATCTCGATGGGACGCTCGTGGACTCGCGCCGCGACCTGGCGAACGCGGCCAATGCGCTGATCACTGAGCTCGGCGGAGCAAAGCTGGCGGAGGCTACCGTTGCCGCGATGGTCGGCGAGGGGGCGGCCGTTCTCGTGCGCCGCGCACTGAGCGCGTCAGGGCTCGACGTCGACACGCCCGGCGCACTGCCACGATTCCTCGATCTCTACGACGAGCGGCTGCTCGAGCACACCCGTCCATACGACGGTATCGTGGAGGCGCTTCAGTCGCTGCGCGCGCGGGTTCCGCTTGCGGTGCTCACCAACAAACCCCAGGCCGCTACTGCAAAACTGCTGTCAGGACTCCGGCTCGAGGCGTACTTCGGCGATGTGATCGGCGGCGACACTCCGCTGGGACGAAAACCAGGCGCTGCGGGACTCGTCGAGCTGGCGCGGCGCGCTCGCACCCAACCAGCATCGACCGTCCTCGTTGGCGATTCACCGATCGATCTGGAGACCGCCCGCGCGGCCGGGAGCCGGGCCGTCCTGGTTCGCTATGGCTTCGGATTTCGAGAGGTTCCGCTGCTGGAAAGCGAGCGGGTTATCGACGGGCCCGCGGAGTTGACCGAGCTTTAACGTGCGACGGGCCACGTGCGGCGCATGTGACTGAGCCCACTCGCCCCGCGTTTTCGCATTGCGGGATGGAGGCACACCGTGCGCTGCGCATTCGTCATTCCCGCCGTTTTGACTACTCTGCTTTCCTTTTCATCGCAAAGCTCCGCGCAATCCGCGGAACGGCCGTCATGGACGTTCGGCGCGACGGCCGGCGGCGGGCAGACCTGGGACGACGAGGGATCCATCGGCAAGGGCTGGCTGCTCGGTGGCTACGTGGACCGGAAGATCAGCAGGCACGTCGACATGGAATTCTCTGCTGACCTGCTGCGACACGAACGCAATACCGGGCCGTTCTCATTTCAGGCAGAGGGTCACACGACGTATTTGAATGCGGCGCTGGTGCGTCGGTTTGGTCCGCCGGGCACCAACTTCTTCCTCCTCGGCGGCGGTACCGTCGGGATCCACAATGGCAAGGCGGGATCCGGCGGCATGCCCGCTTTGAACGACGCGGACAGTACCAACGTTGGTTTCATCTTCGGCGCCGGCACCTCGTTCCTGACGACCGCGAACATCGAGATCGCGCCGCTCGTCCGCCTGACATGGATGGAGGTCTCGGATGACTCCGATCCGTTCTCCTCGATCATGGCCGGCGTGCGCGTGGGGTTTGGACGGTGACACGCGCTCAACGTTCGTACGACTCACGCCGCGCCGACGCGGACTGCTTGATCAGGAGCCTGTCAGGCGTCTCCCAGAACGTGCGGCGCATGCCCGCCAGGCTGTCAGCGCCGCTGTAGCTGATCGACGAGCACAGGTGCTTGATCATGTCGCGGACGATCGTTCGAGCCGAGCCGCGCGCCGGAACGCTGATCTCCATCCCTTCGGATCCGATCGCCTCCAGCTCTACGCGGTCCGCGTCCTCGACGTCGAGCCGATCGCGAATCGCCTCGAGTGACGCCATTCCCCGCAGGACCTTGAATGGCACCTTCACGCTCTTCTGCGACTCCGCAATCAGCACCGACTTGTGCACCACCTCGCCGGGCGCTTCTTCGGTGCCGGCGAACGCGCTGCCGAGCATCGCGCAATCGCCGCCAAACAGCAGCGCCTGCGCGAGCGCACCGTGCCGCTTGATCCCGCCGTCGGCGATGACGCCGACGCCTGAGTCACCGACCGCGGTGCGGCATTCGACGAGCGCCTGCACCTGCGGGACACCGAAGCTCGTGGTGATCCGCGTCGTGCACCCGCCGCCCGGGCCGATCCCCACCTTGATGCCGTCGGCGCCAAGATCGATGAGAAAGCGCGCCCCTTCCGCCGTCGCGACGTTCCCGACGATGACCTCGAAGTCACCGATGCGCTTACGGAACTCCTTCAACGCGCGCTCCATCACGACGGAGTGGCCGTGCGCAATGTCGACGACGAGAACGTCCACGCCGGCGCGAATCAGCTCCGCCGCGCGCTCGAGATAGTCGCCCGTCGCGCCGATCGCGGCACCGACCATGAGGCGGCCCTGCGCGTCGCGTGTCGCGAACGGCAACTGCTGCTGCCGGGCGATGTCGCGGGCGGTGATGAGGCCCGTAAGCTGCCCTTCCGCGTCGACGAGCGGCAGCTTCTTGATCTTGCGCTCCACCATCACCCGCGCCGCCTCGTCCATCGACAGCGGCCCACGATGAACGACGAGGCGATCGATTTGCGTCATCCTGTCGCTCACGCGAGGCGCGGAAGCCCTGTCGACGAAGCGGATATCACGGTGCGTGAGCAATCCGCGCAGCTTACGGGATGAGTCGACGACGACGAGGGTTCCGACGCGCGAGCGGTTCATGATGGCCGCCGCTTCGTCGAGCGACGCGTCTGGCGTGACGGAATACGGATCCCGAATGACGCCGTGCTGCGCGCGCTTGACCTTTTCCACCTCGCGCACCTGCGGACCGATCTCGCCGGGCCGGAATCCGCGGTCGATGATGCCGATCCCACCCTCTTCCGCCTGGACGATCGCCATCGGTGCGCGCGTGACCGTGTCCATGTTGGCCGAGACGATCGGGCGATTGAGCGTGATCCGTCGCGACAGCCGGCACGACAGATCGATCACCGACGGGTCGCGCCGAACGACGGTGCTCCGCTGCGGCGCGAGGATGAAGTCGTCGAACGTGCAGCCGTGCGTGAGCTCGAGCAGGCGGCGCGCGGTCTTGTCGGTGATTGTCGGGAAGGCAGCGGTCGTCATGAGGAGAGAATATGGTACGTCGATGCCGTTGAAGGACCTGGAACGCTCGCTGCGCGTCAAACTGGCTGAAACGCTGCCCGGTGTCGAAGCGCAGATGCGGTTCGCGCCGATCGTGCCGCGGTCCGGCTGGCGGCCGGGGCATTACCCGGAAGACGCGCGCGTTGCCGCCGCATTGATGCTCATCTATCCCGGGGAGCGCGGTCCCTCGCTTCCACTCACGGTTCGCGCAAGCGGCCTTGCGCGACATGCGGGCCAGATCAGCCTTCCTGGCGGCGCGGCCGACCTCGGGGAGACGCTCGCCGAGACAGCGGTGCGAGAGGCGCAGGAAGAAATCGGGATCGACCCGGCGAGCGTGGACGTGCTCGGCGAGCTCACGCCGGTATGGGTCCTTGTCAGCGGCTTCACGCTGCATCCGGTCGTGGCCGTCACACACGAACGCCCGGCGTTCGTGCCGGCGACGGGAGAGGTGGCGGAGATCCTTGAAGTCTCACTCGAGGATCTGCGCGATGCGTCGCGGATCCGCCGCGGCACACGCGTGCGGGAAGGCGTCGCGGTCGAATATCCCTACTTCGACCTGCTCGGCCACCAGGTCTGGGGAGCCACGGCGATGATCCTCGGGGAATTCATCTGCCTGATCTAGCGGCCCGCGGAAGCCTTGGCGGAGGCGGGGCCCCGGACTGCAAACAAATGCTCCGCGCCCCGGATATAGATCGTGTCGTGGGCGAAGGCGAGTGATGCCCACACCGGTTCGCCGACAGAATTCGAGCGGAGCACTTCGTGCTTCGGTCCGGCACGGACGACGAACGTGTCGCCGTCTTCGCTGGTCTCGAGGATCCTCTCGCCGAACGCCGCCAGCGATGATCGGAACGTTGCCGCAATGGGAGGACGGCCTCCTTCGTACACCACCGCTCCGGTTTTCGCGTCGAGGCAGGTGATGATTCCGCCGTCGCTCATCAGATATAAATAGTCGCCGTACAGAACGGGCGACGCGGTATATGCCGTCCCCTTCTGATATCGCCACACGACCTTATCGGTCTCGCTGATATCGCCCGTTCCGCCTGGCCGTATGGCGATCGCGCGCTTCGCGCCGCTGCCTGCTGTAAGGAACACGAGGCCGTGGCCGGCGACGGCGCTCGGGATGGGGTGACTCTGGACGCCGGGCGCGCGCCACAGCTCCTTCCCCGTCTTGGGGTCGTAGCCCGCGACCATCTCCGCGCCCGACGCGATCAGTTCGGAATGTCCGTCCACCTGGACGATGATCGGCGTCGCCCAGCTTCGCCTCGTTGTCCGCTCCGCGCGCCAGACTTCCTTACCCGTGAATCGATCCAGCGCAACGATCGCGGAGTTGGCACCCATCTCCTGATCGCACTGCAGGATGAGCAGGTTCTCCCAGATGATCGGCGACGTGCCGGGCCCCAGGCCCGCCTTGGCGATGTTGCCGACCGATGCCTTCCAGGCCAGCTTTCCTTTGAAGTCGTACGCGTAGACGCCCGCTGCCTCGAAGAACGCGTAGAGGAGCTTGCCGTCGGTGACGATCGTTGGCGAGGCGTAGGTATTGCTCTTGTGGCGATTGTCGTACATCAGACCGTCGTACGCGGTCTGTTCCCACAGGGGCTTGCCCGTCGTCGCGTCGTAGGCGAGCACCTTCAGCGTGTGCTTGTAATCGACTGCCTCGCTGTCGGGATGCAGATACCCGGGTTTGAGATCGAACCCGAGGTGGTCGGGAGCTGTGCGTCCGGGAACCTGTTCACCTTTGAGCGACGTCGTGAGAAACAGGGAATTGCCCCAGATAACAGGCGACGAGTGTCCTCGTCCTTCAACCGGCGTCTTCCACGCGATGTTCTTCTCAGGCCCCCACTCGTCGACGTACGCGGTTCCGTTTGCCACGCCGCGTCCGTCGGGTCCGCGCCATTGAGGCCAGTTGTCGTCGCCGGCCGCGCCGGGCGAGTACGACGTGAGAACGACGAGTGCGGCAATCGCCGCGAGGGTGTGAAAGGCGTGTCGGAACGTGATCATGGCTCGCCGTAGCATACCGTGCCCCCGGCTATAAGATTAGTGGATGAATCCGCGAGTTCTCGAAGCCATCAACAAACAGATCAATTCGGAGCTGAGCGCCTCGTACGCGTACCTGGCGATGTCGGCGTATTGCGAGTGCCAGAAGTTCACCGGCGCCGCACGCTGGCTGCGGCTTCAGAGCCAGGAAGAGAACATGCACGCGATGAAGCTCTTCGACTTCGTGCTGGCGCGTGACCGAAGCGTCGAGCTGCTGGCGATCGATCGTCCAACGGCCGACTTCGATTCAGTGGCGCAGGTCTTCGAGCGTGCGCTCGAGCAGGAGCAGGAGGTCAGCCGCCAGATCGACGCGCTCTATGAGACGGCCTTTTCCGAGAAGGCCTTTTCAGCGGTCGCCGAGCTCCAGTGGTTCCTCACCGAGCAGGTGGAAGAGGAAAAGACGGCGCGTGAGATCGTCGCGAAATTCAAGATGGTCGGAAACGATCCCGCGTCGCTCCTCGATCTCGATCGCGAGCTCGGTGCGCGCACGACGGTCGAAGCCGGAAAGAAGGAGTAACGAACGAATGCTCACGAGACAAAAGATTTTCCCGTTTGCGCTGTGCGTGCTCGCCGCCGCCTGCAGCGGCACAGACGACAGCAAGCCGGCGTCATCGGCGCAGACCACCGCCGCGAAGGCCCAGCCGAATGTCACCATCGACCAGAACGCCATCCTCGACCGGATCAAAGTGCTCGGCTCCGACGAGTACGAAGGGCGGCTCCCTGGAACGAAGGGCGAACAATTGACGGTCCGGTATCTGGAGGACGAGTCGAAAAAGTTGGGACTTCAACCGGGCAACCCCGACGGCACCTACGTGCAGAAAGTGCCGCTCGTCGGGATCACGGGGGCGCAGGCGCAGCCCTTCACGGTCACGAAGGGTGGCCAGAAGCGCACGTTCAAGTGGTCCGACGACGTGGTCGCGTTCACCAAACGGGTGGCAGACACGTCGTCGATTGCCAACTCCGACATGATCTTCGTCGGCTACGGCGTGACCGCGCCCGAATACAACTGGGACGATTTCAAAGGGGTCGACGTCAAGGGAAAGACGATCGTCGTGCTCGTCAACGATCCGCAGGTGCCCGATGCGTCCGACGCGGCGAAGCTCGATCCGAAGGTGTTCAACGGTCAGGCCATGACCTACTACGGCCGCTGGACCTACAAATACGAAAAGGCCGCCGAGCTCGGCGCCGCCGCCGTGTTCATCGTCCATGAGACCGCTACGGCGGGGTACCCGTACCCCGTCGTGCAGGGGTTCCTTGGCGAGCGGTTCAGTCTTGTGGCCGACGACAAGAACATGGGACGTGCGAACCTGGAAGGGTGGTTGTCGCTCGACACGGCGAAGGCAATCTTCAAGATGGCCGGTCAGGACTTCGACGCGCTCAAGAAGCAGGCGTTCAGCCGTGATTTCAAGCCCGTGCCGCTTGGCCTCAAGGCGTCGATGACCGTCCGCAACACCTTGCGGACGATCGATTCGCAGAACGTGCTCGCGAAGCTCGAGGGAACGGATTCGAAGATGAAGGACGAGTACGTCGTCTACTCGTCGCACTGGGATCACCTCGGCATCGGCGAGCCGGTGAACGGCGACAAGATCTACAACGGCGCGCTCGACAACGCCTCAGGCACGGCCACGCTGCTGGAGATCGCGCGCGCGTTCACGCAGGCGCAGCCGAAACCGAAACGATCGATCCTGTTCCTGTTCGTCACGGCAGAGGAGCAGGGTCTGCTCGGGTCGGAGTACTACGCCACACACCCGCTGTACCCGCTCGAGAAGACGGTCGCCAACATCAACATGGACGGCGTGAATCAGTGGGGCCGGACCTCTGATATCACCGTCGTCGGAATGGGCGCGTCGGATCTCGATGATTACCTGCGCGAGGCAGCCGCCGCGCAGAACCGCACCCTGGTGCCGGACCCGGAATCGGAGAAGGGCTTCTACTATCGATCCGACCACTTCAACTTCGCGAAGGTCGGCGTGCCGGCGCTCTACACCGACAGCGGCGTGACGTTCATCGGCAAAGACGCGAACTACAGCAAGACGAAGCGGGACGAATACACGAACAACGACTATCACAAGCCGTCGGACCAGATTAAGCCTGACTGGGACTTGAGCGGCGCGGTAGACGACGCGCGCCTGCTCTTCACCGTGGGC
The DNA here is from genome assembly GCA_035537955.1 of Vicinamibacterales bacterium. GTDB lineage: Bacteria > Acidobacteriota > Vicinamibacteria > Vicinamibacterales > 2-12-FULL-66-21 > JACDCA01. The sequence goes on along the minus strand of DATLLF010000211.1, from coordinate 2,522 downwards.
TACAACGTCGCCAACGCCGACAAGTTCCCCGAATGGAAACCAGGGAATGAGTTCAAGGCCCGGCGGGATGAGATGATGAAGAGATAGCGTCCGATTGCGGACTGCGGATTGGGGAGTGCGGATCGACGGATTGGTGATTGCGGATTGGGCTTGGGGATTGCGGATTTGGGATTCAGTGCGGATTGCTGAATCCGCAATCGACATTCACCAATCAATCAACAATCGTCACTCAGCAATCCACAACAAAATCCGCAAGCCACAACCTCAATCCGCAATCACCAACCGGTCGATCCGCACTCCCCAATCCGCACTCCGCAATCGACTAACGCTCTCTCGGCTCCTCGAGGTAGGTATACCCATGGAGACCGTCTTCGTAGAACTCGAGAAGGCGGCCTGATTCTTCGAACGTGATCCTGCCCTCGCGGACGGCGTGCTCGACGTCGTGCCGCAGCTTGCGCACCAGCATCTCCGCGTCGAACTCCACGTAGTCCAGTACCTCTTTGACCGTGTCGCCCTTGATGACGTGGTCGAGGACGACGTTGCCGCGTTCGTCGAGGCTGACGTGAACGGCGTGCGTATCGCCGAACAGGTTATGGAGGTCGCCGAGGATCTCCTGGTAAGCGCCGACGAGGAAGACTCCGAGATAGTACGGATCGCCGTTGACCGTGTGCAGCGGAAGTGTGCGCTTCACGTCACGGCGGTCGATGAACTGGTCGATCTTCCCGTCTGAATCGCACGTGATGTCGCCGAGCACCGCGTGGTGCGTGGGAGGTGTGTTCAGGCGGTGGATCGGCATCACCGGAAACAGCTGTTTGATCGCCCAGCTGTCAGGGCACGATTGAAACAGCGAGAAGTTGCAGAAGTACGTGTCCGCCATTGCATCGTCGAGGCCCTGCAGATCCTCGGGGATCTCGTCCATCGACGCGGCGATCTTCTTCAGCTTCACCAGGATGGCCCAGTACAGGTTCTCGGCCTGGCAGCGCTGGTCGAGCGGGAGGTAGCCGCCGCTGAAGAGACTCAGCGCCATGTCGAGCGCCTGCTGCGCATCGTGGTAGCTCTCGAGCGCGTTCCTCGGGCTGAGATTGTGGTACGTCTCGAGCAGGTCGACGAGCGGCTGCTCCGCTTCCTCCGGCTTGATCGACTCGGGGATCTTTTCCTCGCCGAAGGCCGACACACCCAGTACGTTGAAGATCAGGACGCTGTGGTAGGCGACGATCGCGCGGCCGCTCTCCGACACGATCGTCGGGTGCTTCACGCCTTCGTCGTTGCACACCGTCTGAATGTGATAGACGACGTCGTTGGCGTATTCCTCCAGCGTGTAGTTGACGCTGGATTCGAAGTTGGTCTGTGAGCCGTCGTAGTCGATGCCGAGACCGCCGCCGACGTCGAGATACTCGAGGCCGGCGCCGCTCTTCACCAGCTCCGTGTAGACGCGAGCGGCTTCGTTGAGTGCACCCTTGACGATGCGGATGTTCGGGATCTGGCTGCCGAGATGGAAGTGCAGCAGCTTGAAGCAATCGGCCATGCCGGCCGCGCGCAGCTCTTCGAGCCCGCGGAGCACTTCGGCGACGGTGAGCCCGAACTTCGAACGGTAGCCGCCCGACCCCTGCCAGCGTCCGCCACCCCGGGCGGCGAGCTTCACGCGCATCCCGATCTGCGGTCGCACCCCGACACGCTGCGCATATTTGAGGATGAGACCCAGCTCGGTGTATTTCTCGACGACGGGAATGACGGTGCGCCCGATCTTCTGGGCGAGCATGGCCATCTCGATGAACTCGGCGTCCTTGAACCCGTTGCAGATGATCGGCGTGTCGTTGTACGCCTGGGCAGCGACGGCGAGCAGCTCGGGCTTGGAACCGGCCTCCAGGCCGAAGCCGTACTCCCGTCCGAAATCGAGCACCTCTTCGACCACCTGCCTCTGCTGGTTGACCTTGATCGGATAGACGCAGATGTACCGCCCGTCGTAGCCGTGCTGCGCAATGGCGGTCTTGAACGCGTTGTGGATGTCGCCGACTCGGTGGCGAAGAATGTCTTTGAACCGGATCAGCACGGGCAAACCAATGCCGCGCAGCTGAAGGTGATCCGTAAGCTGCTTGAGATCGATAGACCGTTCCGGGTCCTTCGTCGGGTGCACCACGACGTGGCCGGCCGGGGAGATCGAGAAATAGCCCTTGCCCCAGCGCTCGACCTCATAGAGCTCGGAGGCGTCTGTGACGGTAAACACCTCTCCTGTCCGCCAGTTGCGGTGCGCTCGGGTCGTGGGGCTGGTCACAAATCAAATGATGCCATGTGAACTTCAAAGTCCAAAGATCAAATGCGGCTTGCGGCTTGCGGCTTGCGGGCTTAAGCTCCGCGGATTTGCCTGATGCCTTCCGCAGACCTGCGTCCCAACTCACTTGCCTGCGCTATGCCGCCGCAAGTCTGAGACCCACCGCCGCGAGCCGCGAGCCGTCCGCCGCAAGCCTCAAGCCGCAAGCCTCCAGCCGCCAGCCTCAAGCCGCAAGCCGCAAGCCGTCTTAACA
>DATLLF010000210.1:0-26606 GCA_035537955.1 Vicinamibacterales bacterium | reverse complement strand
GAACCGGTCCCACATCGCGTTGGAGATGACGAGCGCCACCGGGCCGTTCGGCGTCGCCTCCTCGGCCGAGAACCCGCGGCCGATCACGGGCGAGACACCGAATGTCTCGAAGAAATTCCAGCTCACGCTCGCCGCAATCGCGCGCTCGGCATCGGCACCGTTGCTCACGTTCACGGTTCCCCCGCCGCCGGATGCTGCGAGACTCGTCACCGACTTCAACCCGTCACGCCAGTCGCGCCACACCTGCGGCGGCACGTTCACGCTGTTGCTTCGCTGCGACACCTGCCAGACGCGCACGAGCCCGTCGCTCGGGAACGGAAGCGGCTGCAGGAACGCGGCATTTGCCGTGGTGAACATCAGGCTCGTCGTCCCAAGACCGATCCCAAGCGTCAGCATTGCGACGGCAGAAAACACAGGTACGCGCAGCAGCGAGCGCACGGCGACGCGAAAATCCCGGATCAGAGCATCCATGTGTTTCATTCGAGGGCAACGGCCGTACCGCGGCGATCTTCAAAGAAGCAGCACGTTACGCCGGCTGTCCGGCCAATCCGCGTCGCAGAAATGCGTCCGCCGTCCCTGGAGCGGGACTGATGCCTTCTGAGACTCAGTAGACGTTCGAAGGGTTGCTTTCGGCGGGACCTGCAGCCGCAAGCGCTGGATCCCCTGTGCGCGCGCGCGACCGGAGTTTTTATTCATGAGGAAGCGCGGGCTTGCAGCTTGCACATCTTTTTCGGATGCAAACAGACGGAGTGCACATGGATTACATCGAAGACATCGAACAGGACTACGGCAATCAAGACAGAACGGAACAGCTCTCGCTCGGGCTGGGATGGTTCAGCATCGGCCTCGGCCTCGCCGAGCTGCTCGCCCCCCGCGCACTTGCACGCGCGATCGGCATGCCGAACGCGAGCCCGGCCGTGCTGCGCTCGTTCGGCGCGCGTGAAATCGGCGCCGGGCTGGCCATTCTCAGCGAACCTGATCGGCCAGCATGGCTGTGGTCGCGGGTCGGCGGCGATGCCGTTGACCTGTCGTATCTCGCGTCAGGCATGAACGCCGAAAACGACAACACACGAATCGGGGTCGCGCTGGCGGCTGTCATGGGCGTCACCGCCCTCGACGTGCTCTGCGCCAACCAGCTGCAGCGATCGCGCTCCTCGAGAATCGCTCCGCGTGCGGACCGCGCGGTTCAGATCGAACGCGTCACCACCATCAATCGATCCGTACACGATGTGTATCAGTTCTGGCATCAGTTCGAGAACTTCCCGACCTTCATGCGGCATCTGGAGTCAGTGGAGATGCTCGACGAGCGCCGCTCGCGCTGGCGCGCCAAGGCTCCGGCGGGCCTGAAGGTCGAGTGGGAAGCTGAAATCATCGAAGACCGCACCGATGAATGGATCGCCTGGCGCTCCGTGCCTGGATCCACGATCGAGAACAGCGGGTCCGTGCGTTTTTCTCCCGCGCCGGGCGCGCGCGGAACCGAGGTTCGCGTCCAGCTTCAGTACAGCCCGCCTGCCGGCACGCTCGGCCGCGGTATCGCCTGGCTGCTTGGTGAAGAACCCAACCAGCAGATCCACGAGGATCTGCATCGGTTCAAACAGCTCATGGAGACCGGTGAGATTCCACTGTCGGATGGCCCGTCTCTCTGGCGCGCGGCCCAGCCCGGCGATCCCCAGAAGATTCGCTCGCTCGCGGGGGTGCGCTCATGAAAGCCAACTGCTGGTACGGAACGAAAACGCTGCGCGTCGAAGACGTGCCGGATCCGCAGATCCTCAACGCCCGCGACGCGATCGTGCGCGTGACGAGCACGGCGATTTGCGGCTCCGACCTGCACCTCTACAACGGATTCGTTCCGACGATGAAGCGCGGCGACGTACTCGGGCACGAGTTCATGGGCGAGGTGGTCGAGGTAGGCAAGAACGTGAAGAACCTCGCGGTCGGTGATCGAGTCGTCGTACCCTTCCCGATCGCGTGCGGACATTGTGCGCAGTGCGAGCGCGAGATGTACTCGCTCTGCGAGAACTCGAACCCGAACGCATGGATGGCGGAGAAACTGTGGGGCTACTCGCCTTGCGGCATCTTCGGCTACTCGCACCTGCTCGGCGGATATGCCGGCGGACAGGCGGAGTACGTGCGCGTGCCGTTCGCCGACGTCGGCCCGCTCAAGGTGCCGAATCATCTCGAAGACGACAAGGTCCTGTTCCTGACCGATATCTTCCCGACCGGCTACATGGCGGCGGACATGTGCGGCATCCAGCCCGGTGACGTCGTCGCCGTGTGGGGATGCGGCCCGGTGGGTCAGTTCGCGATCAAGAGCGCGTACCTGCTCGGGGCGGAGCGCGTCATCGCCATCGATCGATTCGACTATCGGCTGCGCATCGCACGAGAGAGAGCAAATGCCGAAACGATCGACTACGAACAGGCGGACGTGCACGAGGCGCTGCGAGAGATGACCGGCGGCCGCGGCCCTGACCACTGCATCGACGCGGTGGGCATGGAAGGGCACGGGCCCGGACTGCTGGGCGCCTACGATCGCGTAAAGGGCGCGATGATGCTGGAGACCGACCGCGCGTATGCACTGCGACAGGCGATCCTGGCGTGCCGGAGCGGCGGGACCGTGTCGGTGGCCGGCGTCTACAGCGGCATGATCGACAAGTTCCCGATGGGAGCCATCGTCAACCGCTCGTTGACGATCAAGTCAGGCCAGTGCCACGTGCATCGCTACATGCGCCCGCTGCTCGAGCGCATCGAACGGGGCGAGATCGATCCGAGCTTCGTCATCACCCATCACATGAGACTCGACGAGGCGCCGGAGGGCTACGACATCTTCAGCAACAAGGAAGATGAGTGCCTGAAGATCGTTCTCAAGACACATTAGCGATCGGCCGATCGGCCGCCACGGCAGGGGTCGGCTCACGCCGGCCCCTGCACCTAGCCTTCTTTGAGGACGATGAGCGGATCGATTCGCGAAGCCCGGCGCGCAGGCAGGTAGCTTGCCGCGAGGGAGGCAGCAAGCAGCAACAGCGCCGCCGCACCGAACACCAGCGGGTCCGCCGCGCTGACGCCATGCAGCAGCGCGCCAAGCTGGCGCGACAGCGCGAACGACGCGGCGCCGCCAATAAGAACGCCGATCGCGCACAGTACAACGGTCCTGCGGAGCACGAGCCAGCGGACGGCGCGCGGCTCAGCGCCGAGCGCCAGCCGGATGCCGAGGTCACGCGTCCGGTCGCCCACCAGCCGCGCCATCACGCCGTAGAGGCCGACCGCCGCCAGCACCATCGCAAGGCCGCCGAAGATCGCGAGCGCGCGCATTGCGGTCAGCTCGCTCGCGAGACCTGCCTCCACGACCGCGCTCATCGTTCGAATCGCGCCGATCGGCGCTCGCGGGTGCACGTCACGCACCACCTGCCGCGCGGCGCCCGCAAGTGCTGCGGGATCTCCGTCGCTGCGAACGACGAGTGACATCGCCTCGACACCGAAACGTGCCCGCTGCGCGAGTGGACGGTACATCTCCGGAAGCACATCCGCGCTGATGCCTTCCTGTGGTGTATCCGAGACAACGCCGACGACCACGAGCGGCGCGCCGTCGCCGTCGAGGCCGGTACCGATCCTGGCGCCAATAGGATCACGATCCGGCCAGAGGAGCTGCGCCAGCTTCGCGTTGATCACCGCGACGGGCTGTGCCCCCTCACGATCGGCGTCCGTGAACGGCCGGCCACGCAGAACCTGCGCGCCCACGGCGCGAAAGTAATCAGGTGTGACCGGCTTCCACAGCACGTCAGGAGCTTCGCCGGGCGGAAACGTCCGCCCTTCGACGCGGATGTTCGCCGCTGGCCCACGCGATGAGAGCGGCAGCGTCTGAACGGCCGCGGCTACGGTTGCGCCGGGAATGGCGGCCAGCCGTTCGACCATCTGCTGAATGTCGACGACTGCGGCCGCACGTCCGCGGGAGCGCGCGTCGGGCAGGGTCACGTCGATCGCGAGCAGCCGGTCCACGTCGATGCCGACGTCACGCTGGTGCAGCGTCCACAGCGTGCGCAGCATGAGGCCGGCGCCCGTGACCAGCACGAGAACCGTCGCCAGCTGCGCGACGACGAGCGTCGAAGACAAACGTGAGCTGGATCGTGAGCCGGAGGTCCGCAGTCCGTTGCGCAAGGCGGCGAACGTCCCCGTGCGCGACGCGATCAGGGCCGGAAATGCGCCGAACACGACTGTGGTCAGTGCCGCCAGCAGGAGCGCGAATCCCGCGACGCCCACGTCCATGCCAATCGACTGCACCCGAGGCGTTCCTTCGGGCAGCAGCGCGATCAGGGCCGGTCGCGCGACATTCGCGATCGCCAACCCGAAGGCGCCTCCGCACAGTGCGAGCGCCAGGCTTTCCAGCGTGAGTTGGCGGACGAGTCGAGAGCGCGACGCCCCGAGTGCCGCGCGGATCATCATCTCGCGTCCGCGCCCGAGCGCCCCGGCGAGCAGCAGCATCGCCACGTTGCCGCACGCGACCAGGAGCACGCAGGCAGTAACACCGCAGAGGATCCACAGCATTGGCGCCGACGCACCCGTGACCTGGGTGTGGAGGTCCACCAGGTTCACGCCCGCGTTGCGATTCGTCGCCGGATGTTCTTCCCGCAATCGCTCCGCGATGGCGTCGAGCTCCGACTGCGCCTGCTGCCTCGTCACGTCCGGCCTCAAGCGGCCGATGACGCGAACGTACCATGCATCACGAATCGCGCGGATGTCGCCCGGGGCGCCGCTGAGCTCGGGCACATCGAACGGCGCCTGAGTCCAGGCGACGACGTCCTCAGGAAATGCAGCCGCAGTTCGAATCACGCCGGCCACGACCACCGTCTCGTCATCGAGACGCAGCGTCTGTCCGACGATCGCGCGATCGGCACCGAACTGCCGTTGCCACAGGTCTTCGCGGATCACGACCTCACGACTCACCCCGGCAGGGATCGTCGTGGTGAACGTCCGCCCGAGCAGGGCGCTGACCCGCAGCACGTCGAAGAAATTCGCTGATACCGTCGCCACGTTGATGCGCTGGGGGTCGTCTGCCGCGAGGCTGCGACGGCGGCGGTTGTACGCGGCCATGCCCTCGAAGCTGGATGCGGCGCGCCAGTCCAGAAAGTTCGCCGGAGCGACACTGCGAGTGGCGATGCCGGGCTGAGTCTCCCACAGAGCGAGGAGACGATCAGCCTCGGTGAACGGCAGTGGTCGCAGGAGTACAGCGCGAACGGCGCTGAACACCAGCGCATTCGCGCCGATGCCCAGACCTATCGTCACCACGATGGCGATCGCAAATCCCGGCCTGTGGATGTGCTGACGCAGTGCGTCCCGGATATCGTGCATGAACGATTGGACGCCGGTGGCGGCCCCGGGTTAGCTGAAACGAACAGTCACTCACGCGGTTTAACGTTTGTCTCGTATCCTTTATCCAACGTGAGCCACCATGCGGTTCCACTGATTCTGGCTGGCGCAATCTTCCTCATCTGCACCGCACGTCCGCTCGACGGCACACAGGCGCAGCAGGAAGCTGCGCTGCTGAGCGAGATCGGGTTCTCCGCGCAAGAGGTGGAGAAGATCCGTCGCGGCGAGACCGTCGCCAAGACGACGCAGGCAGACTCATCTGCGGTGGCACTGGCTGTCGCCTCGACGGTCGCTGCGCCGGTCGATTTCTACCTGGAACAGTTCCGCGACATCGTCTCATTCAAGAAGAGCCCCGAAGTGCTGCAGATTGGCCGCTTCGGTCACGAGCCGAAATCCTCGGACCTCTCAGCACTGACCCTGGAACAGCCGGACGTCAACGATCTCCGGAGCTGCGAGCCAGGGGACTGTGGTGTGAAGCTGGACGATCACGGGATCCGGGCGGTGGCCGCTCGCGACGCTCGCCTCGACACCGCGTCGGCAGCATTGCGGCAATACCTCGCGGCTTACACGCTGCAATATCTGCAGTCGGGCAACGGGTCGCTCATCGCATATCACAATGCGTCGGACCCAAGGCGGCTCGCCGACGATCTGCGGCTGATCCTGGATCGTTCCGGGTACCTCCAGCGTGGATGGCCGCCGCTTTTCGATGCCGTGGGCAGTTTCACCGGCACGTTGGCAGCCGGCCTGGAGGGATTCGTCTACTGGTCGAAGGAGAAGATCGGTCCGCGGGCCATCGTGAGCGTCACCCACGCGATCATCAATCCGCCACGTGAGGGCAGCGCGGCGATCGCCACCAAACAGATCTACGCCAGCTATTACAGTCACGCGTCGCTCGGTCTGACAATCCTGCTCGACCGAAGCACGGTGGACGCGCCGAGGACGCGGGTGATCTACGTGAACCGCTCACGTCTGGATATCTTCGGTGGTCTTTTCGGCGGCATCAAGCGGGCGTTCGTGCGATCGCGTGCGCGCGACGGGGCGGAGCGGACGATGGCCCGGGTGCGCGAGCGAGTGGAGAGCAGCTACCGCTCACGGCGGTGAGCGCACAGTCATGATCAGAACCGAGCGCCTCACGAAGATTTACCGGAACAAGGCCGCACTGAGCGATCTCGATCTCGAGATCCGACCCGGAGAACTGTTCGGATTCCTCGGGCCGAACGGGGCCGGCAAGTCCACGATGGTCAAGATCCTCACCGGTCTCGTCCGGCCCACGTCGGGACGCGCATGGGTCGCAGGGTTCGATGTGATCGAACAGCCGCTGGAGGCGAGGGCGCGCCTGGGCTTCGTGCCTGAGAGTCCGCGCCTGTACGAGTCACTTACGGCCGACAGCTTCCTCGACGTGATGGGAGCGCTGTATCACCTCGACCCTGCCACATCGCGCATGCGGCGCAACGATCTCGTCGAGTTGTTCGGTCTCGGCGACGTTCGGCACCAGCGCCTTCGCGAGTTCTCGAAGGGGATGCGGCAGAAGGTCGTGATCGCGGCAGCGCTCATTCATCGTCCCGACGTCCTCATCCTCGACGAGCCCTTCGACGGGCTCGATGCCAACACGGCGCTCGTGATGAAGGGACTGCTCAAGGAGATGGCCGCTCAGGGCAAGAGCGTCCTCTTTTCCTCGCACGTGCTGGAGGTGGTCGAGCGGATCTGCACGAGAATCTGCATCATAGACGCGGGCCGCAAGGTGGCGGAGGGCACGGCGGAGGAGATCAGACAGCAGTTCCGCGCGGGCAGCCTCGACGAAGCATTCAGCCGTCTCACCGGCATCCGCGAACCCTCCGATGTCGCCGCTGACATCCTGGCGGCGCTCGCGCGAACGTGAGGCGCATCTTCCGCGCCGCCGGCATCGATTACCAGCAGCTTCGCGCGCTGGTTCGCGCCTACGTCTGGCTGGATTACGCCGCGTTGTTTGGCGCGTACGGGCCTGCCGAACGACAGCGCGTGGCCATTCGGCTCGCGCTGGCCTGGGGATTCATGTCGCTTCTCGGCCTCGGTCTCGCTGGCATGATCACCGTCGCGCGGGATCCGTTCCTCGCAGCCATCCTCCTCATCACGAGCACGATGATGTGGACCGGACTCATCGTGATCGCGCAGCCCGCCAATCTCGCTGTGCCGGACGATCATGACATCGTCGGGTTCCGTCCAGTGGATTCGCGCACGCTGTTCGCGGTGCGTGTGACGGCGCTGCTCATGCCTGCGCTGGAGACGATCGTGATGATGGGATGGCTGCCCGTTCTCGCGTTCCTCACCCGTGTCGAGGGCTCGCTGACGCTCGCAATGGCCGCCGCTGCCGGGATGGTGACCGCCAGCACGTTCGGCACGCTCGGCATCGTCGCGGTGTTTGGGTGGCTGATACGCGTGATCGCGCCGGAAAAACTGACGCGCATGCTGGCGTATGCCGGAGGCATGGCCGGTCTCGTCCTCTCGGCCGGTGTGATGGTCGGCATCCATCACCTCGTCGATTCAGACGGCCCGGTTCCGTTCATGACCGCCACGGTACCACGCGATTGGCGAACGATGTGGTTCCCACCGGTATGGTTCGCGTCCTACGTGGCGCTCGTGAGCGGATCGCGTGGGAGCGCCGGGCTCGCGGGATCCCTGCTTTCATTCGCCGCGCTCGCCGCGGTCGGGTTTGCGCTCCGCGGACGGCTGTCGGCAGATTACGGGCACCGCGTCACCGAACTCACCAGCCTCTCGCGGCCCCACGCCGCACCAGACGCGAAGACGTGGCGGCTGCTCCGCAATGAAACTCGCGCCGTAGCGCTGCTCGTCGCGAGTCACCTTCGCTACGACGTTCGTTTTCAGCTCGCAGTGGCCAGCAGCGTCGCGATGGGTTTACTGTTCGGCGTGGTGATGTCTTCGTCGTGGTCGCTACCGGTGGACCCCTTCGACGGTGGAACTGGTGGAGCCACGCCGATGGCGCCACTCTTCGCGCTGCTCTTCGTGCCGACGCAGATCTATCAGGCGCTTGTCGTGAGCGCGGGTTACGAAGCATCCTGGCTGTTCTACTGCACGCCGGCGAACCGCATCGCCATAATCACGGCGGCGCGGGATGCGATCGGCGCGCTGGTGATCGCGCCGCTCACTCTGCTTCTGGCGGCTGTGTATCTCTTCGCATTCGGCCACGCGATGCACGCCGTGGCGCTCGCGGCATCGCTCGGCCTGATGGCGTATGGCTGCTTCCAGCTCAATGTCCTGCTCGCACCACGCCTGCCCTTCTCGCTCCCGATGACGGGCGATCGCACACGTGGAATCCCCATGTTCACCGGAATTGTCGTCATGCTGCTCGGCAGTCCGATGTTCGTTCTGTTTCAACTCTTCGCTTACCGTGGGCCGGCGTCCACGATCGCCGCCGTAGCTGGACTCGTAGTGCTCAATCTCGGGCTGATGTCGCTGACTCAGCGCCGCCTCGCCAGAAAACTGGCGGGTCAGGGTTATTCTCACTTGTGAGCATGTTCTCACCTGAGGAGCCGCTATGCTGTCCCGCCTCGAGCCCTACGCCTACGCGCTGTTTCGCATCGTCACCGGACTGCTCTTCATCTTTCACGGGCTGCAGAAGTTCGGCATTTACGGTGGCCAGAGCGTCAACCTCGCGACGCGGCTCGGCGTCGCCGCACTGATCGAAGCCGTGGGCGGCGGCCTGGTGATGATCGGCCTCTTCACCGGACCAGTGGCGTTCATCTGCAGCGGCGAGATGGCCGCGGCGTACTTTCTGTCGCACGCGCCGCAAGCCTTCTGGCCCATCCAGAACCGCGGAGAGCTCGCGGTCCTGTACTGCTTCGCGTTTCTCTATATGGCGACCCGGGGCTCCGGTATCTGGAGCATCGACTGGCTTCGCGGCAGGCGCGGGAGACGCTGACCCAGTTGTGTAATCGCACGAACGCCTTCGCTTGCCCGCTCCGCCGATCGTCGACAGTCGCCCGGTAAAAAGTGTGCAAATCCCCGCAATCGCGCGTCGCCTGGGGGCGGCAGCCTGTTTGCGATCGAACGGCGCGTTACACCCCAGCGTTCGAGGAGAGATCGCATGAGATCCGAGTACGTCGCCATCATCTGGTGCTGAGGTGCATCGTTCCGGCGTCGCGCCCACGGCAAGGCGAGACGCGGCGCTACGTGGTATTCTCGAATTACCGACCTCGCGGCTGGCGCGGGTCGCCAAAAAAAGGCTCAATGCGACCAGTGCCCGGACGGGGCCCTACTATACGGTCGCGGCCGGGAGGTGCATGCATGGCAGACACTAACGGGGGCAGTCGCTAGACTGTCACTTACCGAAGAACGGCCGGTGGAAACGCCGGCCGTTTTTCTTTGTACCTGTCCGACAATAGGGGTTTCACGGAGGTTGTCGCCATGGCTGTGAAACCCGTCCCTGAAGGCTACTCACCCGTCACTCCGTACTTGATACTCCGGAACGTCGATACGATGCTGAACTTCGTTCAGGCGGCATTCGGCGCAACAGTGGTCGCTGTGCATCGCGACAGCGGGGGCACGGACGTGCCGGCGCACGTCGTGGAAGAACAGATGAAAGCGGGATCTCGCGGATAGGGCGGCCAGTGCAGGCATCCATGAGGAAGGGCATCAGCAGGCGGCAGTTCATGGCACACACCGCCGGCGCGATCGGATCGATTGCGCTGGGCAGCGCGTGTGCGGCGAGCGAGCTGCAGCAATCGCGCGCGCGGATCAGCGCACGGCCCGGCGCCGGCGTGAAGACCACGGGCAGCGGTTCGCGTCCGCTCGGTCTGGGCGACAAGCGCGACGCGATTCTGCACCTGCCGCCGAAGTACGGGGAGGGTGCGCTGCCGCTGCTCGTGCTGCTGCACGGCGCGGGTGGGTCGGGCACCGGCATCCTCAACCGATTGATGACGTTTGCCGATGAGTCCGGCGTCGCCGTTCTCTCCCCCGACTCACGCGGGTCCACGTGGGATGCCATCAGCGGCAACTTCGGCGCGGACGTCACGTTCATCAGCAAAGCGCTGCAGGCGACATTCGAAAGCGTCTCCGTCGACCCGGAGCGGCTCGCGCTCGGCGGCTTCTCCGATGGTGCGACGTACGCGATCTCACTGGGCCTGCAGAACGGGGATCTCTTCCGCCGCATCATCGCCTGGTCGCCCGGATTTTTCGTCGGCGGCGAATCGCATGGGAAACCGCGCCTGTTCATCTCACACGGCACCGCGGACCAGATCCTGCCGATCGACCGCTGCAGCCGGGTGATCGTGCCGGCTCTGAAAAAGGCCGGGTACGACGTGACCTTCCGGCAGTTCGACGGCGGTCACGAGATGCCCCCCACTATCGCCCGCGCGGGCATGCAATGGCTCGTCGATAGGACTTGACTCGGCATCCGGCTTCCGGCTCCCGGCTTCCGCGGCTTGCGGCTTGCGGCTCCCGGCTTCCGGCTCCCGGCTTCCGGCTTCCGGGCTCCCGGCTCCCGGCTTCCGGCTCCCGGCTTCCGGCTTCCGGCTTCCGGCTTCGCCGCTTGCGGCTTGCGCGCACCTGAGCACCGAGCACCCCGGCACCCAGCACCGAGCACCGAGCACCCAGCACCACTCTCCTGTCTCCTAGCTCCTAACTCCTAGGTCCTAGTAAACTTTCCGCGTCCTGAAACCTGTTCGTCAGGAGGAAAGATGTTCAGTCGTCACCATCGGCGCGGCGCGCGTCTGCTCGTTTTCGCATTCGCTGCGATGCAGCTCACCACGCGGGCGGCCGCGCAGGAACGGCGGCAGCCGGAGGCCGGCGGCCCGCCACCGTCCATCGCCGAACGCACGAAGAACCTGAAGAAGATCGACGGCTTTTTCCCACTCTACTGGGACGAGACCGCCGGCAAGCTGTACGTCGAAATCCCGAAGCTGCAGACGGAGGTCCTCTATTCGACGGGCATGGCGACCGGTCTCGGCTCGAACGACATCGGCATCGACCGCGGCCAGACGACGGGTGCGCGAATCGTGACGTTCGAGCGCAGCGGACCGCGGCTTCTGATGGTGCAGCCGAATTACCAGTTCCGCGCGCTGACGCAGAACCCAGCCGAGTCGAAGACGGTGCGTGACGCCTTCGCCCGGTCGGTGCTGTGGAGTTTCCCCATTGCGGCGACGAGCGAGGGACGTTACCTCGTCGATTACACCGACTTCCTCGTGCGTGACTGGACGGAGATCGCCGGCCGTCTGTCACCCGGAACCTACCGGTTCGAAGCCGGCCGCAGCAGCGTCTATGCGCCGGGTCTGGCGGCGTTTCCGAAGAACACCGAGCTGGAAGCGGAGCTCACGTTCATCCGGACGCCGGGGCCTGCCGCGGGCGGTGGCCGCGGCGGCGGGGGCGGACGCTTCTTCGAAGGCGTCGGCAGCGTGGCCGCGGCCTCAGAAGCGGCGAGCATGCGTGTCCACCACTCGATCGTCGAGCTTCCGGAGCCCGGTTACCAGCCGCGCGTCTACGATCCGCGATCGGGATTCTTCGGGCTCTCGTTCGAGAACTATGCGGCGCTCCCCGGCCAGCCGATGACGCTGCGGTTCGCGAACCGGCATCGCATCCAGAAGAAGGATCCGACGGCGCCGATCAGCGATCCGGTCAAGCCGATCATCTACTACCTGGATCCCGGCACTCCTGAGCCGATCCGCTCCGCGCTGCTCGAGGGGGCACGCTGGTGGAACCAGGCCTTCGAATCCGCCGGCTATCGGAACGGGTTCCGCGTCGAGCTGCTGCCCGAAGACGCGAGCCCGCTCGATGTTCGCTACAACGTCATCAACTGGGTCCATCGCTCGACGCGCGGCTGGAGCTACGGCGCATCGGTCACCGACCCGCGCACGGGCGAGATCATCAAAGGCAGCGTGACGCTCGGCTCGCTCCGCATCCGGCAGGACTACATGATCGCGGAAGGCCTGCTCAGCCCCTACAAATCTGGCACCGAGACGCCTCCGGAACTGCTCGAGTGGTCATTGTCGCGGATTCGTCAGCTCGCCGCGCATGAGGTGGGCCATACACTCGGCCTCGGACACAACTACTACGACAGCAAGGCGGGCCGCATCTCGGTGCTCGATTATCCGCAGCCGCTCATCACGCTCAAAGCCGACGGATCGCTCGATTACTCGGATGTCTACGCGAAGGGCATCGGCGAGTGGGACAAGATCGCGATCCGCTGGGGCTATCAGGACTTCCCCAAGGGAACCGACGAGAGAGCCGCGCTCGACGCAATCATCGACGAGGGGCATGCGCAGGATCTCTTCTACCTCACGAACCAGGACCTCGGGACGCATGCGAACGTGAACCAGTGGTCCAACGGTACCAACGCATCGGCGGAGCTCGATCGGATGATGAAGATCCGCGCGGCCGCGTTGTCGCGCTTCGGTGAGCAGGCGATCCGGAAGGGGGAGCCGCTGGCGACGATCGAAGAAGTTCTCGTCCCGTTGTACCTGCACCATCGCTATCAGGTGGAAGCGGCGGCGTCCGTCATCGGCGGCCTGCATTACACGTATGCACTGCGCGGCGGCAATACGACTCCCGTGAAGTTCGCATCTGCGGCCGATCAGGCGCGAGCGCTCGATTCGATTCTCGCGACGCTGAAGCCTTCGGCGCTTGCGCTGCCGAAGCCATTGCTCGAGGTGCTCCCGCCACGGCCGAGCGGCTACGGGCAGACGCGCGAGCTGTTCCCGCGTTACACGGGACAGATGTTCGATGCGATCACTCCAGCGGTGACTGCCGCCGACCTCGCCATCGGCTTTTTGTTCGACGAAGCGCGCGCCGCGCGGCTCGTGGAGCAGAACGCTCTCGATTCGACGCTACCCGGCCTGCACGGAGTCGTCGACAAGGTGCTCGCGGCGACGTTCGCGGCCGCGCCGGCGGATCCCTACCAGGCGGAAATCCAGCGCGCGGTGCAGCGCGTCGTCATCGATCACCTGATGCGGCTCGCGTCGACGGCGGACATGTCGCAGGTGCGCGCGATCGCGTCGGCGAAACTGCGCGCCCGTGCCGCCGCCCTGCCGGCGGCGGGCACGACACCCGCGGCCGCGCACCGTGCGCTGCTCGCGGCCGACATCAAACGCTTCCTCGATCGTCCGACCGCCCCGGTGGCAGCGACGCCCCTGCCAACTGCGCCTCCAGGAGCGCCGATCGGCGAGCCTGCCATGGACTGGCTCCGTCGTCTCGAGCCGGCATGCTCGTTGAGCGACATCATTCGATGAATGCCGACACATCATTGACGAACGAACAGGTTGAAGCGATCAGGCTGCACGTGTACGGCTCGTTCGCACGCACCGGACGCGCGCCGGACGCCGCCGATCTCGGGTCGGTCACTGGTGTGCTTCTGCATGATGTCGCTGCGGCGCTGGCGCAGCTCGCCCGGCAGCGGCACCTCGTGCTTGGGAAAGATGGGACGATCGTGATGGCGCATCCGTTCTCGTCCATCAATCTGGGCTTCTCGGTGATGGGCAGAAGCACGCTCTGGTGGGGCGGCTGCGCCTGGGATTCGTTCGCCATTCCCCACCTCGTGCCGGACGAACCGAATGTGCTCGTCGCGACCACGTGCCCCGCGTGCGGCGCGGCGCACGCATGGACGGTCACGCGCAAGAGTCCGCCGGACGGATCTCAGCTCGCGCACTTCTTGATTCCGGCCGTACGGGTCTGGGACGATGTCGTCCGCGCGTGCGGCAACCAGCGGCTGTTCTGCGGAGAAACGTGCATCGCGTCGTGGCTCGAGACCACCGGGCATGCGCGCGGATCGGTTTTCGACCTGGCGACGCTGTGGCGTCTGGCACGACACTGGTACGACGGCCGTCTCGACACGCCTTATCGCCGACGCGAGCCTGCAGAGGCGAAGGAGTACTTCCGCGAAGCAGGACTCACGGGCGCCTTCTGGGGACTCTGACCAAACCCAGAAACTTCAAACTTCAAAAACGACGAAACCGGCGGAGGAAACTGCAAACGACAAACCCCAAAAGAGGCCGAAATCGGTTCGCTTTTGAAGCCTCCGTCTTTGGAGTTTGTAGTTGCAAGTTTGAAGTTATCGTCAGAGTGTGCGAGAGACCACCTCGTAGTGCGCGGCCGTATCGTCCCACCGCGAAAGTACGCGCCTTCGCTCCTCCGGCACGATCGCGCGCTCGTAATCATCGCCCGCCACGGCCCGGATGTCGTCGAGTGACTCCCACAGGATCATCGTGATGAACTCCACTTCCCCGCCAAGATCGCGGCGAAGGAGGTAGCTCCCGGCAAAGCCGCTCTTCGTGCTCAGCCCCGGAAGCAGCTCGGGCTTCAGCATCGCCTCGTATTCATCCGCATGCTCAGGCGTGGTGTAGCCGTGCCAGACTCTCGCTACCATCGCGACCTCCCAGGAATTACCCCTCGTCCTGCGAACTGTGGCTTACTCGTTCCATGATGCTCAAATTCCGCAGAACGAGTGACCCGGAGCGTGTGAGCCTGTCTGCGAGCTTTCGACGCCTTCACAATCAGTAGGGGAAAATATGAGAAAGCTCGTCTGCACGCTATTGATCGTACTCGGCGCAAGCGGATCGCTCGTCGTTCACGCGCAAGCGCCATCTTCGCGGGCGATCCCGCACGACACCGACGTCACCGCGCTCAGCGCGGAGACCATCGCCCGGTCCGTCGAGCGATGGGTGCGCGAGGAGCCCGCGCAACGCGAACAACCCGCCGTCGCGAAAGAACACAAGCGAATGGGCACGGGCACCCGCGCGCTGATCATCGCCGGCAGCGCCGTCGGCGGATTCTTCGCCGGCGGGTTCCTCGGTCACCAGATCGAGAGAGAGTTCGCGCCCTGCAATTGTGATGACCCGGGATTGAAGGGTGCCCTGATCGGCGCCCCGATCGGCGCGATCGCGGGTGGCGTGATTGCGGCGATATCGACGCGCTGAAGAAGGCCGGCCCGGCGCGGTTACCAGAAAAACCGCTCGACGCCGGTCGCGTTCGCGCGGCGCATGCTCCAGTAGATGATGATCCCGGAGACTGTAATCGCCACGAGCGCCAGCCCCCAGAGCATGGCGGCGACGAGGCCGCCGTCGCCAAATGCCTCGCCACTGTGGATGCGGTTGATCAGCGCTTTATCGACGTAGGACGCGGCGCGCAGAAACGCTCCGCTCTTCGCATCGAAGTCGAGTCGCCGATCCTCTCCTCCACTCGCTCGGCCGAGATACACCGAGACGACCGCCTGTGGTCCCTTGAACCGCAGCGTGATCTGATCGATTGGAGCGCCAGGCGCTTCCCGTGCGGCGCTCGCCAATGCCGCTTGAAGCGTCCGCTGCGCCTCACCTCCCTCCGACGTGGTCACCGGGCTCACGAGCCCCCGTGTGGCTTCGCGCAGCGCTTCCTCTTCGCCGAAAAACTCGGTAACGGCGACGAGCACGCCCGTGACTGCGGCAAACAGCACGAACACAGTCGCCGCCCATCCGATCCACCGATGCCATCGTCTCCAGAACGCCGCGCCTACGCGCCGGTCGAGCGCACGCCGCTCGCGGCCGCCGGTCTTCACTCTCACACCGCGTTCATCCACTCACCCGCCTCCGGGGTTATTACAGCACGGGAAGACACGGGCGACGGCCGACGTGCTACGTGCTCAGTGCTACGTGCTCAGTGCTAAGTACGACGTGCGATGTGCGGGGTGCTCAGCGCTACGTGCGATGAGCGGGGTGCTCAGTGCGACGTGCACGTGCTCGGTGCCACGTGCGGGTGCTCGGTGCAACGTGCACGTGCTCGGTGCCACGTGCGGGTGCTCAGTGCCACGTGCGGGTGCTCAGCGCACGCAGCACGTTGCACGTTGCACGTCGCACGTCGCACGTTTGTACGTCGCACGTGTCTCAATCCACCCTCATCGCGACCAGTGGATCGACCGAGGCGGCACGGCGGCCGGGCGGGATGGCCGCGGCTGCGGCGGCCGCGAGCACGCCGATGGCAACGGCGGGGATCAGCCACATGGCATCTGACGCATCGACACCAAATAGTTGCGCCCGCAGCAGGCGGACGACGACGAGGGAAGCGAACAGGCCCGCGAGGGTCCCCCACGCGGCGGTGGACGCGCTCTCCCGCGCGATGAGGCGGAACAGATCGAGTGGCGCCGCGCCGAGCGCCGCTCGCACCCCGATCTCTCTGGACCGCTCGGCAACCGATGCCGCGGCGACGGCATAAACGCCAATCAGGGCGAGGAGCACGCCTGCTGCGGCCAGACCAACAGCAATCGTCGAGGCCATCCGGCGTGTCGCAGCGGAGCGGTCCACGAGCGTCTCGAGCGTGGCGGCTTCGAACACGGGAGCATCCGGATCGAGTGATCTCACCGTTCGCCGCAGCACCGGCAACAACGAATCCGCGTCCCCGTTGCCGGTGCGCGCGACGACGTACAGCGTTCGTCCCCAATGCTGACCGAGCAGATCGTAAACGCGTGGCGACGGCGCAGTATCGAGCGCCTGATGGCGGACGTCCGCGACGACGCCAATGATCTCGTGCCAGTCGCCGTTCGCATCGTCTCCGCCGACGCCGATACGGCGCCCAATCGGGTCCTCTCCTGGAAAGAGGTCGCGTGCGAGATCCTCGTTCACGACGGTCACGTGAGCCGCGCGCTCGCGGTCCGCCGTTGAAAAGTCGCGACCCGCCCGGATGCTGATGCCTGCGGCCTCGAAGTAACCAGGCGTGACGAACTGCCAGCCGGCGGTCGGGCGCGCGCCCGGCAGCAGCGGCCGTCCTTCCGCGACGATGCTCGTGCCTGTCGCCTGGCCGCTCAGAGGAAGGCTCGATCCCGCTCCGGCGGCAGTCACCTGCGGCATGTCGCGCAGACGTCGTACTACGTCCTCGAAGAACCGGCGGACATGCTCCTTCGTTGGATAGCGTGTGTCGTACGCAGAGACTCTCGCCGATGCCGCGCCTGCCGGTCTGAATCCCGGATCCGTCGAGAGCAGTCGTGAAAAGCTGAGGGCGAGCAGCGCGCCACCAGTGGTGAGCGTGAGCGCGAGCGCGATTTCGCTGGCGGCCATCAGCCGCCGCGATCGACGTACCACCCGGCTCGTCGTCCGGCGGCCGCTGCGCAGCGCGGCCACCTGGTGCTCGAGAGGCCGCCCGCTCATGACAAGGGCCAGGAGCAGCGTCACCGCCGCCGCAACCCACCAGACTGGCGCATCGAAGCGGATCGCGTCCACGCGCGGCAGATGCGCCGCCTCACTCCTGACCAGGAGTTCGACGACCTGACGCGAGGCGAGCACGCCGAACACCGCCCCAGTCAGCGCGATGAGCAGGTGCTCTGCGAAGAGCTGCCTGCGGATCCGCGTCGCTCCGGCACCAAGCGCGGTTCTGATCGAGAGCTCCTCCTGCCGTTCGGCCCCGCGCACGAGCCCGAGGATCACGAGGTTCGCCAACGCGACGAGCAGCGTCAGGACAGAGGCCACGGCGACGAAGAGCATCGGACGGCGCACCGGCCCCACCACTTCGTTTTTCAAGGGGACGATCCGGAACGTACGGCCGATGTTCGTGGACGCATACTCGGCCGCGAGCCGTTGCGCGGTGGCATCCGCAACCGCCTGCGCGTCCTCAATAGTGCGCCGCGGAGCAATCCGCACCAGCACTTCGTACGCCGATACATCCCGCCGCGGCCGCAGCGGGAACGTTGTATCGAGAATCGTCCAGATGTCGTTCTGTTCCAGCTTGAACGACGGCGGCACCGGCAACTCGAAATCGAACCCTGGTTGCAGCACGCCGACGACGGTGTACTCGTTGCCACTCAGCCAGAGCACGCGCCCGACGATCGACGGATCCGAACCGAATCTGCTCGCCCACAGTCGATGGCTGATCATGGCCACAGGCTTGTCGGCGTCCGCGGCATTGAGCAGGCGCCCGACGATGGGCCTGGCGCCGAGCATTGCGTAGCCATCGGCCTCGATGGCCAGCGCGTTCACACGATCGATGCTGTTGCCGATACGCAGGCTGCCGCGACCACCCGACATCGCCGCGCGCCCGTCGAACACGTCTGCGGCGGTGACGTCTGTGAGATCCGGATAACTGATCTGCGTCAGGTCGCCGCCCCTGAACTGCCAGATGACGGCGAGGCGCTGGGAACCAGGATATGGCAGTGGACGCCACAGGATGCCGTAGACGACGGAGAATCCGGACAGGATGGCTGTGATGGCAATCGTCGACAGGAGCGCGGCACCCACGGTGAAGACGGGGCGCACGCGCAGAGATCGCGCGGCGAAACGGACATCGGCGCCCCATCCGCTCCACGAGAGCTCCCGGTACCACGGTGCTGTGCGGCTGGGAATGTGCCGCCCCTTCCATGCAAGAAGGTCTTCTTCGGCTTGTCGGTCGGCGGCAGCCGCATCCATGCCTGCCTCGCATGCGCGCACCCACCGCTCCGCGATGTGCTGCGCGACCTCTTCCACCAGGTCGTCGTCGGCCGAGGGCAATGCGATACGAACGCGGCGGCGCCAACGATCGAGTGCTGCTTCGTTGCGACCCATCGCGACCCGCCCTTCAAGACTCGTGAATGTGGACGACGCGATGCAGCGCGTCGTAGAAACGGCTCCACGCCGTGCGCTGTTCGCCGAGAACGGCGCGGCCCTTCGGCGTGATGCGGTAGAAGCGGCGCCGTCGCTGCCCGGCCTTTTCCACCCAGCGTCCCTTGATGAGCCCCTTGCGTTCGAGCCGGTAGAGCGTCGGATAGAGCGTCGCCGAATGGAAGGTGATGGCTCCGTCGGACCGGTCTTCGATCACGCGCGCGATCTCGTAACCATGCCGCGTGCCTTCCTGGAGCACGCCGAGCACCAGGACCTCGGCGCTTCCCTTGCGCAGCTCCGATTCAAGCATCGCGTCTTTATATGTCGGCTCTTTACATATGTCAATCGAGCGCACGAACAGCCTGAAGCCGGAAGCCGCAAGCCGAAAGCCGGCCCACGCTAACGGATCTCTCCAATACCTGCGGCCTTCAGCTTGGCGTTGAGCGCGGGAAGATCGACCTTTTTCAGCGTCTCCCATCGCGCGACCACAGCCTTGGCGTTGCCGAGCGCCGACTGTACGGCGGTGCGCGTGTTGGCGGTGGGCGCGACGTCGGCCGCCTGCATGGCATTCATCAGGCCAGCATGCGCCATGCGGACACCCCAGAGCGTGTCGGTGGCCGGCGCCGCGGGCGCGGCGCCGCCGCCGCGTCCACCACGACCACCACCGGCGGCGCCGGCCGCCGTCCCTTCGATTGCGCTCACCTGCTTCACGAAGGCATCGAGTGCGTCCGCGGCCGCGCCGTTCGCCGACGCGCGAAGCTTCGTCGCCTTGTCGCGCAGCGATGCGGCTTCGAGCGCCGCCGCGTGCATGTCGACCGCTCCGAAGTACAGACCGTCGGTCCACGTGTAGACCTGCCGCATCGCGGCCGCGGGCGTCGTGATACGAGGATCCTGCTTCACCTCGATCGGCTGCGTCAGCCGCTTTCCTCCGACGGTGAGCGCCAGCGTGTACGTGCCCGGCGAGACCCACGGCGTTGTCGGGGCCGGCGCCGAGTTGTGCGGGATCGCGGTGATCGGCAGGCCACCTCCGCGCCCGCCTCGTCCACCCCCACCAGGCACCTCGTTCAGCGGCTGATAGTGAACGTCCCAGATGAAGCGATGCAGCCCCTCCGCCGTCGAGATCGCCTGCGGTGGACGGAACCAGTACAACGGCACCGGCGCGCTGCGCGCATCCGGAATGCGGGACACCTGATCGGCGCTCGAGTAACGGCGGACGACCCGTCCGTCGGCTCGCGTGATCTCGAGCGCCACCTCGCCCGACGCACTGTCGCGCAGGTAGTAGTTGACGATCGCACCGTCGGGTGGATTCTCACCGGTCGGCTCTTCCGCCGGCCACGGCATGTCGGTGCTCGTGTTCCAGCGCACGCGCCAGGCGGTCGTCGGCTTGAACAGGAACGCGTCCGCGTCGGTGGCCAGCGGCCTTGCGATGTCAGGCGTCGTGCCCATCTGACGCAACGGCGTGATGTCGTCGAGGATCCAGAACCCGCGGCCGTGCGTGGCGCACACGAGGTCATCGTCTTTCACGATGACGTCGCGAACCGATGTCACGCCCATGTTCAAACGCAGGGACTGCCAGTTCGCCCCATCGTCGAACGACACATAAACCGCGCGCTCTGTAGCGGCAAAGAGCAGACCGCGCTTCTTCGGATCTTCACGCACGGCGTTGACCGTTTCCCCGGCCGGAATACCGTTGACGATCTCCGCCCACGTCTTTCCGCCATCATGCGTGCGCAGGATGTGCGGGCGCAGATCGTCGAGCCGCAGCGTATTGATCGCGGCGTACGCCGTCGTCGGGCTGAATCGTCCGGCATCGATCAGTGACACCTTGGCCCATGGCTGGAGCGCTGGCGGGGTGACATCCGTCCACGTCTTGCCGCTATCGGTCGTGACGTGAATCAGCCCGTCGTCGGTGCCCACCCAGATGCGGCTGATGTCCTGGTACGACGGAGCGATCGTGTAGATCACGCCGCGCGGCGTTCCCTGCGATCCAGGGAGGCTCGCGTACTTTCCCACGCTCTTCGGCGTCTCCCATGTCTTGCGCGTGAGATCGGGACTGATCTGCTGCCAGGTGTCGCCGCCGTTCACGGTCTTCCACAGGTGATTGTTCGCGAAGAACAGCGCGTGCTTGTCCACCTCGGAGAAGACGACCGGCATCGTGCGGACCGTGCGGAAGTTGCCTTGCGGCCCCCCGGCGCCTCCGCGGCCGCCAATGGGGCCGACGCTCGATACCTGTCCGGTGCGGCGGTCGAATCGGCTGACATTGCGTCCACCGTAGACGATGTCCGGGTTCAGAGGATCAGGTGCGACGTACCCATATTCGTCGACTCCGACCGGCATCCAGTCGCGGAGCGAGATCGCCCCGTAGCCGCCCCGACTCGCCACGCACGCGGATCCGCTCTCCTGCTGACCGCTGCACACGCGATACGGAAACGCGTTGTCGGCGGTGACGTGATACAGCTGCGCCGTCGACTGGTTGTACCAGGAGCTCCATGTTTGCCCGCCGTTCAGCGTCACCACGGCACCTTGATCCACGCCCAGGATCATGATGTCGGGATTGTCAGGATTGATCCAGCCGTTCTGATAGTCTTCGCCCCCGGGCGCGCCCTTGAACGGCGCCCACGTCACGCCGCCGTCCGTGGACTTCCACGACACCGTGCTCGCGGTGATCACGACGTCGGGGTTCTTCGGGTCGGGCAGCGGCATCGGCAGATCGCCGCCACCGATGCGTCCGGTAGGACGCGTGTCCTCGGTGATCAGCTTCCAGCTCTCACCGCCATCGTCGCTGCGATAGTAGCCGCCGCTCCCGCGATTCTGATCGAGCATCCCCGGATCGGACGTGCCGGCAACAGTCGCGTAGATCCGCTGTGGATTCGCGGGCGATATCGCAAGGTTCGCCTGGATCACGCTGGGAAGACCGTTGGTCAGCTGGCGCCACGTCGTTCCGCCATCGGTCGATTTGAAAATACCGCCGCCG
Source organism: Vicinamibacterales bacterium (assembly GCA_035537955.1). GTDB lineage: Bacteria > Acidobacteriota > Vicinamibacteria > Vicinamibacterales > 2-12-FULL-66-21 > JACDCA01. Next base: position 4,754 of record DATLLF010000210.1, on the reverse strand, counting down.
GTGCCCGACCACACCGCGTTCTCCCAGGGCCCCTGCCGCTCCTCCCACATCGTGGCGTAGACGATGTTGGGATTGGAGGGATCGATGTCGACGTCGTTGCCGCCGGTGTTTTCGTCCTTGTAGAGCACCTTCTCGAACGTGCGGCCGCCATCGAGGGATCTGAAGATACCGCGCTCCTCGCTCGGTCCGTATGGATGCCCCAGGGCGGCGACGAAGAGGCGGTTCGCGTCTCGCGGATCCACATCGATGCGCGGGATCTGCTGCGCGTCCTTCAACCCGGCATGCGTCCACGTCCTTCCGGCATCCGTTGATACGAAGACGCCCGCGCCGGTGGAGAGATCGGGGCGGTGCAGCCCCTCGCCACTTCCCACGTAAATGATGTTCGGATCCGAGGGGGCGACGACGATCGTGCCGATCGAGCCGGTCGGCTGATCGTCGAAGATCGGGTTCCACGTGCGGCCGGCGTCCGTGGTCTTCCACACGCCGCCGTTCACCTGCGCCATGTAGAACGTGTACGGCTGGCTGCGATGACCGGTGGCTGCCACGGTGCGGCTGGCGCGATGCGGGCCGATGTTGCGCCACTTCAGCTCACCGAAGAGCGAAGGGACGGATGACTGTTGCTGGATGGGAATGGCGCGCGACGGCGCGAGCGCCACGAGAGCGCCGGTAATCAGCGCGAATGAACGGAACGACATGCTGCCCTCCGGGACCGCCGGAGTATAACAGCGCCGCCAGACGCGATGCGTCGCTCAACGAGGCATGGCGATTTCTGCGCCCGGGCCGCTTCCGATGCGTTTCGAGAAGTGCCACGTTCGACGGCTCCGGCGCTCACCTTCCGCACAAAGACGGATGGCGCGTACCCTGCAACTAGGTTATACCCGGAGGGTCAGCGATGCTGTACAATGTACATGCCATGAAGCACTTGAAGGTCGCGGAGGCGCGGGCGCGGTTTGGCGAGATCCTTGACGAAGCCGAGAAGGGTATGCCTGTCGTGATCGAACGGCGGGGCGTGCGGTTCAGAGTCGTGGCGGAGCCGCAGGTGCGGGCCGCGGCACCGGCAGCCAAAGTGTTCAGCGCGATCGATCCGGCAGTGATGGCGGCTCAGTGGTCGTGGACGGCAGGGGCGAAAGGGCTTCGGTTCACGGCGCGGCGGAAGCGGCGGTGATCCTGCTCGACACGCACGCCATGATCTGGCTTGCCGCCGGCCACAGGCGAGCCAGGCCGCTCGATCGCTTCTCACGTCTCTATATCTCCCCGGTCGGGTTGCTCGAACTTCAGTTCCTGCTCGAAGCCGGGCGGCTCGCGCTTGTCTCTGGCCGCTCGATCGACGCGCTCGCGGATGACCCGCGCTGGGTGCTCGACGAGCCTCCCTCAGGGCGCTGGTTCACCGCGGCATGCGCAACGAGCTGGACGCGGGATCCATTCGACCGGCTGCTCACAGCGCACGCGGCGGTTCGAGGCTGGAGGCTCGCGACGGCTGACGAAATCCTGATCGACCGGCTTGGCCCCTCCCAAACGCTGTCTCTCTGATATCTCGCAACAGCCGCGAGGCACAAGACCGCCCAGTTGTACGAGGAGCCGACGGTCAGTTGCTGCCAGGTATCAAGCGCAACACCGTCGGTACGGCACGACGAGCAGGACGGCGGCGGCGGCGTGTGCTCGTGCAGCACTCTCGCGCGGCGCTGCACCGCAACGACGGCCAGATGAAGAAGAGCGCCCGCGGCGCGGTACGCCACAGCCGTCGTGGTCAGCGCATCGCCGGCAAGAGCGCTGAGCTCGCGGAAAGCATGAGCCAGACGGGGCCGTACGCCAACGGCAGATCCTTCCAGTGCACCCAGGGGAGATGGGTATCTTTGGCGAAGGCCGAAGGAGCCGAAATAATCGGATTGGCTCCATACACGCTGATCGCGCGGCCATACATGTCGTACAGGTCGACGTCATCTGAAGCGAGCCCGGGTGCGTCAGTTGGAGGAATCAGTGTGCGTCTGCGGCATCGACGCCGCGTGCGGGCAAGCGCGATGCCACTGATGGTGCGCGACTCTGCGTGCTCTGGCTCGCGTCTTGATAACCCTGCCACCGAGTGGCGGAGGGGTCATGCTCGACAGCCTGTTCATGTTCGGGATGGGGATCGCGCTGATTGCACTAGTGGCGCTCGTCAATCCCGTGCTGCTCGGCTGGCGCAGCCGACGCGACGCGGTCGTGGCGCTCGCGATCGCAGCCTGCCTCTTGACCGCCGGCTGGGCGGCGCGGTTCCTCTGATACCGACGAACGGCTACTCCTGAGGGTTCATCGCCCTGAATGCGAGCGCCGCCAGCGCCGCGCCGGCGAAATCAGCGATCAGATAGATGTGCAGGTTGCCCCACGGCAGCAGCCCCATCGTCATGGCGCCGATGGCGACCGCCGGATTGAACGCGCCGCCCGATACGTCGCCAACGGCAAATGCGCCGGCGAGTACCGTGAAGCCGATGGCGAGCCCGTAATAGGAATTGCCGGCAACCGCCTTGACAGTCGCGACGTTGAGCACCACGTAGGCCAGCGCAAACGTGAACAACAGCTCCGCGGCAAAAGCAGCACCGATTGCGCGAGGCGCGAAAGCCGTCACGCTCTCGCCTGTCTTCAGGAAGATCACGAGAGCCGCGGCGGCTGCGGCCGCGCTCACCTGCGCCACGATGTACGGCAGCACGTCGCGCGCCGGCGTCTTGCCGCGCATGAACACCGCGAGAGTGACCGCCGGGTTGTAGTGCGCACCCGACACGTGGCCACCGGCATACACCATCACCATCAGCACGGCGCCAATGGCAAGCGGCGGAATCACACCAGGAGCCGACGCAATCCCCGTGCAGCCGATCGTCAGGACGAGGAAGAAGGTGCCAATGAATTCCGCGATGTAAGTGCGCATGGAGGGGATTATGTCCCGACCTGGACTTCGCGGAGAAGCAGTGTGACGGCGGGTAATGGTTCAGTTGGATCCTGTGTTCCCCGGTGTTTCTTCTGGGGGTGTTTCTTCTGTCGCGTGTTTTCTTTGTGGCGTGACCCTCTACTGACCGGCCATCCGTTCGCCTGCGGGAAGCGCGTGTTCGAAAATGCACGATCGTTCCGCGCTTTTCCCGAAAAATGGGCTGATTCACTCGTGGCATAACGCGTGCTCGTTCGCCCGTATGCTGCAGGAACTCACCATTGCGATCCGTACGCTGTGGAAGCAGCCCGCCTACGCGCTGTCGGTGATAGCGACGCTTGCGGTGGGAATCGGCGCGACGACGCTGATGTTCAGCCTCATGGACGCGGCATTGCTTCGGCGGCTGCCCTTTCTCGAGCCGGACAGGCTGGTCTTTCTCACGGGAGTGGCCGGGCCGCAGCGATCACCGCGCGGCGGCTCGTTTCCGGAAGTCGGCGACTGGCGCACGATGAACGCGACACTCGAAGACGTGTCGCTGTACGACGACACCTCACTGAATCTGCGCATCGGCGATACGGCCATGCGCGTCGAGACCGAAATGGTGAACGCGGGCTACTTCCGCCTGCTCGGGGTGGAGGCCGCTCTCGGCCGCACCTTCCGTTCCGACGAAGATGAAGTGCAGGATCGCAACGCCGTTGCCGTCATCAGTCATTCGCTCTGGCGGGACCGCTTTGGCGGGGACCGCGACATCCTGCAGCGGCAGATCCACCTGAACGACCGGCCGTTCACGATCGTCGGCGTCATGCCCGAGCGGTTCGCCGGCGTGTCGTTCGACACGGACGTCTGGGTCCCCTCGATGATGGTGTCGCTCACCAGCGCACCGACGGTCGTGCGCAACCGTAACACGCGATGGCTTGGCGCTATCGGGCGCGTGAAAGCGGGAGTGACGCGCGCGCGCGCGCAGGACGACCTGAGTCGCGTCGCGGCCATTCTCGAGGAGCGTCATCCGGAGTCGAATCGCCAGCGCAGCGTTCAGGTCGACGGGCTGCGCCAGGCGTTCATCGGCAACACACGGACGCTGGTCGTGTCGCTCTTCGGTGCGGTCGTTCTCTTCCTGGTCGTCGCGTGCGCGAATGTGGCGAGTCTGCAACTGGCGCGGGCGTCGGGCCGCACGCGCGAACTGGCCGTCCGTCTCGCGCTTGGCGCGCGGCGGTATCACGTCGACATCGCGTTCGACCCGGCGCACGTCATGGCCGCCCGAATGACGCTGCCGGCGAGCCGATACGCGCCCGAACAGCGCGTGCAGTTCGCGCAGAGGTTGACCGAGCGGCTGCGCGAAATCCCCGGCGTCTCCTCCGCCGCCGTTGCGACGAGCCTGCCGTTCACCGGCAACTCGAACGCCTCGACCCTTTCCGTGGACGGACAGGCGGACGCGGAGGCGGTTCAACGCTACTATCGCAACTCCGTCACGCCCGAGCTCTTCTCTGCGCTGCAGGTCCGCGTCGTTCGCGGCCGCGCGTTCACGGACCAAGACACGGCCGGCGCACCGCCGGTGGCCATCATCAACGAAGGCGCGGCAAAACGTCTGTGGCCTGACAACGAAGCCGTCGGGCGCCGCATCCGGCTTGGCAATGGGAGCGGACCCGCTGTCGAAATCGTCGGCGTCGTCGCGGACGCACGGTTCAGGGATCTGACGACCGACCTGAGAGGCGCTCGCGTGGAGCCCGACGTGTATTTCCCGTTCGCGCAGCGGCCCGACCGGGATCTGGAGATCGCCGTACGTACGCGTGAAGGGTCGAGCATCTCCCTCGCATCCCTTCAGCAGGCCATCGCCGGCGTGGATGCGACGCTGCCTGTG
>DATLLF010000209.1:0-45563 GCA_035537955.1 Vicinamibacterales bacterium | reverse complement strand
GAACAGCTGGAGCGCCAGCGCATTCTCGCTCGGGGTTTGGGCCAGGAACGGGCCGTGCCCGCGCATGGTTCCCCAGATCGCCTGGAAGGTAATGGTCAACATCGCGGCGCTGATTCCACCAAGGCCAAAGCGGAGCGCTGCCCAGATGAGCAGAGGTATCGGCGTATACAGGAGAGCGGGCGAAGTGTTGGGACCCGCTGGCGTTCTATCGAAGACGAAGATTCCCAGCGCCACCGTGCAGGCAGCGAGGAAAGACGCTTCCAGCACGCGTCCGGGGGACAGCGCTCTCGGGCGTCTTACGAAGAGATGGTGCGCACCCAGCAGAAACAAGGGCACCAGGACGATGGCCGTGACCGCATTCGAGATGCCCAGGTTGCGCCATTCGATCCAATAGCGAGTGCCGAAACCATAGGAGACCGTAAAGGACGCACCCCAGAAGGCGGTCCCAAAGGGCACGAGCACCACCGCAACGAGGACAAAGCGAACGGCGTCACGCAGCGTGATCGCCTTGAGAGGCGACGTAATCAGAAAGCGGATCCCCGCCGTTGCCGACACGCATTTCACCGCGTCGAAAGCCTCGCAGGTCAAGGCGTACAGCGGCGGCCAGTGCGCCTGCTGGGTCGCCAGAAAATGAGCGCTGGCGGCGGCGAGTACGTAGGCCCACCAGTGCCGAGTGGGGACGAGCAGCAGGATGCAGAGCAGAACCGCGTGCGGCGGAAAAAAGAGGGAGACTTTGCTGTCGGGGAACGTCAGCGCCCAGGCGATCTGCGTGGCGGCGTAATAGCAGACAGTGCTCGCCAGGACGTAGCACACCGTGAAGAACAATTTCGCGGCTGAGCGCCGCTCTGGTCCGGCGCTTGTCCGAGCCGCTGCCACCTCCAAAACATCGCGGGTCGCCGAAACCATAACGTCAGGTTTGTTCTGAAACACAGCGACACACGCCGAACAGCGTTCGATGTGGCAGAAACGTATCACATCCGCCTGCGACTCTCTCGTTGAGCGGCTACGAGTTCATGAGATCTATGACCGGGGGTATAGAAGGATCTTGCGAACGGTCTATGGTCGTGGGGCGTCTCCCCCTCTACACTGCGCGTGTCCCTGTTGCACAGCAGGGGCATCGGATCCCCTGGAGTGTGATGGCAGGCAGGAGACCGCTGGTGCAGCAGACCAATGAGCAGAACCAACTCGTCGTCCAGGTATTCCTCGCGATCTTGGCGACCATCCTCGCGATCGTGAGCTGGTTTCAAGTCTTCGGCTGAAGTCGGCATCTGCTCCCCTCTTTACGCCAGTTCGAGTCATGGGCGATCCTTTCGAATGACCCAAGTGCTCACCGGCGACGGGGAGATCTATGCGGGTGATCGTCTGGTGCGAAGAACGCGATACCGGTTGAGCATCAGCGAAGGGGGCCCCTCGATCGCCAGCGGAATCGAAGGGACCATCGAGCTCGCCACCGAGGGTGAGGCGATCGTCCTGGCACGCGTGGAACAGCTGACGCTCCTGCTCGACGACGGCCGCTACCTGACGTTTTCACTCGTGGGTCCGGACGGACGCATCCGCGCCCACAGCGCGCTGGAAGGGATCAAGACCTCGCCAAAATAGTCACTGAGGCAGCGCGTGACTACATTCCCGCAGCCCACCGGCCGTACAATCGCCACGGACAAAGGCGCATTCGTGATCGGCCGAACCATCTCCCACTATCGCATCATCGAAGAGCTCGGCGCCGGCGGCATGGGACAGGTCTATCTGGCAGAGGATGTACGGCTCGGCAGGAAGCTCGCCGTGAAAGTGCTGTCGCCGAAGCTCGTGACCGACGAGCAACGCGTACGCCGGTTCGGGCAGGAGGCGCGGGCGGCCTCGGCCCTGAATCATCCGAACATTCTCACCATTCATGACATCGGCCAGGCCGGCGACATTCACTTCATCGCCACCGAGTTCGTGAATGGCGAGACGCTTCGCGCGCGCCTCGAGCGGGGTCGCCTCGAGCTCGTAGAGATCCTCGAGATCGCCATCCAGACCGGCAGCGCGCTGGCAGCGGCACACGATGCCGGGATCGTACATCGCGATGTCAAACCCGAGAACGTGATGGTGCGGCCGGATGGATACGTCAAGGTCCTCGACTTCGGTCTGGCGAAGCTGACCGTTTCGGGCCTCGCCAGCGCCGTCACCGACGGCCTCACGCGAAGCCTCCTGGAAACGAATCCCGGCGTGGTGGTCGGGACGTTCAGCTATATGTCTCCCGAGCAGGCGCGCGGCGGAGCGATCGACGCGCGCGGCGATGTCTTCAGTCTTGGCGTCGTACTCTATGAAATGGTCGCCGGCCGATTGCCCTTCGTCGGGGCGACCCCGGCCGACGTGCTGGGCGCGATCCTGTACGTCGAACCCATTCCGGTCGGTCGCATCTCGTCAGTGCCCGACACACTGGCCCGCGTGGTTGGCCGCGCCATCAGCAAGCCGCCGGAAGCGCGCTACCAGACGATGGGTGACCTGGTGGCGGATCTCAGGGCCGTGCGCGGCCAGATCGAGCGCGGATCGGTCGCCGCCGCCGGTCGCCTGCCTTCGGATTCGGTAGCCGGTCACCTCGAATCGGATGTCTCGAGCGCGTCTCAGGCGGGCGCGACACGCCCCACGACCCCATCGGACATTGCGGCACGGTCCGGTGCCGCTCCAGCGCGAAGACGGACCGCCAAGCGGAAAATCGACTCGCTGGCGGTGTTGCCGCTCGAGAACGCGAGCCAGGATCCCGAGATGGAGTACCTGAGCGACGGGATCACCGAGACGATGATCAACACGCTCTCGCAGCTGCCCAAACTGCGAGTGATGGCTCGAAGCACGGTGTTCCGCTACAAGGGGCGAACCCAGGAACCGCAGGCCATCGGACAGGATCTGAGCGTGCGAGCCGTCCTGACCGGACGGGTGCTCCATCGCGGCGACATGCTGGTGATCGGGGCAGAGCTGGTCGACGTGGAGGACGGATCGCAGATCTGGGGCGGCCAGTTCACTCGTCGCTTATCGGGCATCTTCGAGCTGCAGGAGGAAATCTCCAACGAGATGGCCGACAAGCTGAGACTGAGCCTGAGCGGCGAGCAGAAGAAGCGGCTCGCGAAACCGGCGACGCGGGAAGTCGAGGCGTATCAGGAATATCTCAAAGGCCGTTACCTGCTGAACAAACGGACTGCGGAATCGTTTGCGAAGGCCGTCGAACATTTCGACACTGCGATTGCGACCGACCGACGTTATGCCGCTGCATACGCCGCCCTCGGAGAGACCTACGCGCTCAGTGCGGCGCTCAACTTCGGCCTGATGTCGTCGCGGCCGGAGGAGATTCGACGTGCGAGAGCCGCTGCCGCCAAGGCGCTCGAACTCGAGGAGACGCTCGCCGAGGGGCACGCGCTGCTCGCCTTCATCAGGTTTCGCTTCGATTGGGACTGGTCCGGTGCTGAACTCGAGTTCAAGCGGGCGCTCGAGCTGAATCCCGGCCACGCGCCGTCCCGTCATGCGTACGGAATGTTCCTGGGGTCGCGCGGCCGCCTCGACGAAGCGTTGCACGAGATGCACCGCGCGCAGCAGCTCGACCCCCTGTCATCGATCGTGGCGAGCGGCATCGGTCGCATACACCACTTTGCGCGCCGGTTCGACGATGCAATCGCACAATACCGCCACGTCATGCAAACGGATCCGGCGTTCACACGTGTCGCGTTCGACCTTGGTTTGACGCTGCTCGCGAAGGGTGCGTACGACGAGGCGTTCGAGGAACTGAAGAAGGGCGGCAACCAGCCGTTCGGGCTGATGCTCACGAGCATCGGCCACGCACTCGCCGGACACCGCGAGCGCGCCAGGGCGGCGATTGGTCAGCTCGAGGAGTACGCTCGTGCCGGCAGGACCGGACACGACGAGCTGGCAATGATCTACGCGGCGATCGGGGAATCGAAGCGCGCGAGTGAACTTCTCGAGCGCGCGTGCGACGAGCGGGCGGCGGCGCTCGCCTATGCCGGCGTGGAACCGGTGATGCAATTCCTGCGCAGCGATGCCGAGTGCCGACCCGTGCTCGAGCGAGCAGGACTCATCGCGCCGGTCGCGCCGACACCCTAGAATTGCGCCTGGAAGGTCGTCAGAGGTAGTCTGGCGAACGCCTCTACCACCACAGGAGCGCACTCATGCGAGGTCACGTCGTTGCGATCATAGCCGTCGTCGTGGCCGCGACCGCCACTCGAGAACCCACGCTTGCGCGACAGGCGCAGGCGCAATCGCCGCAGCAATACTTCGGCTTCCGCATCGGCACCGACGGGGAACTCGCTCGCTATCCGAAGATTCTCGAGTACCTTCAGCACCTCTCGAAAACAACGAATCGCCTCCAATACAAGGAGGTCGGCAAGACGACGATGGGGAATCCGTACGTGCTGGCGACGATCAGCGCGCCGGAGAACCTCGCCAGGATCGATCGGCTCGTCGAAATCAATCGGCGGCTCGCCGACCCGCGCGGATTGACCGTGGACGAAGCCCGCAAACTGGCCGAAGAGGGGCGTGCGTTCGTGTTTTTGTACGCGACCATCCACTCGACCGAGGTCGGCAACACGCAGGCGCTCACGGAAATTGCGCACCGGCTCGTCACGGAGAACAGCCCCTATATCAAACAGATCCTCGACAACGTCGTGCTGCTCGTGGTGCCGTCACAAAATCCTGACGGCCAGTACCTCGTCGTCGATCATTGGTACAAGACCAAAGGCACGCCCTTCGCACGCGTCTATCCGGACCTCTATCATAAGTACGTCGGCCACGACGACAACCGCGACTGGTTCATGTTCACGCAGATCGAGACGCGGCTCGCGATCGGCATCCAGAACCAGTACAAACCGATCATCACGCACGACATGCATCAGATGGGCTCCGGCGGCGCGCGCATCTTCGTACCTCCGTTCGACGATCCCTACGATCCGAACATCCATCCGATCCTCGCGCAGGGGCAGGCATCATACGGGATGGCGGTGGCGTCTGCGCTCGTCGCGGAAGGCAAGGGGGGCGTCGAATGGGGAAACCGATACGATTTGTGGACCCCGGCGCGGCAGTACATGGTCTACCACGGGCAGCCGCGCATTCTCACCGAGATCGCGAGCGTCAACCTCGCCGATCCCATCGTCAATCCCGCGGGCAAGAACGTTCCCTTCGGTGCGCAGGAGCCTCGCGCGAATTTTCCACTCCCTTACACGCGCAGCGACTGGCGCCTCCGCGACATCGTCGACTACGGCGTCACGGCGGCGTTCGCCGGCATCTCTCACGTGGCGCGGCACCGAACGCTGTGGCTCGAGAATTTCTACAAGGTCCACGCCGACTGGGTGAACTGGAAGGGTAAGCCGTACGCGTTCGTCATCCCCGCCGAGCAGCGCGATCCATTCGAGACGTCGGAACTGCTCGACATTCTCCGCATCGGCGAAGTTGAAATCCACCAGGCGAAGGCGCCGTTCACGGCTGGAGGCAAGCAGTACGCGGCCGCCTCCTGGGTGATCAAGGTTGCCCAACCCTACGGTGCGTTCGCCAAGACCATGCTCGAACGGCAGCGGTATCCGGATCTGCGGTTGTTCCCCGGGGGACCGCCGAAGCCGCCGTACGACGTCACGGCGCACACGCTCGGAATGCTGATGGGTGTACAAGTCGACGAAATCGCCGAGCCGTTCGACGCCTCGCTCGTGAACGTCACCAAGGCGGAGCTGCACGGCACCGTCTTCCCGCCAGCGCCGAAGTGGGCGTACGTCATTCCGCCTGAATCCAATGCGGGATTCATCGCCGTCGCGAAGCTGCAGGCGGCCAGGGTGCCGGTGTTCCGAGGGGCGGCTGCATTCGATCTGGCGGGCAAGGCGGTCGCTCCTGGCGCGTGGATCATTCCCCCCTCGAGTGAAGCCACGCGCATTCTGAGCGAGGCCGCGCGCGCGACCGGGCTACCGGTCGCGGCGGCCGACCAGCCCGTGAAGGTCGACGCGTATCGGCTGAAGCCAGAGACGCGCATCGGTCTGTGGCGCGGCGCCAACAACATGCCGGGCGGCTGGATGAAGTGGCTGTTCGAGCAGTACGGCTTCAATCACCGGGTGATTTCGTCCGCGGACTTGAGCGGAGAACTGGCGTCTTTGTACGACACGATCGTGCTGCCCGAGGGCACGAGCCGCGACACGATCGTCCGCGGCCTGGATCCGGCTCGCAACGACAAGGAGTGGAGCTGGGCCTACGGCGTTGGTGACGCGGGGTGGAAGAAGCTCGCCGACTGGGTCCGCAACGGCGGAACCCTTGTGGCGATCGGGTCATCCGTCGAAACCGCTCGTGCGCTGCTCGATCTTCCGATCGAACCGATCCTTCCCGCGTCATCGCGAAGCGCCCGCGGCGCGGGCGCTTCGGACGCGAGCCCGTCCGATCCGAATCAGGTACTCCGCGATGCGTTCTCGAGCCCGGCGCGCCTGGATGCCGTGCTTCGCGACCGCGTCATCGATCCGACGACGCTGTTCTATTGCCCGGGATCGCTGCTGCAGAACGAATTCAACACGGCGCATCCGGTTGGCTTCGGCATGCCTGCGCAGTGGCCGGTGTTCTTCGAATCGGACCAGGCATATCGATTGAAGCCCGGGTTCGCGATTCAAAGCGAAGTCGTCGCCCGCTATCCATCGCGCGGACCCATTCTGCAGAGCGGGTGGTTGCTCGGTGAGGACCTTCTGCGCGACCAGGCCAACGTCGTGGCGTTCCGCGTGGGCCGCGGGTATGTCGTCACGCTCGGCAGCCAGGTTGACTACCGCACGCAGCCGCGCGCCACGTTCAAGCTGCTGTTCAACGCGATGTTCCACGGACCCTCGACGCACGTGCCGGCGAGCGAGCTGGCGCGGCTGACCGGATCCTGAGAGACACCACCACAGAGCCGCGGCGCGGAGTGTAACGGGGGCTCCGTCAGGCACGGCACGTCCCTGGGGTCCATGCACGTGGATATGTTCTTGTATATACTCGAACATATGAAGTCAGTCCTGATCGAGCTGGACGACGAGACCGCCGCACGGATCGAACGGGTCGCGCCCGGCCGCACACGTCAGCGGTCCGAGTTCATCCGCAACGCCATCCGGCGGGCGCTGTGGGAGCTCGAGGAACGGCAGACCGCCGATGCGTACCGCCGCCAGCCCGATAGCGGAGAGGCCTACATCGAAGCAGACGCGTGGACGCCGCGACGCCGTCCACGGCGAATCAGGCGATGAGACAGTACGAGCTCTGGTGGGCCACCCTGCCCTCGCCGATCGGGCGCCGGCCGGTCATGCTCCTCACCCGCACTCCCGCCTTCGCTTATCTGAAAAAGGTCATCGTCGCAGAAGTGACGACGACGATACGCAGGATCCCGCAGGAAGTCGCCGTCGGCCGACGCGAGGGCCTCCGCGAACCGTCAGTCATCAATCTCGACAACATCCACGTCGTGCCGCTGGCCAGGCTGACGGAGCGTATCGGGACGCTGCCAGCCGTGCGGGATCGCGAGATCAAGCGCGCCGTGGGGTACGCGCTCGATTGGCCGGAGCTGAAAGCGCTCTGACATTGAAGTCATCGATTCGGCGTGGCTCCCGGCGACGATGGCCGGCTCGTCCGGGAAGTGGAAGTGTGTAGGATGTGGAGTCAATGGCTATGATCCGTCGTCGACACCGCTCATGGAATGACGCTCACATCGGTACTCCCCGCGACCCCTCCGACGCCGACGCTACATTCGGCGAGGGTGCAATGGGCGAGCGATATCACAGGGCGATCATGAAACGAAGCTTCGCCGCCGTTGCCGCTCTCGTCGTTGTCAGCCTCAACGCTTCGCTTCCGGCCCAGCAGCCGGGGGGCGCGGCAGGGCCCGGCGCCTTCAGCGTCTTCGAGGCCAGCATCGCCGACATGCAGGCGGCGATGAAGGAGGGCCGCACGACGTCGCACCAGATCGTGCAGCAGTACCTGACGCGCATTGCCTCGTACGAGGACCTGCTGCACGCCGCCATCACGGTCAATCCCCGAGCGCTCGACGAAGCGGATGCGCTCGATCGGGAGCGCGCTGCGGGTCGCGTGCGTGGACCACTGCACGGCATTCCGATCGCGCTCAAGGACAACATCCACACGACCGACCTGCGCACGACCGGAGGAGCGCTGGCGTTCGAATGGCTGGTGCCGCCGTACGAGGCGACGCTGACCAGGAACCTGCGCGAGGCGGGCGCGGTGATCATCGCCAAGACCGGGATGACAGAGCTCGCCAATTACGTCGCCGCCGGCATGCCGACCAACTACAACGCCGTGCACGGCTACGGGATGAATCCCTACGATCCGCGGCGCGACCCGCGCGCCGACGGCCGGCCGATCCTGCAGACCGGCGGCTCCAGCTCCGGCATCGGCACCGCCGCGAACTTCTGGGCCGGCAACGTCGGCACCGAAACGTCCGGCTCGATCCTCAGCCCCACGAACCAGAACATGCTCGCCGCGGTAAAGCCGACCGTCGGCCGGATCAGCCGCTACGGCGTCATTCCGATCACCGCCGACCAGGACACGCCGGGGCCGATGGCCAAGTACGTCTGGGACGTCGCGGCGATGCTCGGCGCGCTCGAACGCTCGGCACCCGATCCCAACGATCCCGCGACGAAAGCCTGCACGCCGCCGCCCGGGCGGGACTACACGAAGCTGCTGCGCGCCGACGCCCTCAAGGGGGCGCGAATCGGCATTCCGCGCAAGAACTATTACGAACCGTTCACCGCGCCCGGAGCCGAGCGGCCGCGCGGAGGTCTCAACCCGGCGCAGACGAAGGTGATGGAAGAGGCGATCGCCGCGCTGAAAGCGGCCGGCGCCACCGTTGTCGACGTCGACATCCCGAGCATGCTCGAGACGGACCCCAAAGAGAACCTGCTCACCGCCGGCCAGTCGAGCGTCCTCAACTACGGCATGAAGCGCGATTTCAACGCGTGGCTCGCGTCGCTGGGCCCGGCCGCGCCCGTCAAGTCGCTGACCGAGCTGCGTGAATGGAACACCAGGCACGAGCGTCTGGGCGCGATCAAATACGGGCAGTCGCAGCTCGACGCCTCCGATCGCATCGACCTCGAGAAGGACCGTGCAAAGTACGAAGAGGATCGCGCGCGCGACATCCGCGTGTACGGCACAAACGGCATCGACGCCGCGATCAAGGCCAACAACCTCGACGCGCTGCTCTTTCCTGGTCCGTCGAGTGCCGGCATCGCCTCGAAGCCCGGATATCCGACGGTGATGGTGCCATTCGGAATGATCCCGAACCCGGCCAACTTCGGCGGCGGCCGCGGTGGTCCGGGCCGCGGAGGCCGCGGCGATGCGCCGGCAGGACGTGCCGGACAGCCGCCGGCAGGCCGCGGTGCCACCCCTCCGACCGAGACCGCTCCGGCAGGCACCCCCGCCCCGGCGCCGCCGATCATGGAATTGCCCGCAGGCTTCGACCCCAAACCGCAGCCGTTCGGGGTCGGCTTCACCGGCCCCGCCTGCAGCGAACCGAAGCTGCTGCCGCTGGCCTACGCGTTCGAGCAGGCGACCAGAAAGCGGACACCGCCTCCCGGCCTGCGCTGAAGAACACCGCCTGGTAGGTTCCCCTTCGCGCAGTGTTCGCAAGCGGTCACGCGAGTTCCGCCAGTGACCGTCTGAAACCGCGGATTCATGGCGCAGAAGGCATGCGAGTGGCGGAACCATCCTTGCTGCTGCGATGCGGCGTTTCGCATCAGCATCGACAGGAGGTGTCACGTGCTGCACAGACGCTGTTTTGTACTCTATAAGTTGATCGAGGGGCATCACCGGAACCGGTACGCCGCAGATCGTACGGTGCACCGAGAGATCGAACCTAATTCCGGCTCCACGCCAGGACCCCGACAACTGGTCGAAATACCGAGCCTCATCAGCACCACCAAACTCGACCGACCAGTTTCGTGCGCCATGACGGCGAACATCACATCTTGAACTTCACATCTTGAACTCCACATCTTGACAATCAAGGTGAGACCGGCTATGGTCCGGCCGCTGGCGACTGGTCGCCAACCGCCGGTTGGAGTTCAGATGGAGCAACGGAGCACCGACGTCATTCAGGGCACCCTCGATCTGCTGATCCTGAAAACCGTGAGCCTCCAGCCAATGCACGGCTTCGGCATTGCGCGGCGGATCGAACAGGTTTCGCGGGGGGTCTTTAAAGTCAATCCAGGCTCGCTGCTCACCGCGCTCCAGCGGCTCGAGCGCGGCGGCTGGCTCGACGCGGAGTGGCGCCAGACCGAGAATGCCCGCCGCGCGCGAATCTACACGCTGACGAAAGCCGGGCGGAAGCGGCTCGAGGCGGAAGCCGAAGGCTGGTCGCGCCGCGCCTCCGCGGTTGCCCGGTTGCTGAAAGCCGAGGCGTAGCGACGTGTCGCTCTGGCGCCAGCTCACCCGCGGGCTGCGCGCGCTTTTTGGGCGCGCGGCGGCCGACGCCGACCTCACCGACGAGGTGCGGCATTACCTGGAAGAGGCCGCCGCATCGCATGCCGCCCGAGGATTGTCGCCTGAGGCTGCACTCCGGGCCGCGCGGCTCGAGGTGGGCAGCCTGACCGCGGTCACCGAGGAGGTGCGCGCCTCGGGCTGGGAACATGGGATAGAAACGCTCGCCGCCGACGTGAAGTACGCCGCGCGCCGCCTGCATACCGAATTCGGCTTCACCGTGGTCGTCGTTCTCACCATCGCTTTAGGCATCGGGGCGATCACCGCCATCTTCAGCGCGGTGAATCCGATCCTGTTCGAGCCCTTGCCCTATCCGGAGGCCGGCCGCGTCGTGACCATCACCGAGATGAGAAGCGACGGGTCTCGCAACGACGGCACGTTCGGCATGTATCGCGGTCTTGCCGAGGGTACGCGCTCTTTCGATACGTTGGCGGTATTCAAGCCGTGGCAGCCGACCCTGCAGGGGCGCGACCAGGCGGAGCGATTCGACGCCCAGCGCGTCAGCGCCGATTATTTCCGCGTGCTCGGCCTGTCACCCGTACTCGGAAGGGATTTCGAGCCAGCCGACGATCGAGTGAATGCACCGGCCGTCGTGATCCTGAGCCACGCGCTGTGGCGCCGCCGGTTCCAGGCCAACCCGGCCATCCTGGGCCAGTCGATCACGCTCGACGAGCGGCCGTATCTCGTGGTCGGCGTGATGAGCGAACGATTCGAAAACGTGCTTGCACCTGCCGCCGAGCTGTGGGCGCCGCTCCAGTACGACATGTCGCAGGGGCGGGCCTGGGGCCATCATCTGCGCACCGTGGGTCGGCTCGGTCGCGCCATCGGCATCGATCAGGCGGCGGGGGACGTGGCCGCTGTTGGACAGCGGGTGATCGTCGAACAGCGGCCCGAAACATACGCAGCGGAGGTCATGTTCGGAGTCGCGTCGCTGCAGGACGACGTCACGCGCAGCGTCAGACCGGCGCTGCTCGCGGTGTTCGGAGCATCGGCTCTCGTCCTCGCGATCGTCTGCGTCAACGTGTCGAACCTGTTCCTTGCCCGGGGTGTTCGCCGGCGCAGCGAGTTCGCGCTGCGTGCTGCGCTTGGCGCCGGCCGAACACGTTTGATCAGGCAAATGATCACGGAGAGTTTCGTTCTCGCATTGCTTGGCGGCGGCCTGGGACTCGGTCTGTCGATCGTCGGCGTGCGCGTACTCGTCGCCCTCAGCCCGCCGGGACTTCCGCGGCTGAATGCCATTGGCCTCGACGGCGCGGTCTTCGCGTTTGCACTGACGGTGACAACGGCGGTCGGGTTGCTCTTCGGATTGATTCCCGCGCGGCAAGCCGCCCGCACCGATCCTCAACGCGACATGGCGCTCGGCTCGCAGCGGCTCGCCGGCGGCAACCGACGGATCCGTCAGGCACTGGTGATCTCGGAGGTGGCACTCGCGCTGATGCTCCTCGTCGGCTCGGGATTGCTCTTCCGCAGCCTCGCCCGGCTCTTCGCCATGCCTCCGGGCTTCGATGCCAGAAACGTACTCACGATGCAGGTGCCGGCTCCCGCGTCGCGCGCCGGCGCCGATGCAACGCTCAACTTTTTCGCGAGCGCCCGCGACGTGATTCGGAGCGTCCCCGGCGTCGAGTCGGCAGCGTTCACGAGCCAGCTGCCGATGAGCGGCGATCGCGACGAATACGGCGTGCATTTCGAGGCGGAGCCCGCACGTCCGGCGCAGAGCTACGGAGCGTTCCGATACGGGGTGAGCCCGGGGTACCTGGAGACCATGCGCATCTCTCTGCGACGTGGGCGGTTCTTCGAGGAGCACGACCGCGCGGGGGCGGCTCCGGTCGCTCTGATCAGTGAATCCCTGGCCCAGTTGCGATTCGGCACCGGCGACCCGATCGGGCGGCGCCTTCGGATCGGACCGACTGACGGTGCTCCCTACACGATCGTCGGCGTCGTTGACGATGTGCGCCAGATGTCGCTCGCGGTGGGCGAATCCGCGGCGGTGTACATACCCGCAAGTCAGTGGCCTCTTCCCGACGGTGTGATGTCGTTCGTCGTTCGCGCCCGCGGCGATGCGGCTGCGCTGACGCCGGCCGTCCGGGCGGCGATCTGGTCGGCCGACAAGAACCAGCCGATCGTGCGCGTCGCGTTGATGGAAGACCTCGTCGCCGCGTCGGCAGGCGAGCGGCGCTTCGCCGTGATCCTGTTCGAGGGCTTTGCGCTGGCGGCGCTCGTGCTGGCGGCGGCTGGCATTTATGGAGTACTTGCCGGCAGTGTGGCGGAGCGCACCCGCGAGATCGGCGTGCGGTCGGCGCTCGGCGCCTCGCGCGGAAGCATTCTCGGTCTGGTATTTCGACAGGGGCTCGGACTCACCGCAATCGGTGCCCTGATCGGCCTGGCGGGCGCTGGCGCCGCGAGCCGGGTGATCGCCGGCCTGTTGATCGGCATTTCACGCTACGACCCGCTGACGTATACCGGCACGGTCGCGTTGCTTGCCGCAGTATCGGTCGCCGCCTGCAGCGTGCCCGCGTGGCGGGCGGTGCGCATCGATCCCGCCACGACACTGCGTGCGGAATGAGCGGACCGCGTGAGGCGTTGCTGACGTTCGTCCCCTGCCTCAGCCTTGCGCCGGCGAGTGAACGCGGCGTCGTACGGACGCCGAGACGCGCGACAACCACTGTCTTGCGCTCTCGCCGACCAGCACGCGTTCGATCGCATCGAACTTCACGTACGCCACCGGCACCAGCAGGAGCGTGAGGAACAGACACAGCGACTGCCCGCCGATGATGGTGACGGCGATGGCGGCGCGGCCCGTACCGCCGATGCCGATGCCCAGCGAGGTCGGGATCAGCCCCGCAATGATCGCGGTCGTCGTCATCAGGATCGGCCGCAGTCGCGTGCGGCACGCCTCGACGATCGCCTCGCGCAGGGGGACGCCGCGCGCGCGCAGGACGTTCGCGTAGTCGACCTGCAGGATCGAGTTCTTCTTGACGATCCCGAGGAGCAGGAGCATGCCGAGCGCGCTCCACAGATTCAGCGTGCGCCCGGTGATCCACAGCGTGAACAGCGCGAACGGAACCGCGATCGGCAGCACGACCATGATCACGATCGGCTGCAGGAAGCTCTCGAACTGCGATGCCAGCACCATGTAAACGAAGATCATTGCCAGGCTGATCGCCATGACCATGTTCGCGGTGGTCTCGTCGAGGATTTTCGACTGCCCCTGCAGCTTGAACGACATCGGCGAGGGCATGTTGAGCCCGGCGAGCATCGCGGTGACGTCGTTTGCGGCCTCGTCGAGCGCGTGGCCGGGCGCGGTGTCTGCGATCAGCATGACGGTGAACTGCCGATCCGAGCGCTGCAGCGTCGTCGGGCCGAGGCCGCGCTCCAGCCGGGCCAGATTGTCGATGCGCACCGGTCCATTCGCCGACGGAACCGTAAGGCGGCCAATCGATGCGATGTCGTGGCGCTGGTTCTCGAGCACGCGGATCTTGACCGGGTACTGCTCCTGACCCTCCTTGTAGAACGAGATCTCGTCGTCACCCGCGACCGCCAGCCGCAGCGTGTTGCCGATCGTCGCCATGCGGACGCCGAGGTCCGCGGCCCGTTTACGATCGACGTCCACGTGGATCTCGGGGTTCGACACGTTGAGCGCGATCTTCACCTCGGTGATGCTGGGAATCCCCTGCGCCGCGTCGAGCGCGCGTTTCGAGTACTCGACGATCCTGGGCAGATCCGGACCGAGGATGTTCGCCACGATCGCGAAGCCGCCGGTGCCTTCACCGCTCCCGAGCGCGGTGCGCGAGGAGATGCTCGGACGATAACCCGGATGCGCCGCGAGACGACGCCGCATCTCAGTGATGATGTCGGCCTGCGTGTTCTTGCGCTGTTCGATGGGCAGCGCCTGGCAGAGCAGGTGGATGTGCGTCGGTGATCCCGCCATCGTCGAGACCGCGACCGACGGCTCGATCTGCGCCACCCCCTCGATTCCGCTCAGTTCGCCGAGCACCCTGAAGGCAACCTCGCTCGTCCCCTCGAGCGACGTTCCTTCCGGGGCGTCGATGTGAACGGTCCACTCGCCCATATCCTCGTTCGGCACGAACTCACGGCCGACCATTCGATTGAGCGGCACGGTTGCCAGCGCCGTCACCACCGAAATGGCGATGATCACGCCCGGATGATCGAGCGCCCAGTTCACGCGACGGGTGTACCAGCCGTCGAGCCAGTGAAAGAACCCCCGCTGCCTGGTGCGGTGATCCGCTGCGGCGTCGGAGAGTTTGAGGAACCGCGAACTGAGCATCGGCGTCAGCGTGAAACTGACGAGCATCGAGACGAGAATCGCGAATGCCATCGTCCACCCGAACGGATTGATGAAACGCTTCGCATACCCGCTCATGAACGCGATCGGCAGAAAGATGACGATCAGCGACAGCGTCGTCGCCATCACCGCGAGCGCGACCTCTCGGGTGCCCTGGATCGCTGCCGCGAACGGCGAGAGCCCCTTCTCCTCGATGTAGCGGAAGATGTTTTCCAGCACCACGATGGCATCGTCGATGACGATGCCCACGGCGAGCGTCATGCCGAGCAGCGTCATGTTGTTCAGCGTGAACCCCATGATGTTCATCAGCGTGAACGTGGCGATCAACGAGGCGGGGATCGCCAGCGCCGAGATGATCACCGCGCGGATGTTCCGAATGAAGATCAGCACGACGATCGTCGCGAACAAGGCGCCGAAGATGAGGTGCTCCTCGAGCGAGGCGATCGAGGCGTAGATGAAGCGTGAGTCGTCGCGGATGACGGTGACCTTCACGTCTGCGGGAAGCGAGCGCTCGATCGCGGCAAGCTTCGCGCGCACGCCCTCGATGACGCCGACGGTGTTCTCTCCCATGGCGCGGCGGATGTCGAGCATCACCGCCGGATCCTTGCCCAGCCACACCGCGCTGGTGGGGCGCGCGAATGCGTCCTCCGCGCGGCCGACATCGGAGATGCGCACCGGCGTACCGTTTCTCGTCGCCACAACGATGTCGTTGAAATCCGTCGTCGCGTCAACCCGTCCCAGCGTCCGCAGCAGCAGCTGTCCTTTGCCCTGCTCGACCGTGCCCCCCGGGATCTCGGCATTCTCGGCGGAGACGGCGTCGCGAACCTGCGTGATCGACAGCCCGTACGAGTTCAGCTTCTCGATGTCGACGACGATATGGATCTCGCGTGCGCGGCCGCCGGCAAGGCTCACTTCGCCGACGCCGTTGACCGTCTGGATCACGCGCGCGATCTGTTTATCGGCCAGCTCCGTGAGGGTGCGAAGGCTCATGGAACCCGATGACACGATCAGCGACATCACCGGATCAGCGTCGGGATCCACCTTCGTGATGACCGGGGGCAGCAGCTCCGGCGGCATGGTCCTCACCGCCCCGGCGACCTTCTCGCGCACGTCGTTCGACGCGTCGTTCAGGTCGCGTTCGAGCACGAACCGCACGGTGATCTGCCCGCGCCCTTCGGAGATCCGCGCCGTCATCTCGTCGATGCCGGAGACGCCGCTGATCGCTTCCTCCATCGGCTCGATGATCGAAGACGATATTTCGTCGGGGCTCGCGCCCGGCAACGACAGCTGCACGCTGACCGTCGCGGGATCGGCGCGTGGAAACAGGTCCACGCCGAGGTTGCGGAAGGAGAACGTCCCCAGCACGACGAGGGACGTCACGAGCATGGTGGCGAATACCGGTCGACGGACGCAGAGGTCAGACAGCACGGCGGCGCTCCCCTACTTCGCGACCATCACGAGCGCGCCGTCCGCAAGGGAATCCACATCGGAGACCGCCACGCGGTCGCCGGCGGAGAGGCCGGTCAGGACCTCGATGCGCTCGCCGAGACGCTCGCCCACGGTGAGCTCGCGCATCGACAACTTGTCTCCCTGCAGGACGAACGCGCGGTTGACGCCGTAGCGATACTGCAGCGCCGCATACGGCACCGTCATCACCTCGTCGACCTTGCTACTTTCGATGTGGACGCGCGCGAACGTTCCCGGCTTGAGCGCGGTGTCGGCGTTCGCCACGACCGCTTCGAAGGGGAACGCGCGTGTCGAGGCGTTCACCGCCGGGCTGAGGCGCGAGACCTTCCCGGCGAACCGACGGCCGGGATACGCGTCGACCTGTACCTCTACGAGCTGGCCGGTATTGATCCACGGCACCATCTTCTCGGGGATCTCGGCAGTGACCTTGAGCGGGTCGAGGCGCACGATCGTGACGACCGGCGTCGTTGCCTTGACCAGCTCGCCAGCGTTCACGAGCCGCTTTTCCACGAAGCCGTCGAAGGGAGCGCGAATCGCCGTGTCGCGCAGCTGCCGTGCCGCCATCTTCATCGCCGCTTCCGCCGCCTGGATGCTCGCCCGCAGGTTCCGGGCGCTCTGGAGCGCGCCGTTGTAGCTGGCGCGCTTGGATTGGAGCGTCGCGCGGGCATCGTCGAGCGCCTGCTGCGAGATGAGCGCGCGGCCGAACAGCTCGTTCGCGCGATCGAACGCCTGCGTCGCCTGCACCAGATCCGCGTTCGCCCGCTGCGCGTCCGGCGTCTTCTCGAGCTCCGGCAGATGCTGCGCGTCGGTCGCTCCATACTGCGCGAGGGTGCGGGCCAGCGCGGCCTCCTGCTGCTCGTACGCGTACTGCTGCTTTTCGCGGTCGAGTTGAACCACGACCTCGCCGGCCGAGACCCGATCGCCGAGATCGACGAAGAGGCGCTTTACCGTTCCGTCGGTTTCCGCCGAGATCGTGACCTGATCGACTGCGCTCAGCGTGCCGACGACATCAACACTGCGCGGTATCGACTCGCGGCGGACGCTGTCCACGCGGACCGGCTTCGGTTCGGCCTCACGCGTGCTGGCGTGCGCCCTTTCCGATCTGTCGCAGCCCGCGGCGGCAAGGCTGAAAAGGGCAATGCTTAGAGAAGACTTAACCAGGCGATGGGGTAAGACAGCCACCATTACACAATAGTCCACGCATGCTGCCCGGCGCCACGGCCGCGCACAACGGTGCGACGCCGTCAGATCTTGCGGCTTATTGGGCCTGCAACTGGCTCAGCACGGGCCGCAGGCTTCGAGGGACAGCTAGCCTTGCGTATTCACGCGTCTGGCCAGTGTGACGATTGACGCCACGAGCTCGCCAGGATCGACTGGCTTCGCGAGGTGCATCTCGAAGCCGCTGCGCAGCGCCTTGGTGCGATCCTCCGAACGGGCAAACGCAGTGAGCGCAGCCGCCGGAAGATTGCGGATCGCCGGGTTTGGCGAGTTGCGGATCCTCTGAATGAGCTCGAATCCGTCCATGTCCGGCATCCCGAGATCGATCACGAGCACATGCGGTTTCACATCTTCGATACGGGCCAGCGCGGCATTCGGCGACGACACGCTCGTCACCTGAGCCCCTGCCGTTTCGAGAACGACGCGGAGCAGCGTCAGCGCGTCCTCCTCATCGTCGATCGCCAGGACGTGGATGCCCTGCAGGTCCCCCAGTGCTTGCAGCGCTTCGCGCCACTCGCTGCGCGGATGCTCGCGCCGCGTCTGCACGACCTGCGGCGCCACGATCATCAGCGGCAGCCTCACGCGGAACGTGGCCCCCTGCCCCTCCCCCGCGCTCGACGCGTCGACGGTGCCGCCGTGCATCTCGACAATGTGGCGCACGATCGCAAGGCCGAGTCCCAGGCCCCCCGTCTTGCGCGTGGTCCCTGCTTCGGCCTGACGAAAACGCTCGAACACGTATGGAAGGAAATCTGGCCGGATCCCCACGCCTGTATCGCTCACGACGATCTCGACGTGTGAGTTCACCCGTTCCAGACGCACTTGCACATGCCCATTCCTCGGTGTGAACTTCACGGCGTTCGACATAAGGTTCCAGGCGACCTGTTGCAGGCGTCCTGGATCCCCTGACACCGGCCCCACCCGCGGGTCGATGATCGTGTGCACGCGCACCCCCTTCGCGTCGGCGGCCGGTTGAACCGTCGCCACCGCGTTGTCGACGATCACCGGGAGCTCCACCGGCTGCACGTCCAGGCGGATCTTGCCGGAGACGATGCGGGAGACATCAAGGACGTCCTCGACGATCTGCGTCAGGAGTGTCGCGTTCCGCTCGAGAGTCTCGAGACCGCGTGCGGCCTTCTCGGGTGGCAGCATGCCTCCGCGCAACAGTCGCGAGTAACCGAGGATCGCGTTCAGCGGCGTGCGCAGCTCGTGGGAAAGGACGGCGAGGAACTCATCCTTCATTCGGTTCGCGGCCTGCGCATCCATGTACAGCCGCGCGTTCTCGAGAGCGACCGACGCCCACGCCGCAATGCCTTGTGCGAGCCGCTCGTGCTCTTCCGTGAACACCCCAACCCGCGAATGTCCGAAGAACAGTCCCCCGATCACGTCCCCTCTCACGCCCTTTACGGGTACGGCCAGGTAGCTGCGAACGGGCAGGTGTCCCGGTGGCATACCGTGATACGGCGGATTGTTTCCGTACCGTGGATCCACGGTGACATCGTCCAGCCGTACCGGTCCCTTGCCGTGGAATGTCGGCGCGAAGATCGCCGTCGCGCGGGGATTGGGAAACTTCGAGAACGCTTCGCGGGGCACACCCGACAACGTGTAGAGCATGTACGCATCGCCCGAGTCCGGTTCGGTGACGTTGTAGAAGAAGGCGCCAAACTCCGCGTGCGTCATCTCCGTCGCGATATCGGTGACTTTCTGAACGATCGCCTCGCCATCGAGGGTAGAGGCGACGACCGCGCCGACCTCCCCGAGCCGTTCGGTGTTGACCGCGTGTTCGTGCAGACGCGCGAGCAGGCGCGTTTGCTCGGTGATGTCGCGGGCGACCTTCGAGGCGCCCACCACAGTGCCCGTATCGTCGCGGATCGGCGACACCGTCAGCGAGATGTTCAGGCGACGACCGTCTTTGTGCTGGCGGATGGTCTCGTAGTGCTCGACCTTCTCTCCGGCACGGATCTTCGCCAGCACGACGTCTTCTTCGTCCTGCAGATCCTGCGGAATGATCATCCGGATCGACCGGCCAACGGCTTCCGCCTCCGTGTAGCCGAAAATGCGTTCGGCGGCCGGGTTCCACGACGTGATGATGCCGTTCAAGTCCTTGCTGACGATTGCGTCATCGGACGATTCAACGACGCGGGCAAGGTGGCGAATGGTGACGTTATCGGGCAGTTGCTGCATGCGGGCGATGACGTTTACTGACGGGCTGACAACGGGATTTGCGAAGCCGGTGCGCACGAAACCGGGACACGAGGCCGGGCCTCGGTCGCTTGCATCAGGTGTGCCGTGCCTTCGTTGGTTGACACGCCTCTATTTAAAGACGTCGTCAGACGGCGGCTGAGGTACGAAGGGCGAGAGCGGAAGCTCACCCTTCCAGAGGTCCCGCATCGCGCTCGTGGTCCGCTCGACCCGTTCTTCCGAGAACTGCGTCTTGTGACACGACATGGATCGGCGTCCCGCGGCGAAGTCCGCACTCGTGAACGCAATGCGAACCGTGAGCAAACTATCTCGAGGTATCAGAAACGGCGGTACCCCGCGCTCAGGGTGCGCTGCCCGGATACCTTCAGCGGGAATCGACGAATAGAACAACCGGTCCGGCACGCCCGGCGCACCCGCTCTGACGAGCTGCGTGACGATGCTGCTGATCAGGCGGTGATCGGGATGACCGTAACCCCCATCTGGTCCCCACGTGATCAGGACGTCCGGGTGCAAGCGCTGCAACTCCTCCTGGATCCGCTGCGTCAGCCGGTAGAGGATCATCGGGTCTGCGTTGTTGTTCCCTAACGCACCGTCGGGAAACCCGAGCAGGATCGGCGGTTGCGCGCCGATCGCCTGCGCTGAGCAGCGCGCCTCTTCCACCCGCAATTTGGCGATCTCAGGACCGCGCGGGACTGAGCTGTTCGCCGCTCCCTGCGCGCCATCCGTCGCGGTGATCATGTACACCTGCACGCCTTCTCGCGCGTAACGCGCGAGGACCGGACTGACCGGCCCTTCGTCATCGGCGTGCGCCCAGACGGCGACGATCGTTTTGCCCGTCGCCTGGTGGGGGGAGGCAGTGACGGCACCAAAGAGAATCGCCAGGATGAGACTGCCGGTAATGAGGCGCATCTGTTCCTCCTGAGGGGAGCCGCAGGTAAGCGCCATCATAGACCCGCGATGACGGGCGCCGGTGTGCCGAAGTCATCGCATGCGCTGAATCGCAGCGTAAAGGCCTGGGATGAACAGCAGCGTGACCGGCGTCGACAAGGCAAGGCCGCCAATCACCGCCAGCGCCAGCGGCTGTTGCAGTTCGGCGCCGGCGCCAAACCCGAGTGCGAGAGGAAGAAGGCCGAACAGCGTGCAGAACGTCGTCATCAGGATGGGACGGAGACGAATGCGCCCGGCATGCGCGATGGCGGTCTCGAAGGGCTCTCCATCCGCGCGGAGCCGCTCGGAAACGTCGAGCAGCATGATCCCGTTCTTCACGACGAGACCGACGAGCAGAATGAGACCCATCGCTGACGAGATGTTCAGGTCCTCACCGGTGATCCACAGGAGCAGCAGCGCTCCTCCGAGTGACAAGGGCGCTGCGAGCAGAATGAGGATCGCGGGGAGCCACGCGCGGAAGTGAATCAGGAGGACCATGAAGACCAGCAGGATCGCGAGCGCGAAGACCATCAGCAATTCGCGAAACGCCTGCCCCTGGGCCTGATACTGTCCGCCGATCTCGTGCGTGTAGCCGATCGGCAACTGCATCGCCTCGAGCTTCGAGCGGATCTCCTCGACAGCGCTTCCCAGATCCCTTCCCTCCAGGCGTCCGCTGACGACCACCATCGGCCGCAGGTTTTCTCGCAACAGCTCACCCTGGCCGTTCGCGCGTTCCATCGACGCCACTGCCGATACAGGCAGAGGCTTGGCGTTGGACGTACGGATCAGCGTGTCGCCGAGCCGGTTCGGATCGAAGCGAAACGAGTCGGGCAGCCGCACGCGGACCGGAATCGTGCGATCCGGCAGCCGCAGGTCCGTTGCCACATCTCCCAGCCAGTTCGCCGCCAACTGGTTCGAGACCTGCTCGACGCTGAGGCCGTAACGAGCCGCGGCCGCAGGATCGATCTGCCATGTGACCTCGGGATTCCCCTGCTGCACGCCGACGACGTCGACGACCCCGTCGATGCCGTTCATCATCTCCTCGGCCTGCTCGCCGAGCTCCGCGAGGCGATCGGGATCGTCGCCGAAGATCTTCACGTCGATCGGCTCGGGATTCCCCTCGAGATCACCAAGCATGTCCTGGAGGAGCTGGACGAACTCGATTTCCACGAGCGGCACAGCCGCGTGCAACTTCTCCCGCAAGTCGCTGATGATCTCTTCCGACGAGCGATCCCGCTGGCCGCGCGGCTTCAGGCGCACGACGATATCGCCCGAGTTCTGAGCGGTCGCGAACAGCCCGAGTTCGGATCCGGTCCGCCGCGAATACGCCGCCACTTCCGGCGTGTCGCCGATGATCCGTTCCATGGCGCGGACGTGCCGATCGGTTTCGGGGAGCGCGCTGCCGGGGGGCGTGAGGTAGTCGACCACGAATCCACCCTCGTCGGCGGCGGGAAAGAAGCCTGTTCCGATCACGGCGAACATCCCGGCGGTCAGAGCGGCGAGCGCCGCCGCGGTGACGAGCGGGATCACCGAAGCTCGAACAGTCTCGCCGAGCAGCCGGCCGTATGCACGATCCAGACGCCCATGCGCTTCACCGGTCGCTCGATGACGCCGCGCCGCCCATCGCGACATCAGCGGGACGACGCTGACCGACAACCCCAGCGACATCAGCACCGCGACCGAGAGGCTGAGTGACAATGCGCGAAAGAACTGTCCCGGCACGCCCGAGAGCAGCCCGAGCGGAGCGAAGACGACGACCGTCGTCAGCGTCGAGCTGATCAGCGGCGCGAGCAGCTGCTGTACGGCATCGACAACGCTCGTCCCCCCCTCACCCGCGCGCCGGTGCACGTTTTCGACGACCACCACCGCATCGTCGATGACGAGACCGATGGCGACGGCGAGTCCGCCCATCGACATCAGGTTGATGGTGCCGCCGAAGAGCCACATGAAGGTGAAGGTGGGGACGACGGCCATTGGCAGCGTGACGGCCGCAATCAACGTGAGCCGCCAGTCACGCAGGAACACGAGCAGCACCACGATCGCGAGCAGCCCGCCGATGAGGATGGCGTCGCGCACGCTTGCCATCGATTCGGCCACGAACTCGGCGAGATCGTAGACTCGAGTGATCCGAAGGCCGGCGGGCAGCGTTCTCGTGAGGTTCTCGAGCACCGTGTCGAGACCGCGCTTCAAGTCGAGCACGTTCGCGCCGATCTGCTGCGCGATCGTCATCACGACGGCTTCGCGCCCGCCGCCGGTCACCAGGCGCGTCCGATCCGGAGTGCCGCGCGTGACGGTCCCGAGATCCGAGACCCGAAGGGTGGCGCCGTTCACCACCTTCACCGGCGCCTGGGCGATGTCGTCAGTGGTCTTCCACAATCCGGACGCGAGCGTCAGGTGCTGTAGACCGGATTCCTGGAAGCGCCCGACCGGCATGACCGTGTTCTGCGCTTTGAGCGCATCGGCGACCTCGAGCACCGTGAGGTCGGCGGCCGCGAGTTTCGCCGGATCCAGAACGACCTCGATCTCGCGCGTGTCGCTCGCCTGGACGTCGATGATCCCGGCACCGGGAAGACGCGCGATCTCCGGCCGCATGACGAACCTGGCGTAGTCGTACAGGTCCGGCGTCGGCAGCGCGCCCGTGACGCCGAGGATGAACACGGGAAATGTCTCCGGCGTCATCCGTTCGATCTGCAGCTGCAGATCCGCGGGGAGGTCGTCGGTGATCTCCGAGACGCGGTTCTGCACCATCTGCAGCGCGATCACCATGTTGGTGGACGGATCGAACTGCGCCGAGATCTCCGTTGCGCCGCGAATGCTTTTCGAGCGCACGCGGCGCACGCCGGGAACCGCCATGACCGCTTCCTCGACGGGCCGCGTCACGATGAGCGACATCGACTGTGGCGGCAGCGTGCCCGAATGCGCGACGATGACGATGCGCGGGAACTCGAGTGGCGGATAGATGGCGCTCGGTAGAACGCGCGCCGCGATGACGCCGCTGACGACGAGTGCTACGGACAGCAGACCGATTGCCCGCGAATGCCGCAGACTCAGGGCGGCGGCGTTCACTTCGCCTCTTTGGCTCCGGCCGGCTCGCCCGGCGCAGCGTCCTTCGTGTCGGCCGCGTCCTTCGCAATCGTGATCGCCGCTTCATCGGGCAATCCCGCGTTGCCGTCGACGATCACCTGGTCGTTCGCGTTGACGCCCGACACGATCTCCACCCTCTCGTCATCTCGCAAGCCGATCGTGACCGCGCGGCGGTGAGCCTTTCCGTCTCCCGCGACGAACACGTACGTCTCTTCACCTTCACGAACGATGGCCGCTGCAGGGACGAGGACGGCGTCGGTGTGCTGCTCGGCTGCGATCGCCACCTGGACAGGTGTGCCTGCGGCCAGTGACGGCACGGCCGAGAATGCGAGGCGCACGGGAACGGTCGCCGTGCCCTGCTCGACGGCGACGGGACGCGACAGGACTTTCAACGTACCGTCGGAGCCTCCTGAAGGTGCCGCGACCACACGCGCAGGAGCGCCAACGTGAATGCGTGGTGCATCGGCGAGCGGGATCGACGCCACTACCTCGAGACGACGCGGATCGATCACGCGCATCACGGAATCGCTCGCGGCGGCTTCGACGAGGTCACCCGCATTGTGCCGGCGCTCTGCGACGATGCCATCGAATGTCGCATGCACCGTCGCGCGCGCGGCCACGGTCCGCGCTGCCTTCAGCGAGGCCTGCGCCTGCGCGAGAGCCGCAGATGCATCAGCCAGCGCGCGGTCGGCTTCCTCGACGTCTCTTCGCGCAGCCACACCGCGCTCGAAAAGCTCACGCGCGCGCGCCTGCGCAGCCGTCGCGTTCTCGATCGCAGCATGGGCACGGCGGACCTCGGCTTCCTGGCGTTCGACGTCGGCAGCGGAGCTGGGAATCTCGAAGCGAACGAGCACGTCGCCCCGGCGAACCAGCTCACCCACCGCCTTGGGGATCGCCGCTATCCTCGCCGCCTCGGGCGCGACGACAACGAGATCCGCCCCGGGCGCGGGTGTCACCACGCCGGTGGCCTGAATCACCCCGCGGATGCTGCCGCGGGAGGCCGCCTGCACTCTGACGGATACCGGCGTCTGGCTCTCTACCTCTTCGGGCGTTTCGTGGCTGCAGCTCATGACGAGCAGCGCAAGCGACGCGCACCGGAGAGCGGCTCGCCCGCAGATGCGACGCGTCACTGGAGTGGCGCTCCGACGGCGCGCTCGAGGTCGGCGACCGCCGACTGGTAGCGCGAGACCGCATCGAGCGCACGAAGGCGAACGTCGCGCGATGCCTGCAATGCCTGAAGGAGCGCTGCGAGGCCGGTTTGTCCAAGCTGATATGAGTCCTGCGCGAGCTGCTCCACTTGCTGCGCCTGGGGCAGGATGGAATCGCGATACCGCACGTAGGCCAGGCGCTCGGCCTCGGCGCTCGCGGCGGCCGCACTGACTTCCCCGTCGATGCGCGCCACCGTCGCTTGCCGCTGCGCCACCAGTTGTGCGAGCGTCGCCTGTTCCACCGCGACGCCCGCCGCATGTGTCGTGAACAGCGGCACGGTCATCGACACCGCGGCCCGCCATCCATAGGTGAACTCCGGTTCCGCGTCGTGCGTGAGCGTCGCCCCGGCGACGACGTCGGGCGCGCGCAGCGCCCGCGACAGGTCGAACCGCGCGCGCTCTTCGTCGATGCGACGATCGAGTGCTGCGAGCTCCGTGCTCTGCGTGTGCGCGAGCTGCCGCATTTCGGCGGTGACGATGGGAACGCCGGCGTCGAGGGGCGTCGACAAGGGTTGACCGGAGCCCGATGGCTGGCCGAGGAGGACGTCGAACCTTGCTCTTGCCGCCGTGACCGCACCTTCCGCGCTCGTCGCCTCGGTGATCGCGGTGTTGAAGGCGAGGTCCGCCTGCAGGGCCTCGAGGCGGGGAACGTCTCCGCTCTCGAACCGGGTGCGAGCGGCATCGCGGGCTCGCGCCGAGAGGTCGCGCAGTTCGCCCAGCACGGTCAGCCGGCGCTCGGCGACGAGGACGTCGAAGTACGCACGCCTGACATCGTTGCGGACCTGTGCCGTGATCGATGCCAGCTCCGCGTCGGCGGCGCGCAGGGTGGCCTCACCGACGGCGAGACGCTTCGCCCGCTTCCCTCCCAGCTCGAAGGGAACCGCGACACCGAACGACTGCTTCGGCGTCTCTTTCTCGATCTCCGCGTTGACTTCCGGATTGGGCCGTTCGCCGGCGACGCGCAGTCCGGCGATGTGTATCGGCCTCGTCAGCCGGGCGGCGGCGATGGCCGGGTTCGCAGCAAGCGCGCGCTCGATCGCCGCATCGAGAGTGAGCGCGCCGGGCGACGCGGGCGATTGCGCGATGAGGAGCACGCGAGACAACGCGAC
Organism: Vicinamibacterales bacterium; assembly: GCA_035537955.1. Classification (GTDB taxonomy): domain Bacteria; phylum Acidobacteriota; class Vicinamibacteria; order Vicinamibacterales; family 2-12-FULL-66-21; genus JACDCA01. The sequence continues at coordinate 19,596 of DATLLF010000209.1, read as the reverse complement.
GAGGCACACGATGACAGTGAGCCCTTGCACCGGGCCGATTATCGGCCAACTTACATGACTCCAGCATGACATTGCCGGGGGATTATGATGATGCGAGAGCCCACCGTGAGAATCCTTCTCGTCGAAGACGACCCGAGCGCGGCCCACGTCCTTGCGAAGGGTCTGCGCGAGCAGGCGTACGCCATCGACATCGCCAGAGACGGAGAGTCGGCGATCTTCCAGGCGGGTACGAACGACTACGACGGCGTGATCCTGGATCTGATGCTGCCCGTCGTCGACGGCGTGAACGTCTGTCGGACCATTCGCGAGTCGGGATCCATGGTGCCTATCCTGATGTTGACGGCACGCGATGCCGTCGAGTCGCGCGTCGACGGGCTCGACGCGGGCGCCGACGACTACCTGGTCAAGCCCTACGACGTTCGCGAGCTGCTGGCCCGGCTTCGCGCGATCATTCGGCGCGGCCATCATCCAGTCGTGCCGGAGCGTATCGCTCTTGGACCTCTGACGATCGAGACACGCAGCCATCGCGTGCTCGTGCAGGGGCGCGAAGTGCTGCTCAGGGCGAAGGAATACGCGCTGCTCGAGTATCTCGCCAGGCGCGCCGGCGACGTGGTCAGCCGCGGTGACATCTCGGAGCACGTGTGGGACGACCATTACGATCCGCTGTCGAACGTGGTGGACGTCTACGTGCAACGACTCCGCCGAAAACTCGATCTGCCCGGACGCGAGTCGTTCATCCGCACTCGCCGGGGCGAAGGCTACCAGCTCGCCGTCACACCGGAAACATCGTGAGAAGCCTCTCGCTGCGCAGCCGGCTCACGATCTGGTGCGTCATCGTGGTCGTTCTGGTCCTGGCGTTCTTCGCCGCCGACGTCATGATCATCCAGCAACGCATCAGCATGCGGCGCGTCGATCGCGAGCTCGAAGGCACGCACGTGCAGTTGACGAACATGCTGCGGGAGGAGCTGGCCGAGCGCGATGCGCCGGCGCTCGCGGCTGAAGAATCGCGCGACGTGATTGCCTCCGACGACCGCCTGATCGCCGTGCTCGGCGCGCGCGGAGAGCTGCTGGCGACGAGCTTCAAGACGCCATCGATCGATGAAATCTTCGCTGAACGATCACCGGCACCGGGGGTCTGGACGGTGGAGACACCCGGCGGCGCGTGGCGCCTGCACGCCAGGCGTGAAGCGCTGGTCGGCGGAGACTGGCTCCTGCTGATCGGAACGCCGCTGAACGCCATGGTCCGGGATCAGCGGGAGATCCGGCAGGCGATCCTGCTCGGCATCCCGATCGCGTTGCTGTTCGCCGCTGCCGGTGGACTGTGGCTCGCATCGGCCGGGCTGCGCCCGATCACGCGCATGGCGCGACGTGCCGCCGGCATTGCCCCGACTGGCGCCGACGACCTCGGCCCTCCCATGCGCGACGACGAGCTCGGCCAACTGACAGCGGCATTCAACACGCTCGTCGCGCGTCTGCGCTCGGCCCTCGAGGCGCAGCGGCAGTTCATGGCCGACGCGTCTCACGAGCTGCGCAATCCCGTCTCGGTCATTCGCACCGCCTCCGACCTCGCGCTCAGTCGTGAGCATCGCGACGAATCGGATTACCGCGAGGCGCTGGGAATGACGGCGGCGCAATCGCGCCGACTGGGCACGCTCGTGGAAGACATGCTCGTCCTGGCGCGCGCCGACGGCGGCGGCTATCCGCTGCGACCGGTCGACTTCTTTCTCGACGACGTAATCGACGAGTGCCGCCGGAGCGTGAGCGTGCTCGCCGCGGAGCGGCGTGTCGCGGTCACGACCACCGGCGCCTCCGACGTCGCGATTCGCGGCGATCAGGAGCTGATCCAACGCCTGCTGGTGAACCTGCTGCAGAACGCCGTACAGCACAGTCCTGTGGACGGTATCGTCCGCGTCGATCTTGCGGTCGCCGAACAGGACGTCTGCATCCGGGTGATCGACGGCGGCCCCGGGATCGCTGCCGCGGATGTCGCCCGCATCTTCGATCGATTCGTGCAGCTCGATCCTTCCCGCCGCTCGGAAGGATCAGGGCTGGGGCTGACGATCGCGCGATGGATTGCCGCAGTGCATCGCGGATCGCTGGTCGTGGAGTCGACCGGCCCCGAAGGCACCACTTTCCGCCTTACACTTCCTGCGACCCCCGACGAAACCGGCATCGAGCCGCCCACCCAGGCGGTGAAGTCATCGTCCGTTCATCTTCGAGAGGGCACTATTCTCGGGCAAGTCCCTGCACGTACCGATCAATAAATGTTCCACGGGAGCCATCGAATGAGACGCGTGATCGCGCTGTGGGTTTTGAGTTGCTGCGTTATCGGGTCGGCTGGGCCCGCATCTGCGCAAACGGCCGCGCCGTACAGGACCCTGTTCGCGGTCGCCCCGATCGACCGCGCTGGTGGACCGGCGAACGACGTCGTCGCGGCTCCAGATCTCCCGGCTGTGGCGTCGAACATTCAGGATCCTCCCGACACTCAGCAGCCCAGCGTTCCGACGCACCCGAAGCCAGAGCACACGGGATTTGGCGCACTTGTCTACGGCACCGCCGCGGACTTCAAGGCGTTTCCACAGCGAAAATCCACCTGGGTGATCCTGGGGATTGGCCTGGGCGCAGCCGGGCTCGCACACATCGCCGACGACGACATCCAGGAACACTACGCCGATGCCGGCAGCGCTGGATGGTTGAAGCCCGGCAAGTATCTCGGCTCGTTCTACGTGCAACTCGGAACGGCGTCGGGCCTTTATCTCATCGGACGCTATGCCATGAAGCCGTCCACAGCCGGAGGTCGGACCAATAAGGTCTCGCACCTGGGCTTCGATATGGTGCGCGCACTCGTCCTGTCGCAGACACTGACGCAAGGGTTCAAGTACGCGGTTCAGCGGGATCGTCCGACAGGTGAGTGCTGCGCGTTCCCCTCGGGGCACGCATCGGCCGCCTTCGCCACAGCGTCGGTGCTCGAGCGTCACCTGGGTTACCGCGGCGCGTGGCCGACCTTCGTGATCGCGTCCTACGTCGCCGCTTCACGGCTCAGTGACAACCGCCACTTCCTGAGCGACGTCGTTTTCGGCTCAGCGCTTGGCATCGCGTCGGGCTGGACGGTGGTCGGACGACACGGCCGTTCCGAGTACGCGATGGTGCCGGTGCCCACCCGCGGCGGTGTGATGCTCACGCTGCAAACACGTCCGCGGACCGATGATCGCCGGCGCGCCACGCACTGATCAGGCGGGCGCGGGCGTGCCGAATTCCTTGAGCTTCCGATAGAGCGTCGCCGGTCCGATCCCGAGCTTCGCCGCCGCCTGCGCGCGATTGCCTCCGACCGCGCGCAATACAGAGAGGATGTAATCGCGTTCGACGTCGGCCAGTGAACGCACCGCGTTCGCGTCGATAGGATCGGGTACAGCGAGACCGATCTCCTGCGGCAGATCCTCGAGGTCGATGCGGCTGCGCCGCGCCAGGACAACCGCGCGCTCCACGACATTCTCCAGTTCGCGCACGTTGCCCGGCCATCCGTAGCCGAGCAGCCGCTGCGCGGCGGCGGGCGTGAATCCGCAGATGTTCCGGTCCATGCGCGCCGAGGCATCGGAGACGAACGAACGGGCGAGCGCGAGGATGTCTTCGCGCCGTTCCCGCAGCGGCGGCACGGCGATCTCGACGACGCGGAGCCGATAAAAAAGATCCTGGCGGAAGCGCGCAGCGCGGATCTCGGCAAGCAGATCCCGATTCGTTGCGGCGATGACGCGCACGTTCACTCGACGATTGCGGTTCTCTCCAACGCGCCGGATCTCGCGTTCCTGCAGCACGCGCAGCAGCTTCACCTGCATGGCCGGCGGAACCTCGCCGATCTCGTCGAGCAGAAGGGTGCCCCCGTTGGCCGCTTCGAACAGGCCGATGCGATCCTGCGTGGCGCCCGTGAAGGATCCCTTCGCGTGCCCGAACAGCTCCGACTCGAGCAGGTGTTCAGGAACGGCGGCGCAGTTGATAGCCACGAACGGCCCACCCGTGCGTGCCGACTCCCGGTGGATGTAGCGGGCAATCCGCTCCTTGCCGACGCCGCTCTCTCCGGTGAGCAGCACCGTCGAGTCCACTTGCGCGACACGCCGCGCGATATCCAGCACGCGGATCATGGCGTCGCTTTCGACGACCAGGCCGGCCGCGTGCGGTCGCGGTGCATCCGCGGCACCGAGCTGCTGCCGGCGCGAGCGAAGCTTCCGTTCCACGTGTTTCAGCTCGCCGGTGATCTGCGAGAGAGTCGCATCGAGGCACGTCTTCTGGTAGAACGGGAGGTGCGGGGTAATGGCATCGCCCCAGTCCTCGATGGCGCGCCCGACCAGGCGACAGACGGCGTCCCCTTTTCCGCGACATCGCTCTTCGATGCAATAGATCTCGCGGCCGTAGGCGCGTGAGAGGTAGCCGCTGGCAAATCCACTCAGCGTCCAGCAGACGGGCTCCTCTGCCTGACCGAGATGGAGCAGGTGCTGCTCGGCCTCGTACGAGTCGTGCCAGATGGAATTGGCGAGCGCTGTCGGGTCTGCCGCTGCCTCGGGCCCAGGTGCTTCCACGCGAACCAGCCCCTGCAGCGTGTGCAGCCGGCCGCCCGCCTTGCGCCAGTCGTCATCGCTGTCCCAGGGAAATTCTCCACGCAGCGTGTCGGCCGTACGCCACCCGTGCGCATAGCCGAAGCGCGTGAGGACGGCGCGGGCGCCCGCCGTGCCGAGCAGCTCGATGAGTTCACGCCGCAGCAGACCAAGGGCGACGGCGTCGAGCAGCACGACCCGCTCGTTCGCGAAGCGCAGAATGCCGCCAGCCGGATCGAGGTCCAGCAGTTCCTTCAAATTCAGCTCGTTTGCCTGCATTTGACTACCTTATCATATTGATACGAAGCGCTATCATATTGAGATGACAGGAGTTGTGAGTGTCCGTGTAAGTAATTGCAAACAAAGCATCAACAGCGTGGCAATAGAGTTGCGATCCAAGGGTTCAGCCCGGATGATCGGGCGCAGACACTGGAGAGCATCATGAACACGGAACGTTGGGAGATCGACAGCAGCCATTCGGGCATTCACTTCTCTGTCAGGCACCTCGTGATCGCGAAGGTCCGCGGGCAGTTCAGCCGCTGGGCCGGCACGCTCGTCGCGCCTGAGGGCGACCTGTCGCGTGCATCCGTCAACGTCGTCATCGACGCCGCGAGCATCGACACGGGTGTTGCCGACCGCGACGCGCACCTGGAATCCGCCGACTTCCTCGATACGGCGAACTTTCCGGAGCTCACGTTCAAGACGACGGCGGTGGAATCGGTTTCGAAGGACCGGCTCCGCCTCCGGGGAGCCCTGACGATCAAGGGTGTGACACGCGACGCCGTGCTGGACGTCGAGCGGCTCGGAGCGGTGAAAGATCCGTGGGGCAACGAGCGCGCGGCATTCACCGCGAAAACGTCGATCGATCGCAAGGATTTCGGTCTCACGTGGAACCAGGCGCTCGAGACAGGCGGTTTCGTCGTCGGAGACCGGATCGACATCGAGATCTAGATCGAAGCCGTCAAGCAGGTGGCCGCGGAGGTCGCCTGATCGTAAACTCGGCAGCAGCAACGGGGTCGACCCGCGGCCGCGGATGCCACAGGCTCCCTGTTTGCATCCGCCCTCGGGTGGCGTCAGTATCGCTGCCGAGGATGGCCGTCGCCCCGCGCAGGTCACTGGAGGATGTATGAAGTCGGAGATGTCTGAACGCGGCGCATTCGTTCCCTATCCGACCAACCGCGTGGTCGGCACGATCCAGACGGCGCCCGAGGCGCAGGCCGCGATCCAGGCGCTCCTCCAGGCGGGGTTCGAGCGGGACGGCATGGACGTCCTGCACGGCGAAGCGGACGTGCAGCGGCTCGATCCGACGGGCACCGGCCACGGCTTCTTCGCCCAGTTTCAACGCGCGCTCGTGCGGACGGCCGCATCGGCCGAGGAGTACGGACATCTGAAGCATCACGTCGAGGACGTTCGCGCCGGGCGGTTCGTGGTGATGGTCCGGGTGAAATCCGCGGACCAGCGTCACCGTGCGGCCGACATCCTGACGTCGCACGGGGGGACATCGGTCGGCTTCTTCGGGCGCTGGGCGTGGGAGTCGCTGCAGAGCGACGAGCAGGCGCCCGATCCAGCGCCTGGCCGCACCTACGAGAGCCGCATCGACGGCGCACCCCTGCGCGTGCAATACCACTCATCGACTGCGGCATCGATTTCGACGGGAGTCGACGCCGGGGGCGCCACGCTTCAGGCCACGGTCACGCCAGTGCGGACCGGTGTAGCCATGCTGTCGTGGCGCGACGGGAACAACGGCCTGACCGTCTCCGTCCACGACTACGAGAACCGCACCGCCTACGCCGTGGTGCCGGATGATGCGGCCGGTGCGCGCCACGCCGTGGGCACCGTGCGGCGCATCGGCTGACCACACGTCCCGCCCGGCGCCCACAACCGCGCTGCCAGTGCCCGGATCAGTGAGACGTGACATCAGTCGCGGCGCGCCGCGCCCGGATGGCCAGGCGCGAGGAGCGAGCTTATCGGGCATCAGTGAGCGATGAGCAACGACGCCAGCCGGGATGCGCCGCCCGCGAATTGTGTCGCGTATCACTGATTCGGGACACTAGACTGGCTTGGAGATGCGCATCCGCTGCGACGTCCTGCTGACGAACGCGCGCGTCCTGACGATGGACGCTGCATACCGCGTGCACGGGTCCGGCGCCGTCGCTATAGCAGGGAGCGACATCCTCGAGGTCGGCGACATCGAATCGCGATACGACGCGCGCGAGACGATCGACTGTCGCGGCCGCGTCGTAATGCCCGGCCTGATCAACGCACATACCCACGCACCCATGACGCTGCTGCGCGGACTGGCCGACGATCTCCGCCTCGACGTGTGGCTCATGGGATACATGATGCCTGTCGAGCGCGAGTTCGTGCGTCCCGACTTCGTCGCGCTCGGCACGAAGCTCGCCTGTGCGGAGATGATCCGCTCCGGCACGACGTGTTTCGCCGACATGTATTACTTCGAGGAGTCGGTTGCGGAAGCGGCAGCCGCCGCTGGCCTCCGTGCGCTTTGCGCGCAGACAGTGCTCAAGTTCCCCTCGCCCGACGCGACCAGCTTCGAGGATGCCCTCGCACGCGCGCGCGACTTCATCGCGCGATGGAAAGGGCACGAGCTGATCGTGCCGGCGGTGGCGCCGCACGCGCCGTACACCTGCACGACCGAGATCCTGCGCTCCTGCGCGGAGCTCGCGTGCGAGTTCGACGTGCCTCTTCACACGCACCTCGCGGAAACATCTTTCGAAGTGGAGCAGTCACGGCGCGAGCACGGGATGCCGGTGATACCGTGGGTGAAGAAGCAGCGGCTGTTCGACGCGCGCGTGCTCGCCGCCCATTGCGTCCACGTGGATGATGGCGAGATCCGCACACTCGCCGATGCCGGCGCCGGGATCGCGCACAATCCGACGAGCAATCTGAAGCTGGGGTCCGGCGTGGCTCCGGCCGTCAGGATGCTCGCCGCCGGCGCCGCGGTGGGTATCGGGACGGACGGCACGGCGTCCAACAACGACCTCGATATGTTCGAGGAGATGCGGCTGGCGGCGCTGCTCGCGAAAGGCATCAGCGGCGACCCCACCGCGCTCCCCGCCCGCGACGCGGTCGCGATGGCAACGCGGACCGGCGCACGCGCGCTGCACTGCGACACGATCACCGGCTCGCTCGAGCTCGGCAAACGTGCCGACCTGATCGTCGTCGACCTCGATCGCACACACAACGTGCCCCGCTTCGGCCGCGACGCGAACGCTGTCTACGCACAGCTCGTCTACGCAGCCAAATCCTCAGACGTCGTCGATGTGATGTGCAACGGCCGCTGGGTGATGCGCGATCGCCAGCTTCTCACGCTCGACGAAGGCGAGCTGCGGTCGGCGGCCGGCGACATCGCGCACCGCGTGGATACATTCCTGATTCACCGCGAGCAGAGCGTCCTGCAGAAGCTCATCGCCATCGGCGGCGCCACCGAAGAGGAGAGCTTCGAAGTCCAGGTGAAGGCACGCGTGGAATCGGCAGACGCCGTGCTGCGCGGGCTCGCGAGTGACGAGATGACGGTGATGCGCAGCGTGCACTATCACCAGTTCGATACCTATTTCTTCTTCGATGACCCCGATCAGGGGCGCTTGCGCTATCGCGAGGATGCCGCTCTCGACGAGCGCGGGACCGTCACCACTGTACGGGCGCGGCTCACCTTGACGGGCCTTTCCCACGAGGCGGCCTTCGGATCGGTGCTGCTGTTCCGCTCACGATTCCTGGCGCCGGCGACGCACTCGACTCGCTTCTACCGCGAGTACTTCAAGCCCTCCCGCGAGCGCGAGGTCGAAAAGGACCGGCGCCGCTGGCTCGTCGGCTTCCGCGGCGTTCAGTTCTACGTCCATCTCGATCGGCTGCTGAATCCGCCGACCGACGGCTACTTCCTCGAGGTGAAGTCGCGCACCTGGTCGCGCCGCGATGCGCAGGACAAGTCGGCCATCATCAGCGAGCTGCTGGAGCGTCTCGGTGCCCGGACCGATCAGACGATCGCGGAGGACTACGTCGAGCTGAAATAGACCACGAACAGCGCCGCGGCCGCGTACATCATCGGCTGCACGCCGCGCTCGGTTCACTCCGCCTTCAGCGCCACCATCGGATCGACACGGCTCGCCCGCCGTGCCGGAACGAACGTCGCCAGCATTGCAATACCGATGATCAGGATGGCCACGACGGTGAAGACCCCTGGATCGAGCGGGTGAACATCGAACAGCATTGCCGCCACCAGTCGCACGAGAGGCACGGCCGCCACGAGCCCGAGACACGTTCCGGCGACGATGAGAACGCCGCCCTGCCGCAAGACAAGCGTCATCACCGCGCCACGGTCCGCGCCCAGGGCCTGACGAGCGGAGGCGGATCGTGCCCGTGAAGGCGTGCACTCTACTCGCAGAACCGGAGCAAGAAACACCACCAGAGCACCACCGGGGAACGGAGTCCTGTGAAAACCATGGCAATTCCATGGATACGCGTACCGCGCTGTAACCATCGAATTCCCATGAGTTCCTCAGGACCGAGGAGGCGCCAGGTTTCTATCCTCCACCGCTTAGGAGGTTCGAATGTTCAACCGAATCCGGGTGGGGTCGACAACGTTTCAAACGCGTCGTGCGCTGATCGTGACCGCGGCAGTGATGGCCGGCTGGTCGCTGGTGCCCCGTGCGCTCTATGTCGAGGACGCGGTGCTGGCGTGGAACCAGATCGCGATCACCGCAACCGTTATGGCCAACCAGGGACCGCTGCCACAGTCACGAAGCATGACGATCGTGCAGGTCGCGGTACATGATGCGGTGAATGGCATCAGCGGCAGACACGACACCTATCTGACGCACGGGCCGGCGCCGGCGGGCGCGTCGCCGGAAGCGGCAGCGATCGCCGCCGCGCATCGTGTGCTGGTGACGCTCTTTCCGGCGCAGGCGCCAGGACCGCTTGGTCTGGATGCGGCGCGCGTCGCCTCGCTCGCCACCTACGGCTTGACCGAAGCGGATCCCGGCATCGGCTGGGGAGAAAGCGTCGCCGCGGCGATCCTCGCCTCGCGCGCGAACGATGGCGCCGCACAGGCGCAGTTCGCCTACGCGGCGCCCGGTAGTGGCATGCCCGGCGTGTGGGTCGCGATCGGGTCCACTCCGGCGCTGCTCGCCGGGTGGGGCAGCGTGACTCCGTGGGTGCTGCGGAGCGGGTCGCAGTTCCGCCCCGACGAACCGCCGTCGCTCACGAGCGGACGGTACGCGCGTGATTACAACGAAATCAAGGAGATCGGTGCGGCGAACAGCACGACGCGGACGCGCGACCAGACCGAGATCGGGCGATTCTGGCTCGCGACTCCGTCGGCTATCTGGAACCATGTCGCCCGCCAGGTAATCGAATCGCGTGGTCTCGACCCGTCGGACACCGCAAGGGCCTTCGCGCTCGTCTACCTCGCGGCCTCTGACGCGGGGATCGCGTGCTGGGACGCGAAATACACCTACAACTTCTGGCGGCCGATGGCGGCCATCCGGAACGGCGAATTCGATGGCAACGATGCCACGCTTGGTGATTCGAACTGGCAGCCGCTGTTTCCGACACCTGCACATCCCGAGTACACCTCCGGACATACAACGAACAGCAGCGCGATGGGCATGATGCTCGCGTTCCTGTTCGGCGACAACCCCGGCATGCCGATCATCGCGCTCAGCCCGACGAACCCGACGTTCCCGCGGAACTGGTCATCGTTCAGCGAAGGCATCGACGAAGTGATCGATGCGCGCGTCTATTCGGGGATCCACTATCGCACGTCCGACGAAGTCGGCGCCCGCGTCGGTCGGCAGGTGGCGCGCTTCGTCCTGAATCACGCGCTGCGCTGAGTCCTCCATGATCCGTCCTGCTCGAACGCGCCAGTTCGTAGCAGCCTCTCACTGTCTGGCGCGTTCGATCAATCCATCGAGAAGCCAGATGTCGGCATCACCTTCGCTGACCGCAGCGAAGATCGACCGTCCGTCGGCGGACCACGAGACTCGGCGCGCGATCACGATGGTGCGATCGCCGAAGTTCGTCACCTGCTGCCATGCCCCGTTTTCAGTGGAGAGCGCCCAGATGTTGGTCGTCAATCCGTCGAGCAGCGGCATGGCGAGCCACTTGCCATCGGGTGAAAGCGACGGGTTGAAGGGAACCTGCCACGAAGCGACGCGCGACGCCCCGATCGTCTTGATCGTACGTGCCGGACCGCCGCCGAGCGGGGCGGCGCGAATCTCGAACTCCGGCCGGCCATCCATGAGCGCGTGCTCCACGAGGAAGTACACCGTGGCTCCATGGACGCCGATGATGTTGCGCACAGGCTCCGGCCGTACGATCACGGGCGCTCCACCGCTCAGCGCGATCTTCTTGATCGGGCTCGATGACGACTCGATGAAGTAGATCTCGCGCCCGTCGGGCGACCACGCCATGCCCAGCCCGTGGGGTACCAGCTGGTGCAGTTCGCTGCCGTCCGGCCTGACGAGCCAGAGGCCGAACATGAACCGGGCGTTGCCCTTCGTGGACACGAACGCGATCCATTCCCCGTCCGGCGACCAGTTGGGAATGCCAATCGCCACGGCGGGATCGTCTTCGAACGTGATCTGTCGCGGCGGTCCCTTTGCCGACATCAACCAGACGTTCGAGTGGCCGCCGCTATCGGAGAGATATGCGATGCGATCGCCGTCGGGCGCCGCCGTGGGCGTCAGGACCTGCAGCGTCTGCCGTGTGACCTGTTGCTCACGCTGCAGGTCTTCACCCCGGTCGAACGCATATCGCCAGATGTCGGATCCCATTCGCAGCCGCGCAACGGATATGACACCGCTGGCATGGACGTCAGGCTGTTCGTAGGACACTTCAGCGGGTGTGAGCTGCCGTGGCGGTCGACGGCCCTTCACCGGCACTTCCCACAACGCCAGCGGCGGCGAGTACGCCTGCGTCGATCCGCGACTCGAAGCGAACACGATGCCGCTGCTGTCCGGAAGCCATGCGACACCCGCGACGAATCGGTTGTCGTCGGTCAGAAGCACCGGTTTCGTGCCGCCGCCTGCAGCGATAACGTAGACGTCCCAACGGAAACCGTCGCCTGCCTGATAAGCAATCCACTGGTGGTCGGGTGACCAGCGCGGATACTGGTAGTGCCGCGTCTCGAGCGTCGTCACGACGCGAACGTCGGAACCCTCGAGCGTGGCTGTCACCAGCTGAATGCGGTCGCCCTCGAGCCTGAAGCACGCGAGCCGGCCGCTGCGGCTCACATCGCCGCCGCCGATGCTGCTGGTGACGCGCTGCACGGATCCTGCGAGCGTCGGGATCCGGTAGATCGCGCCCTGCACCTCGCCGGGCGCGGCGGGTGAAAAGTACACGAGCGAGCTTCCGTCCGGTTCCCATCGCGGCAGTTGATGATCGGCGTCGTCACTCGTAACGGCGCGGGCGGGACCGATATTGACGAAACGGATGAAGACCTGACGGTGCCCGCCCTGCGCCGCGGTGAACGCCACCATGTTGCCGTCAGGAGAGATCGCCGGATATTCCTCGAGACCGATGAAGTCGGTCATTGCCCTCGCGCGATGAGCCACGGTCGACGGCGTCCCTGAGAACAGCGACCCGCGCAACCACACGCCCAACACAATGGCGGCCGCAAGCGCGAGGAAACCAGCGCCGGTGAGGATCGCACGCCGCGGACCGGCTCTCGGCGAACCCGCTTCGTGCGGCAGGGTGTCGAGATGGAACAAGAGGTCGTGAAAGTTCTGGAATCGCTGTTCGGGCTGTTTTTCCAGGCAGTGCCGGACGACGCGTTCTAGTGCGGGAATTGCGGCGGCGCTCGACGGCAGCGCCTCCGGTTCGTCGTGGATGATCGCGTTGAGCGTCTCGCCCACGCTCACGCGCTGAAACGGCGGAAATCCCGCCAGCATCTCGTAGAGGACGATCCCGAAGCTGAAGATGTCGGCGCGATGGTCTACGCGCAGGCCGCGTGCCAGCTCCGGCGCCATGTACGCGACCGTACCCATCACCGTGTGCATGCTCTCGTTGAGAGAGACGGTTTCGGTGTTGAGCGAGGCATCGGCGCCGGTCAGCTTCGCGAGGCCGAAATCGAGGATCTTGATGCGGCCGTCGGTCGTGATGAAGAGGTTGCCGGGCTTGATGTCTCGATGGACGACGCCGCGGTCGTGGGCGGCGGCGAGGCCGGTCGCGATCTGGCGGGCGTATTCAAGCGCCCTGGTCGGCGGCAGCGGCCGCCCGCCCATCCGATCCCGGAGCGTTTCGCCTTCGAGAACTTCGGTGACGATGTACGAGGAGCCGCGCTCGACGCCAACGTCGTACACCGCCAGGATGTTGGGATGATTGAGGGCGCCGGCAGCCCGTGCCTCCTGCTCGAATCGCCGCCTGCGCCCCGCGTCATCTGAAAACGCGGCCGGCAGGACTTTGATCGCGACGTCCCGCTTCAGTTGATCGTCGCGGGCGCGGTAGACCTCTCCCATGCCCCCGGCCCCGAGCGAACCGAGGATCTCGAAGCGGCCGACGTGATCCCCGACGGACAGAACCATAGCGACCGGCGTCATTATAGCGAGGCGTCATAGAGCAACAGCGCGGAACCGCTACAATGCTGGACGTGTCGTACCGCTTCGGCCGGTTCCTGCTCGACTGCGACACGCGCCAACTCCTCGGTGACGGTGCGGAGATCCACCTTTCCCCGAAAGCTTTTCAGCTGCTGGCTGTCCTCATCGAGAACCGCCGCCGCGCAGTATCGAAAGCCGAGTTGCTGGAGCGACTCTGGCCGTCGACGTTCGTGGAGGAGACGAACCTCGCCGGACTCGCCGCCGAGATCCGACGCGCGCTGGAGGACTCGGCGACCGAGCCTGCGTTTCTGCGAACGGTCTATCGTTTCGGATATCGCTTCGTCGGCCTCGTCGTGGAAGGGGCGGCAGGGCCACCCGCGGCAAGAGCGTGCGTCGTATACGAGAACCGCCGCTCGGTTCTGCTGGAGGGCGCCAACGTCATCGGGCGCGCGCCCGACGCAGCCGTCCAGTGCGAGGCCACGGGTGTTTCCAGGCATCACGCGCGCATCCTGGTCGCCAACGGCGAGGCGACACTCGAAGACCTCGGAAGCAAGAACGGCACATACCTGCAGCGCGAGCGCATCACCTCGACTCGCCTGTCGGATGGCGACGAGATTCGTCTTGGGACTGCCAGCCTCATCTTCCGGATCGAACCGCCGCCCGGACCCACCGACACGGTGTCCCTGGATTCGACTAGTGAGTCCTCGCTCGCTCGACGGCTTCCATGACCCGCAGGATATTGCCGCCGAGGATTTTTTCGACGTCCGCTTCGCTGTAGCCCTTCTTCAGCAGCGCGTCGGTGATCTTCGGCAGCTTCGTCGCGTCTTCCAGTCCGAGTGGCATCGTGGCGCCGTCGAAATCGGAACCGAGCCCGACGTGGTCGGCCCCAGCGACCTGCACCGCATGGTCGATGTGCTCCAGGACCTTCTCCCACGACACCCTGGGAAGCTGTCCGCTCGCCATCGCCTCGTGATCCATCCGCTCGCTCTCCATCGTCGAACACGCTTCGTCGCCGCCGCACTTCTTCGAAACGGCGTCCATCGCAGTGACGATATCTCCGTGCAGCTTTTCCGAGGCGACACGGAACTCCTCGCTCAGGAATCCGGCGTGATAGTTGATCATCACCACGCCGCCGTTCTTCGCGAGCGCACGCAGCATGTCGTCGGTCATGTTACGCGGGTGATTCGCGATCGCGCGACACGAGGAATGAGAGGCGATCACGGGAGCGGTGGTCGTCGCCAGAACGTCGTAGAACGTCTTGTCGGCAACGTGGGAGATGTCGACCATCATGCCGAGGCGGTTCATCTCACGCACCACGTCCTTGCCGAACGGGGTCAGGCCATTGTGCACGGGCTTGTCGGTGGACGAATCCGCCCAGTTGTTGTTCCTGAAATGCGTCAGCGTCATGTAACGGACGCCGAGCGCCGCGTAACTGCGCAGCAGCCGCATGTCGTCGTCGATCATGTGGCCGCCTTCCACTCCCATCAACGCGGCGAACTTGTGCGCGGCAGCGGCGCCACGGACGTCGGCTGCGGTGGTTGCCAGCACCATCGCCGCCGGATGCGTCCGAACCGCCTCGCGCACGGCATCGATCTGATCCATGGCGCGCTTGACCGCCGTCGGCCCGGTGACGTCGCCCGGCACCCAGATCGAGAAGAACGCCGCGTCGAGCCCGCCGTCCTTGATCCGGGGCAGGTCGATGTTGCCGTCGGTATGTCGGGTAGCAAGATCGAACTTCGGATCGAAGACGAGCCGCTGCGTCGTATCGATGTGGGTATCCACGACGATCGCGCGCTCGTGCAGTTGACGCGATCGAGTCGCGATTGGATCTCCCGGCGACTGCGTCAGCACGTGGCTGGAGGAGGCGAGGACGGCGGCCGCCGCGACGATCCGCATGAGACTGCGCATGCGCGGCATCTTACTCCGTACCTGGCCGCACCTGAGTGGCGCGGCAATGGACACCTGGGTTCGGCGGCGTGAGAGCGGGAATTTTCGTGACAGGTTATGGTTTAGACAGACATGGCGATCCGCCGCGCAATCGGGACACTCGTCGCCGCAGCCGTGCTCACCGGCAGCGGAGTTTCGGCGTCGAGACACTCCGAGGCACGGACGGTGGTCATCGCGGAGCTGTTCACGTCTGAGGGGTGCTCCAGTTGCCCCCCGGCTGATGATCTTTTGCGGCGGCTCATCGACACTCAGCCGGTCAAAGGCGTCGAGGTCATCGGCCTCGGCAATCACGTGGACTACTGGGACGGCCTGGGCTGGCGCGATCCGTTCTCATCTTCGCTCTTCTCGGCGCGGCAGTCCCGTTACGACGATGCCGTCTTCAAGTCGGATCGGATCTACACGCCGCAGCTCGTCGTCGATGGTGTCTTCGAGGCGGTCGGCAGCGACAACAACGCGGTGCGCCGGGCGATCCTTCAGGCAGCGGCGCGACCGAAGGCGATCGTCACCGTGCGGGCAATGCCGGATCGCGAAGGGCGCGCGCGAGTCGACGTCCGCGTGGACGTCCCCGCGAACGCCCGGTCACATCAGGCGGCGGAGATCATCGTCGCTGTGACCGAGGATGGTCTGAACAGCCGCGTGAAGCGGGGCGAGAATGGCGGACGCACCCTCTCGCATAGCGCCGTCGTGCGATCGTTGACGGTTGTCGGTCAGATCGACGCAGAGGCCGAGACCGCGGCGGCGACCGCCGACGTGGCGATCGATTCCACCTGGAAAACCGTGAACATCCGAGTCGTCGCGTTCGCGCAGGAAAAAGACAGCCGGCGGATCCTCGGCGGCGGCTACTCGCTGCTAGCTCGAGCGCCGGATCAGGGCGACGGGCACGGTCATCAGTAATAGAAAAACTGGAACTGGATCGTGAACTCGTTCTGATCTTTCAGCCCGCGCGGCTCGATCCGCCCGTAAGCGCCCTTGATGTTGGCGTTGTGCCCTGCCCACCAGTAATTCAACCCGGCGGACCACCGCGTCTCGTCACCGGAGGTCGCATCGACGATACCGCGGCGCGTGAACTGCAGCACCGGTGTGAGCTTCAGCTCGCGCAGCAGGTAGCCAAGCTCGAACAGCACGACGTCCTGCTTCGGCAGCGTCGTGAAGGTGACGTCTCCATCGAGTCGCTGATAGGAAAGCTGGGTGGTCAGCGCACCGGGCCCCAGTGGATAGTCGAGGAATCCGTCCACGTCGAAAGCGGTGTAGTCGTCCTGCTTGTCGAACGCCGCGCCGACCGCAGCCACCTTACGCGCGCCGAGGGAGGTCCCTGAATAGAAAAAGCCGACCGGCTCGGGGTCGAGCAGCTGCGCCTGCACGCGTCCTGTGTAGCGGAACGAGCGCTGTGAGCGCGCGTCGCGCGCGCCCTGAAAGGCGCCGAGGCGATATTCGAGCCGGTTCTTCAGAAAGTAGCCCTTCGCCTGTACGCCTGTGTCACGGCCAATCGCCGATTGGGTCGGCCCGGACAGGCTGTACGTGTACGCACCGTAGTCGATCGGCAGCAGCGTCGCTGCGCTCTGGAGGAAGTTGCGCGAGAAGGGGACGAACATCAAGCCGGCGTCGATCGCTATCCCGTCGTGCACTTTGAACTCACCGTACGCGTCCTGGACCACGACGCCCGGGCTGATATTCTTCACGCCGTTGACCGTCCTGCCGAGATTCGGCGCGTCCGTCTCTAT
The DNA here is from genome assembly GCA_035537955.1 of Vicinamibacterales bacterium. Classification (GTDB taxonomy): domain Bacteria; phylum Acidobacteriota; class Vicinamibacteria; order Vicinamibacterales; family 2-12-FULL-66-21; genus JACDCA01. Next base: position 2,793 of record DATLLF010000209.1, on the reverse strand, counting down.
GAAGAACGTGACGTTCTTCGCCACCTGCCCGCCGAACAGGAGCCGGATCCGCCTGATGAAGAGGTTCTGCTGCGTGTCGTCTTCGACGGGGTCCTCGAGCCAGTCCGCCTGGACCTGGCCGAGTACGCCGAACTTGAAGTTCACGTCCTCGTTGACCTTGATTTGAACCTGAGCCTGGGCTTGAGCGACGGTGAAAAAGAGGAATGCGAGGCCGATCCCGACGCTTCGAGAACTGCGCATGACGCCTGCCTTTCGGCGCGCCCGAATGCAACGCGAATACCGTATGGCTGAGGGGAAAAGGCCACGAGACACCCTGGCGCTCGCTACCACGCCAGCCTGCCTCGCCTTTCCCCTTCGCCAGGGCTTTGGCGCGGCAAGCTTCCCGCCCCGGGCGACGACAGGTACGCGTCGTGCTTGGCGATAGCCTTCGAGCCGCAACATGCGCCGGGACCACGGATGCGCCACGTTCTCCGTCAGCACCGAATGAAACAGGCGCAGGCGTGTTGTCAAACCATACGGTTCCTGATAGTCCCGAGCGCACCGCGCATCCGAGTGGAGTGACCCATGGAGCTGTCGCGCCGTGATCTCCTTCGTCTCTCGGTGGCCGGCGGCGCGGGCACGGCGCTCGGCGGCCTGATCGCCTCCGGCGTCGATCTCGCGCCCGTCATCGCGAAAGCCCAGCAACTGCGCATCAAGGACGCCAGGATCACCCCGAGCGTCTGCCCATTCTGCTCCGTCGGCTGTGCGACCCTCATCCACACCGTCGACGGCAAGATCGTCAACATCGAGGGAGATCCTCGCAGCCCTCACAACGAAGGCACGCTGTGTCCGAAAGGGGCAGCGACGTTCCAGCTCCACATCAACCCGAATCGGCCCACGCAGGTACTCCACCGCGCACCCGGCGCGACGGAATGGGAGGTCTGGGATCTGAACCGCGCGATGGATCGGGTCGCCGAGCTGGTGAAGAAGACGCGCGACGAGACGTTCCTCGAACGACTGTCAAACGGCAAGCTCGTGAACGCGACGACCGCGATCTTCTCGCTCGGGGGCGCGACGCTCGATATCGAGTGGAACCACATTCAGCAGAAACTCATGCGCGGTCTCGGCATCGTCCCCATCGAGAACCAGGCGCGGATATGACATAGCAGCAGCGTCCCCGGTCTGGGGACACGGCTCGGGCGCGGCGCCGCGACGATGTATCCGCGGAGCATGCGCGATTCCGACTGCGTGGTGGTCATGGGCTCGAACATGGCCGAGAACCACCCGGTCGCGTTTCGCTGGCCCATGGCAGCGAAGGTCGAACATGGGGCGAAACTGATCCACGTCGATCCGCGCTTCACCAGAACGAGCGCCGTCGCCGATATCTACGCACCGGTCCGCGCCGGGTCCGACATCGCATTTCTCGGCGGGCTCATCACCTACGTCATCAACCACGAACGCTGGAACAGCGATCCGTTCTTCAAAACCTGGGTCGGCACGTACACGAACGCCTCGACGATCGTCGACGAGAACTACCGCGACGCCGAAGACAACGACGGTGTGTTCTCGGGGCTGATGGAGTACAAGGCGGGCGCCGCGGAGTGGCCGTACAACGGTTTCAGCCAGCAGTACGAGAACAACAGTTGGCAGTACGCGGGCACGCGTGTCGGCGACCAGGGGCGAGTCGCCAGCACCGCCCAGTCGGGTGAAACGCCGGGGACGAAGTCAGGAACCGAAGCGCAGGGGGGCGGTCAGCGGTCGGGCCCGCCCTTCGACGCCCTCGTCCACTCGCTCGTCAAGCCGCGGCCGCGGCAGGATCCGACGCTGCAGGATCCGCGGTGCGTGTTCCAGATCGTCAAGCGTCACTTCAGCCGTTACACCCCCGAAATGGTCGAGCGTGCGACTGGCTGCCCGCGCGACACCTTCCTCAAGGTGGCGCAGACCATCCTCGAGAACTCCGGAGCCGACCGAACGACATCCTTTGCCTACGCGGTCGCGTGGACGCAGCACACGAACGGTCCCCAGATCATCGGCTGCTGCGCGCTGCTGCAGTTGCTGCTCGGCAACTTCGGGCGTCCGGGCGCCGGGATCATGGCGCTGCGCGGCCACGCGTCGATCCAGGGATCCACCGACGTGCCGACGCTGTATCACTCGATCCACGGATACATGGCGCATCCCACGGCGCTCAAGAAGCACGAGACGCTGGCCGACTATCTGAAGGCGGAGACGGTGCCCACCGGGTACTGGGGCAACATGCCCAAGTTCATGGTGTCGTACCTCAAGTCCATGTACGGCGATGCCGCGACGCCCGAGAACCAGTTCGGGTACGAGTGGCATCCGAAGATTTTCGGCGACCATTCGCACCTGCCGATGTTCGTGGCCATGAACGAAGGCAAGGTCAGGGGGATGATGGTCATCGGCCAGAACCCGGCGACGTCGCTCAACGCGAAGCTCGAACGCGCGGCGATGCACAAGCTCGAATGGCTCGTCGTGAAGGACAACTGGATCCACGAGACGGCCAACGTGTGGAAGACGGCGCCGGAAGTGCTGAACGGCGAGATCGCCCCGGCGAGCATCAAGACGGAAGTGTTGTTCTTCCCCTCGTCGCAGGTTGCGGAAACCGAGGGGACGTTCACCAACACGCAGCGGATGCTCCAGAGCCACTACAAGGCCGCCGAAGCCCCGGGCGATTGCCGGACCGACGTCTGGTTCACCTACCAGCTTGGCAAGCGTCTCAAGCAGCTGTACGCGAACAGCCAGGCCCCGCGGGACCAGGGTTTCAAGATGCTGACCTTCGATTTCGAGCACGAGGAC
>DATLLF010000208.1:0-29914 GCA_035537955.1 Vicinamibacterales bacterium | reverse complement strand
ATGTCGTACCGGTACCGCGGCCTGGTGAAGATGCCATGGAACGTGGCGGCCACCATCCGCACGTACTCCTGCACTTCGAGGGCGGCGTTCTTGAGCGGCTTTTCGATGAACGGCAGCACTCGACGGTTACGCCCTCCGCGCGGGAAGCGGGAAGCCCAGCTCGGGGTTGCGGAGACGAAGACCACCTGCTTCACCCGCCCCTCCCACTCCTCGAAGTTCAGGGGGCGGTTGTCGAGCGCCGACGGCAGGCGGAACCCGTAGGCGACCAGCACCTCCTTGCGCGATCGGTCGCCGTGATACATCCCGCGGATCTGCGGCACCGACTGATGGCTCTCGTCGACGACGATGAGGGCGTCATCGGGCAGGTAGTCGAGCAGCGTCGGCGGCGGCTCTCCGGGCTGACGGCCGGTGAGATGGCGGGCGTAGTTCTCGATCCCGTGGCAGTAGCCGATCTCCTTGATCATCTCGAGATCGAACATCGTCCGCTGGTGCAGCCGGTGCGCTTCGAGCACCTTGCCCTCGGATTCCAGCTGCGAGCGGTACCAGTTCAGCTCCTCTTTGATCGTCTCGACCGCCTGCTTCGTGCGGTCGCGAGAGGTGACGAAGTGCGTCTTCGGATAGATCGCAACCTTGTCGTGCCGCTTGAGCGTCTTTCCCGTCAACGGATCGAAGGTGACGAGCTCGTCGACCTCGTCGCCGAACAGCTCGATGCGGATCGCGGTGTCTTCGTACGACGGACACACTTCGACGATGTCGCCGCGGACGCGGAACACCCCGCGCGCGAACTCGTGATCGTTCCGCTCGTACTGGATCTCGACCAGCTTGCGCAGGATCCTGTCGCGATCGATCCGCTGACCGCGTTCGAGCGGCAGCATCATCCCGTAATACGCCTCGGGTGAGCCGAGGCCGTAGATGCATGAGACGCTCGCGACGATGATGACGTCCCGGCGCTCGAAAAGCGACCGGGTGGCGGAGAGGCGCATGCGGTCGATCTCGTCGTTGATCGTCGCTTCCTTCTCGATGTACGAGTCGGTCGTGGGAACGTAGGCCTCGGGCTGGTAGTAGTCGTAGTAGCTGACGAAATACTCGACGGCGTTTTCAGGGAAGAAGCGGCGGAACTCCTGATACAGCTGTGCCGCCAGAGTTTTGTTGTGCGCCATGACCAGCGTGGGGCGGTTCACCCGCGCGATGCACTGCGCCATGGTGAACGTCTTGCCCGACCCGGTCACCCCCAGCAGCACCTGCGCCTTGTCGCCGCGGTTCAGCCCCTCGACGAGCTCATCGATCGCCCGAGCCTGATCGCCTCGAAGCTCGAACTCCGTCACGAGCCTGAACTGGTCGTATTTGGATGCCATGCAGGGGAGTACAGAGCGCCGCGGCACGCGGACCGCAATCCCCGATCGTACCACAGGCAATCGGCCGATCGGTCGATCGGCAGATCGGTCGATGGGATCGCCTATTTCTGAGTCGCCGGCTTGTACGGGGCGTAATAGCCGCTGCGGGTGCGGATCTTCGCGTTCTTGAACTCCGGTTTGTCGACGAGCCGCACTTTGACGACGCGCCAGGCGCCGTCCAGCTTCGCGTTGGACGACACGTAGCCGATGCTGTAGCGGCCGGAGATCTCGCGAAGGATCCTCTCGTACATGCCCTCGAGTTCCTTGAGCGAAGTGGGGAAGAACGCCTGGCCACCGGTCGTGGACGCGAACCGCGTCAGGATCTGCTGCTGTTCGTGGCGGCCGCTGCCCTGATGCTGCAGATAACCAATCGAGTACACCGTGACGTCGGACGCCTTCAGCAGGTCGAGCAGCTCTCCCTGGGTCATCGCACTCCGCGTGTCGCCGCCATCCGTGTAGAGAACGAGGATCTTGTCTCCGGTCTGTGAGTACGCGCCATTCAGATAGACGCCCAGGGCGTCATACAGCGCGGTGTAGCCATCAGGCTTGCGCGAGCGGATCCGTTCGATGAGACGCGGGTAATCATCGAGACCAAAGCGCGCCACGCGCACCTCGATGTCGAAGTCAGTCAACGTGACGTCGAGAATGTTGTCGACCGTGTTGAGGAACTTGATCGCGGCGGTCTGCACATCCTTGATGTCTTCCAGCATGCTGCCGCTGTTGTCGATCATGAAGCCAAGGTGCAGCGGCGGGGCGCTCTCAGGCTCACCACCGGCGAAGAACTTGACCGCCTGCCGCTTGCCGTCTTCGAGAATCTCGAAGTCCGCCTCGCTGAGGTTGAGGATCGGAGCGCCACTCTTGTCGGTGACGACGACACCAAAGTGAACGAGGTCGACGCCGCTGCGGAATACCTGCTGCGCGCTGAGCAGAGCAGTCGATACCACCAGAACCGCAGCCGCCATGCTCACTCGAGACATCGCGCCCTCCCTCGTCTCACCCCGGTGATTCGTTACGTGTGGCCTAGAACACCTTGTAGGCACTCACCCGGATCACGTGAGTGCCCTGCGTACCGTCCGCGTTGAGGCCGCGGAAGCCATACCCCCACTCGATGGCGCCAAGAATACCGAACGGCGCGGGCGCTTCCAGCGCGCCGCCGATGCCAGTGTAATTCCGGTACGAGCGGCCGTAACCACGATCTCGCACAACCGCCGAGTCGAGAAAACCGTCGAGCCTGACAAACCTGCTGACGGACCACGCAACGGATCCGCGCGCAACGCCGCCGCGATCGTATCGCACAAGAGCCGCTGGGTACCCATGCAACCGGTTGTCGAACGTACCGAATGTGTATTGGCTGAACCGATCGAGGTCCTGCCCCGCCATGAAGGTCGCCTCGACGCGCGTGACGAGCGTTGGACGGATCGCGGTGGATCGGGAAACGCCGCCCCCATACCTCTGAAACGTGGCGGTCTCCGCGGCATAGCCATCCGCCGTTCGTCCCCACATCCGCCACCCGGCGCGGCGTGCCGGGTTCCACCAGATCGATCCAGCCCATCCTCCTCGCTGGCCTTCGAGAGCAACGCGCGCGCCGTGCACGACCTGATTGGCCGGTACGACGAACGACGGGGAGGTCTCGTCCGCCGCGGAGAGCCTCGTGTAATCGAATTCGTAAGCGGTCCGGATCGTCAGTCTCGGTGTGATCGGGTGCAGCAGCCAGACCGACGCATGCGCAGGACGCTGCTTGAGGTTCTCCTCATAGATCTCACGCCCGTGCTGGAACGCACGGTCGTTGTACGACGACGCGATTCCGAAGGCGCGCCCGGCGAGTTGCCAGCGGGTGTGGCCAAGGGACGGCGCCGACAATGCGAGCTGCGCGTACGTGCCGCCGAAGAACGCGTTCACCTGCGCGCCTGTGCCGAACAGATCGAAGTCGACGTAACTGACGCCGGCGAACGGCAGCGGCACACTGATGTTTGGATCGATGATGACGCCGCCCGCGAGCGTGCGCACGCGAGTGGAGCGTTCTGCTACAGCAACTCGCACGGGCGTCGCCGCATCTTCCTTGGTACCCACCCGCTTCAGATACCGGTAGCCGTCAGGCGTGTCGCGCAGCATCACGGACGAGGATGCATGCGCGTCTCGGAGGCGCGCGTCGAATTGCGGCGGGTCGATCTCGTGCGATTTGATGGTGAGCAGGCGATGGATCGGCGTGCGGTGCGCCGCCCCTTCATAGATCTGCCGCACGTCCGACCGCGCGAGCAGCCACATCCCGTGTGGACCAGTGCGGAAACTATCCACCTGTTCTGACGACACGATGGGCCCACGCAAGGCGGTCTGCGTAGCCGCGACTCGCACCATGGCGAACGTGTCCATGGCAATCCACGCGCGTCCGCGAAAGAGTGTCACGGCTGAATCGAGCGGCTCGAACGCCACGACGTAACAACGCATCCGGTCGACAACCTCCTCGCCCAGGAGACGGTACGTGTAGACGCTGGTCAGGTTTATCGCGAGCGGCGGCGCGGCCACCCGCTCCGGCTCGAGCAGGGGTAACCTCGGAACGGCGCTTCCCTTGAACTCGATGCCGTTCACTCGGATTGCGCGCTGCTCCAGATCCGTCACCCCGGGTGCCGTGTAGATGACCGTGTCGGAGGAGATGGTGATTGGCGCGGGAAAGCCCGGCGCCTCGAACGTGAGGGTAAGCACACCCGTCGAGATCGTGCGCGTGACGAGCGCCGCCTGTCGCCTCGCAAATGCCTGGTGTCGCGCGACGATTTCATTGGCGGTCAGACGCCGTGCGCCCCGCACCTCGACGCCCTCGACGAACGCATCCGCGGGAACGGCTGCCGCGCCGGCGAGCGACCGCAATAACCGGTAGGTCTCGATCGCGTCGGCGGGCGCGTCCATCACCCACTGCTCCGCCCCGCCGAAGGTCGTCGCTGCGAGCGCCGTCTTCAGATCCGGAGCCTTGACCAGAGGCCACACGGGAACAGCGGCCTGACCGGGCTGGCGGGGGCCGATCAGCACGTCCGCGTAGCCGGCGAGCTCACGATCCGCCGGCGCGCGCAGGGCCAGGCGAACGTCCCCGCCAAGTCGCGAGCGCAGATCGGTCAGCCGAAGTTTCAACGCGTAGGCCGTTCGTTCCGCCGTGACGGCGCGGGGATCCCCTCCCAAAACGACGGGCCGGCCCGCGCGTGAGCGGATCGTATCCACCGCGGCGGCAAGGGCCTGAACGCTCTCTCCGCCGTCAAGGACGACGATGGTGATGCCGCGCAGGTCGTCGGGGAGCAGAACCGCCTGGCCAGACGAGATCGTAATCGCAAGACACAGAGGGCATGGTGGTTGCGCCGCCTGCTGTGCCTGGCCGGTCGTCCCGAGAAGGAGAAGCCACAGGATGAGCGTTCCCAGCCCGGCGTATAATGAGCGTTCGGTCATGACAACCGGGCGGGGCACAGGCCCTCGCGAGGATCGCCTGACGTGCGCGTAGTAGCCATCTGTCAGGACGAACTCGTCATTCGGACTCTTGACGACGTACTGAAGTCCGCGTTCGAACTGGACTTCCTCGTCGAAAGCCGGCCGCTGGCAAGGCGGCTCCATGAAGCGGGGATCACCGTCACTGTTGGCGACCCGCGGCGGGTCGATACCTACCTCAAGGCCGACATCTCCCCCACCACCTGTTTCATCGTCGAAGACAACGGCCGGCGCAGCCCGAAGAAGACCCTTTCCGCGATCCGGGATGCTGGCGGAACGCTGACCTACGTGATTCATACCGGTGCCGGCGTGAAGCCGCGCAATTCGGAAGCGCTCAAGGCGGAGTTCCCCGACGTCAGCGACATGGACCTGTGCGAGCTGGTCAGGCCGACACTCGTGACCGAGCTGAGCCGGTCGATGACGCGCGCGAGGGTGCAGCAGTATCAACGCTACTTCGCGGATGCAGATCGCGTGCTGATTCTGCTGCATAACGATCCCGATCCCGATGCCCTGGCCAGCGGGCTCGCGCTGCGCAACCTGCTTCGGCGCACCAAGACGACGGCGATCATCGGCGCGATGCAGGGAGTCACGCGGCCGGAGAATCTTCGCATGGCGAACATGCTCGATATCCACGTCGAGCCGATCACGCCCGCGTCGTTCAACGACTTCGACCGCATTGCGACCGTCGACGTGCAGCCCCACTACTTCGGCGGTCAGCTCCTGCGGGCCGACCTCGTCATCGACCATCACCCGGAGCAGCCGGGCTACATCGCCGTGTTCAAGGACATCAGGGCGGATTACGGGTCCACCTCCACCATCCTGACCGAGCACCTGCGCTCGGTCGACGTGAACATCTCGGAGCGAACCGCGACCGCGATGCTCTATGCGATCAAGTCCGATACGTTGTTTTTCGCCCGTCATACCAATCGCGACGATCTCGAGGCCTTCACTTTCCTCTATCCGCTGGCCGACGCTACGCTGATTCGCAAGATGGAGGGAGCGGAAATCACGCTGGACCGGCTCGAATATGTCACGCGCGCGAGCCAGGGCGGAGTAATGCGCGACCAGGTGTTCAGCGCCTTCATCGGCGGCGCGCCGCGCGAGGATTTCATCCCCTACACCGCCGACTTCTTCCTCCAGCTCGAGAACGTCAAGTGGACGATCATCGCGGGCGTGGTTGGCAACTCGCTGATCCTCAGCGTGAGAAACCTCGGTTACTCACGCAACGCTGGCGAGTTCGTGAAGCGGTGGTTCGCTGATATCGGCAGCGCTGGCGGGCACCGCGCCATGGCGAAGGCCGTCGTGCCGATCGACCGCTTCCGCCAGAAATTCGGCGACCTCGACGGTCAGGCGATGACGGAAAGCATCGCCAACATGGCCGCACAGTTCCTGAAGGAGGCGGCGCCGGAAAAGAAGCCCAGGGAACCGGTGGCCAGATAGGCTTCCGGCTCCCGGCTTCAGGCTTCCGGCTCAGGCTTCCGGTCGCGTCACGCGTCAGCAACGAAGCAGGATTTCAGTATTAGCGAGCGCATGCCCGGACGTCAGAAATCCGCCGGAAGCCGGAAGCCTGGAGCCGGAAACCACGCTAGCGAGCCCCCAAAGCCTGATCGAGATCCGCGATCAGGTCCTCAGGATCTTCCAGGCCGATCGACAGTCTTGCCATCGAATGCGTGACGCCGGCGCGCTGCAGCTCTTCCTCCGAATGCCCCCACTGTGAAGTCAGGACTGGCAGACTGCAGAGGCTTTCGACGCCGCCCAGCGAGGCGGCGCGATTGAACACCTTCAGCCGGTCGAAGAACCGTGCCGCCCCCTCGTAACCGCCTCCGACATCGACACACATCATCCCGCCAAAACCTCGCATCTGCTTGCGGGCGATCTCATGGTCCGGATGCTGCGGAAGGCCGGGATAGTACACAGTCCTGGCGCGCGGGTCCGCGGCCAGCCACTGCGCCACCGTGAGGGCACTCGCGTTGTGACGCTCCATCCGAACGGTCAGCGTCTTCAGGCCGCGGCCGAGCGCATATGCGGGGTGCGGATCGAGCACCGTCCCGAACATACGGCGCGCTTTCTTGACTGGCTCGAGCAGCGTGGCGGGACCGGCGAGCACGCCGGCGGTGACATCGCTGTGGCCGTTGAGGTACTTCGTCGCGCTGTGCATCACGATGTCAACGCCGAGCGCGCGGGGCTGCTGGTTCACGGGGCTTGCGAAAGTGTTGTCGATGACGGAGATGACCCCGCGCCCGCGGCACGCGTTCGCGACGGCCGCGATATCGACGCATCGCAGTGTCGGATTGATCGGGGACTCGAACCATACGAGCCGCGTGGCGTCCGAGATGACCTGTTCCGGATTTCGCAAGGCCTCGATCGGCACAAAGCGCGAGGTGATGCCGAATTTCGGCAAGAGATCAGCGATCAGGTGCAGCGTGCCGCCATAGATGGCGGCGCTGCAGACGATCTCGTCCCCCGATTTCAACAGCCCGAGCAGCGCGGTCGTGGTCGCCGCCTGGCCGCTCGACAGCAGCATGGCGGTGTCGGCGAGCTCGAGCTTCGCAAGCTTCTGTTCCACCGCGGTGACCGTCGGGTTGCCGTAGCGTGTGTAGAGATACTTCTGCGACCGGCCCTCGTTGTAGTCGCGGATTTCCTCGGCGGTCTCGAAGACAAACGTGGTGGTTTCGTAGATCGGAGTGGTCAGGGGCTCCGCATCGCGAAGCACACCTGCGGCACGCTGGACGAGCTCTGTGGCGATCTTCATTCAGAGAGCTTACAACTGCGAGGGAGCGGCCTGGCCGCCATTCACAGGTTGGACCGGTCCCGATGGTTCGGCGCCGGCCCCGACGATGGGCTCGATGAACTGTCGATAGGCGTCTTCGTACCCGCGGTCCACCAGTTCGGCCACAGTTTGCGTGCGATCGGAACGCTCATCGTACACGCCGCCGAGATCGAGTGGTGTCAGAGGATTGTGCGGCGGACGTATGACAAATACCGACGCGAAGCGGCCGGCGAACTGTTCGAGCGCGTCGCGGAGCGCCGCGGTCTCGAACGTGGCGAGATGTTCCCCGGCGCGACCGCGGAGGTCCGCCCGCCCGGCACTCAGTTCGTGCGCGCGACCCTCGGGCGGCGCCGCGGCGACGAGGATGATCTGCTCGGCGCCCGCGTGCCCCGCTTCTTCGACCAGCCGGGCAAGACCTTCGGGCCGGTCGCACAGCCGATGTGCCTCGCCGCGCCACGGTCCTTCCGCTGAGAACTGCACGAGATGCGGCTCGGTGGCGAGCGGCACCGATAGAGCCGCGCTCAGCGCGTCGAGCACGTGATCCCGCGCGACGCCGGCAAGATCGAATGCCTCGACCCGCCTGGCGACGGGGTCGGGCACGGGCCGCGAGAAGAAACGATTGCGGCGCTGCGCGGAGAGGTGCGCGAAGACGAGGTCGCGGCGCGCGTCCATATCGTGCACCGTGACCAGCAGCTCGCGGAATCCCGGCTGCCCCTGATTCTCGGCGAGCAGCTCGACGTACTTCCGCGCGAGATCACGCCGCCCCGGCAGCGCGAGCGGCGCCGCGCCGCGAATCAGGTTCCATAGATCGGAAGCGCAGCGGTCGACGAGCGATTCGGCAGACAACGGCGCGCCGACCAAACGCGACAAGAACCCGCGCCGCGCGCGGCGCCGCACGGGATCGCCCACGTGGGCAGCTATCGCAGCGGCGATCAGGATGGCGACCGCTGCAAGCAACGCGAACAGCACGAGGCGAGGGACGACGGTTGGAAGCGCGGTGGGAACGAACAGCGTCGACACCCAGCCGGTGAAGCTGGACGTGAGACGCGTGCCGGCGCCCTCCAGCCCCACGAGCGACAGCACGAGGCCGAACAGGCCGACAACCACGGCGGCCGCGAGCAGCGCCAGTGGCAGCAGCAGCACGAGCCCGGCGGCGAGCACCGCGTACCCCGCCAACCGGAGCGGACGCCGCCATCCATAGAACTGGCGCGACGAGCGGTCTTTCCAAACACCGGATGGTTCCCAGAGGCGCGCCGCGCCGTCGATGGCGGCGAAGAGCGCCGACGCGGCACCGATCCCTCGTCCGCCCACGAGATCGATCTTCACGCCGGCTTCGTGCAGGGCGCGCAGAACGCCCGCATGATATGCCCCTGCCGTGCCGGACCCCGTGAGCAGCAGCGCCGTGCGCAGCCGAGTGGAGTAGGACCGTTCCGGCAGATCGGGCGTGATCACGCGCGCGCGCCGTCCTCGTCGTGCAGCGTGACCAGCTTGACGATCTCGAAACGCCGCGAACCGTTGGGAGTAGTGACGTTGACCTCGTCGCCTTCTTCTTTGTTGACCAGCGCGCGGCCGATCGGCGACGCCGTGGAGATCATGCCGTGTTCGGGGTCGGCATCCTCGGGCATGACGAGTTGATAGATCACCATCTGCCCCTGGGGGTCCTTCAGGTGGACGGTGGAGCCGAATCCCACCTTGTCGTGAGGTACTTTATCGAGGTTCATCAGCGAGATCTCGCTCACGCGCTTCTTGAGCATGCTGATCCGTGCCTCAACGAGCCGCTGGCGTTCCTTTGCCGCGGCATACTCCGCGTTCTCGCGGAGGTCGCCCAGTTCCCGAGCGCGCTGAATCTCCTTCGGCAGTTCGGTCTTGAGCTCCTTCTCGAGCTGGCCGATCTCCTCTTCGAACTTCTTGAGAATGCGGGCTTTCATCGAGCTGATGGTATCACTCGGGCCAAGTAGAATCGTGCTGTGGAGCAGGTGACGAGCCGGAACAACGCGCTGGTGAAGCGGTTCCGCGATATGGCGCGTGAAGGGCGGATTGATGACACGGTGCTCCTTGATGGTGCGCACCTGCTCGACGAGGCGCTGCGGTCGGCAGTCACACTCGAGGTCGCGGCATTTTCCGACGAAGCGGCCGTTCGGCACGCGACCCTCGTCGACGAATGTGAGCGCTCGGGAGCGCGTGTGGTCACGCTCCCGGCCTCGCTCGCCAACACGATCAGCCCCGTCCGCAAGGGTTCGGGCGTCGTGGCGCTCGCGCGGATCACGATGCCCGAACTGGAGACCGTGATCGCGACTCATCCACCACAATTGCTGCTGGTTCTCGACAGTGTGCAGGACCCCGGTAATGTCGGCGCCATCATCCGAACGGCGGAGGCCTGTGGCGGGAGCGCAGTGATCGCAGGTGCAGGTACAGCGGACCCGTTCGGATGGAAGGCCCTCCGTGGCAGCATGGGGAGCGCTTTCCGCCTGCCCATCGCCGCCGCCGCCGACGCCAGCATCGTGCTCCAGAAGATTGGCCGCGCTCGAATTCGCACCTTCGCCATGGTGCCTCGAGGTGGCGTGCCGCCGCACCGCGCGAACCTCGCGGCGCCATCAGCGATCCTGCTCGGCGGCGAGGGAGCCGGCCTCTCACGCGAGCTCACCGAAAGCGTGGATGAACAGCTGACGATCGAGATGCGGTCGCCCGTCGAATCACTGAACGTGAGCGTTGCCGCCGCACTCGTCCTCTACGAGGCGTCCAGACAGAGGGCACATGTCGCTGTTCGATGACCTCGACGAAACGGCGCGAAGCGCAGCGAAGTCGGGCGAAGCCCCGCGCAGCGGGGCGAAGGCGGACACCCCGCTCGCCGAGCGCATGCGCCCGCGAACCTTGGACGAGTTCGTCGGGCAGGACACGCTGATCGGTCCTGGCCGTCCGTTGCGTCAGGCCATCGAGCAGGACCGCCTGCAGTCGATCATCCTCTGGGGACCGCCCGGTACCGGTAAGACCACGCTCGCTCGATTGATCGCGACCGCGACGAAGGCGCACTTCATCTCATTCAGTGCGGTGCTGTCGGGAATCAAGGAGATCCGCACGGTGATGGGCGAAGCGGAAGAGGCGCGGCGCCGTACCGGCCGCCGCACCATCCTCTTCGTCGACGAGATCCACCGCTTCAACAAGGCGCAGCAGGACGCGTTCCTCCCCCGCGTCGAAGCTGGTGACATCGTTCTCATCGGCGCGACCACCGAAAACCCCTCGTTCGAGGTGAACTCCGCGCTGCTCTCGCGCTCGAAGGTCCACGTACTCAAGCCGCTCGGGCTGCCGGAGATCACGACCATCCTCCGCCACGCCGTCGACGACGAGGAGCGTGGGCTCGGACGGCTGAGGCTCGTCGTCGATGACGAGGCACTGAACGCGATCGCGAAGTACGCGAATGGCGACGCGCGCGTCGCGCTGAACTTCCTCGAGACGGCTGTGACGACCGCTGGTGCCGCGGGCCGCATCGACACCGCACTCGTTGCCGACCTCGCGCAGAACCGCGCCCTCCTCTACGACAAATCGGGCGAGGAGCACTACAACCTGATCTCAGCGCTGCACAAATCGATGCGCAACAGTGATCCGGATGCGGCAGTCTACTGGCTCGCGCGCATGCTCGAAGCGGGCGAAGACCCGCTCTATGTCGCTCGTCGTCTGGTGCGGTTCGCGTCAGAGGACATCGGCAACGCGGATCCACAGGCGCTCACGATCGCCCTCGCGGCGAAGGACGCCGTCCACTTCATGGGCATGCCGGAGGGCAACACGGCGCTTGCCCAGGCGGCTATCTATATGGCCGTCGCTTCGAAGAGCAACGCGGTCTATCGCGCGTATCTGGACGCAGCGGAAGCCGCCACGACAGACGTCGCGGAGCCGGTGCCGCTGCACCTGCGGAACGCGCCGACACGGCTGATGAAAGAGCTCGAGTACGGGAAAGGCTATCGCTACGCGCACGACGAAGGGGAAGGGATCGCGCGCGGAATGGAGTGCCTGCCGCCGGCGCACGCAGGCCGTCGGTTCTACGAGCCGACAGAAAGAGGACTCGAGGCGCGCATCAGGCAGCGCCTCGACGAAATCAGAAAGAAACCTTCTTGAACATCTCGGCGCGAAGCGGCAGGATGAACGAGAAGCGGAAATCTCCCTGCATCCGGCCGATCGGGATGCCGACGAGATCTCCATCACGGTTCAACACCCCGCCGCCGGAGACGCCGGGATGGCCGTCGGTCAGACAGGTGACCAGGCTGTTCGGCGTCTTCTGGCCCACGTAGCCGGTTGCGACGATGATGCCCTTTGAGTAATCGTTGCCCAGACGGAAGATCGGGTCGGCGAACTCGAAGCCGAACGCCAGGTTCGGATTGAGCGCCGGCAGTTCGATCTTTTCCTTGACCTTGACGATCGCCCAGTCACCGGGATCCACTTCGACCTTCGCGTCACCGTAGTCGACGACGCGGGCATTGAGCAGCTTGCCGTCGTACGCAATTTTCACCGAGGTGATCTTGCGCGGATCCGCCAGGCCTTCCTGCCCGAGCGCGACGACGCCGTGCTTGACGGTGATGAAGTACCCGTTACCCAGATAACCGGCGGTGCCGTAGCTGCTCGATCCCCGGTCGTCGTACGAATACAGCTCGACAAAGCTCTGACGCCGCTCGCGGAGCAGGTCGAGCGGGAACAGGCCCATCTCGTCGCTGAGCCGGCGCTTCACGTCATCGACGATTGCGTCTACATTGGGCGGCGCGACGGGGTCGAGCCGGCCGGCAGTGCCGGTAGCGAGGAGAGGTTCACGGTTTCGCAACTCGGTGAGCTCCGCACGAAGCGCGGCGAACTGCGCTTCGGTATCGGCATTCTGGCGTGCCCCCAGGTAGTTACCCAGACCGAAGAAGAAGAGGGCAAAGGCGAAAGCGACGACGGCCGGTAACGTACGACGAGTGGACATAACAAATCTCCAAGTTCGGCAACCGGAACCGCTCTCGTGAAATTGAGAACATCCGGCTTTGCGCACCCGGGGGGGTGGCCTTTATCGCTTGGACCCAACGCAGACACGGAGCCTCGCGGCTCTTGTTGCGTAGCGAGTTGCTGGGATGACGAAAGTGTAGAAGGAGCGTTGAGGCGAGTCAAGGATAAAGCGCGGGACCGCAACGGCTTACGGATGAGGCAAGGTGTCGCCTGCAATGCTGAACGCTGAGGGGTGAATCGTGAAGTAAGGGGTAAGGGCCAAGGTGGCAAGGGTTCACGAAATTGCACGGTGTGAATGCGTCAGTTCAGCTTCTCGGCGAGTCGGCGAACCGTGTTGTAGTTTCGCACCGTGACCGGACAGCCAAGGGCTCTATCGAGCTTCAGTCCGGCGATCGTCGACTCGCTGAACGACTTGCGGCAGCGCCAGTACAACTCGCCTCCTTCGATCGACAGCAGGTCGATTGCGTTCGACATCGCGGCAACCGCCTTCACGACCTCCGCTGGCGGCGCGTCTTTGAGCAACCCGACGTACAGCGTGACGTCGCGGTCGAGGCCTTCCTTCTTCACGCGCTCCACGATCGCCGCCAGGTCGGCTCCGCTGCGAACCATCGTGGCCACGTCGTAGCCGAGCGCCGCTTTCAGCTTCTTCTCGATGGCGGCTTCGACCTGCGCCCGCGGCTTCTTCGACTCGAAGAGAACATTGCCGCTCGCGATGAAGGTGGACACATTCTCGAGCGGGATGGCCTCGCAAAGCGTTCGCAAATGGTCCATCTTGACGATGTGACCGCCGACGTTGATGGCGCGTAGGAATGCAACGTAACGCGTGGATGACATGGCGTTCGAATGTTAGCGCAGCGCTACTACAATCAGCGGATGCCTGTGAGGACGTATCGTGCGGGAGACGCAGTCGAGGATTTCTGCCGCGCGTGCAAGACGGACCGCATGCACACGGTGATCGCGTCCGACACCGAGGGACAGCCGATCCGCGTCGTCTGCGGCTACTGTCACAGCGAGCACAATTACCGCGGCGGACCGCGAATCGAGACGAGCCCGGAGGCTCCGACGGGATCGAAAACGGCTGGTGCCAGCAGATCGTCCGTGAAGTCCACGCGCGAAGCGTTTCCACTCGTCAGCGAACGTGAAAGGACTGCTCCTCTGATGACCGACTTGTCCGGCACCGACATCGAGATGCTGCTGCGCCGCATCATCCGCGAAGAATCAGGAGTCACGCCGGTCGCGCCGGCCGAGAAATGGCGCGGCGGAACGCTGGCGATCCGTCCCGGCAATCCGGAGTTGCAGGAGCGCTCCTGGCCCATCGAGACGTTCTTCCACAAGGTCGTGATGCTGCGGAATCGGCTGCGAACGCTCGAGCAGCAGGTGAACGCGACCGAGCTGCCCGAAGACGTCAAGATCAAGCTGCAGGGCTACATCAGCGGATGCTACGGATCGCTCACGAGTTTCAACGTGCTCTTCGCGGACGAGGCAGACCAGTTCAAGGGAAGCGGATCCATCGACTGATCGGGCGATCGCTGATCGATTGATGGCATCGGCAGATCGACAGGTCGACCGATCAGATCGACCGATCAGCGATCGACCGATCAGCGATTATCGTGGTGGTTTCTCGAGTGTGGCCGCTCTGTTGTACTTCTCCGACTTCCCTGGCGGGATGCTGAGGTACTTCCAGTCTGCGCCCTGCGCAGCTTTCGCGGCGTAGACGATCTGCCCGACGTGATAGCTCGCGTGCGCGAGTGACCGCAGCAACGCGTCCTGAACACTGAGCCCCTGCCCGCGAATGGTCACGGTCCGCCCGAGGTCGTCGTCGGTGAGGGTGTCGAGCGCGCCAAGCAACACGTTCCACCCGGCGTCCCATTTCTGCCGGAGCTCAGCTCGCGTGACCGAGCGTGGCTCGAACTCCTCGTCGCGCTTGCGCCAGGGCTTTTCACCATCGCTCGTCAGGAACTCGGTGAAACGCGAGCGGAAGTTTCCGGACATGTGCCAGCAGATCGTCGCGATCGAATTCCCGCCACCGGGAGCGGCGGCCGTCAAGCCGGCATTGTCGAGCTGTGCGATCGCCTTATCTCCGAGGTCCCGGTAACGAAGGAACTCCGAACGGATCGATGTCACGATACCCATGACGGCAGCTTACTCCTGTTGCCTGAGCATCAGATGCGTTGGAAGTTTTTCTCGACCTCGCGGCGCGTGATTCGCAGCACGACAGGCCGTCCGTGCGGGCACACGGACGAGTACGCCGTACGGCGCAGCTCCTCGAGGATGTAGCGCATCTTCTCGAGCGTCAGCGGGTAGTTGGCCTTGACAGCCGCGTGACACGCCACCGTGGCGGCGATCTTCCTCAACGCGTCCTCGACACGGGATCCTCTGTCGAGCCCCTCGAGGTCCTCGGCGAGCGCGCGCACGGCGGCTTCGCACTCGGACGGAGCGAGGATCGCCGGCACGGCGGCGAGGTGAAGGCTGTCGCCACCGAATTCTTCGAGCTCCATCCCGAAGCGATCCAGCGTGGCGCGGTGCGCGGCAAGCGATTGGCGCTGCGCCGGAGACATCTCGATGACCAGCGGCGTGAGGAGACGCTGACTTTCAAGACGTGCGCCCGTGAGCTTCTCCATCACCTGCTCGAACAGCACGCGCTCATGGGCGACGTGCTGATCGATGATCGCGATCCCTTCATCGTCGACGGCGAGGATGTAGGTGTCGCGGAATTGTCCCAGGGGGATCATCGGACGGATGTCCGGACTCGTGCTGGGTGCTCGGTGCGAGGTGCTCAGTGCCGGGTGCGGTCCCGGAAAGCGACTCCGCTGCCCATCGATTTGCGATGGCCGCGTCCGCGAGCACGCCGGGGATCGACATCGGCTGCGGTTCCGATGGACGGGGCGAGAACGGCGTGAACTGCAGTTCCGGTGCCCTCCCCTGCCCTAAGGCGTCACCGAGCCCGCGCCGAAGCACTTCGTGTACGAGCGACTGCTCGAGAAAGCGGACCTCGGCCTTGGTCGGGTGAACGTTCACGTCGACCCGTTCGGGTGGAATCTCGATGAACAGGTGGACTTCGGGGCTGCGTTCCTTGATCGTCGCGACCGTGTAGGCCTCCGAAATCGCATGCGCGATCGTCCGGTCCTTGACGATGCGGCGGTTCACGAACACATTCTGCGCGCCGCGCACGGGCCCCTGGTCGCCGAGCGCCGCGATGTAGCCGTGAATCTTCAAGCCTCCCGCTTCTTTCCGGATCTCGATCAGATCGGGCCGCTCACCAAACAGCTGGAAGAATCGTTCGCCGAGCCCCGCGGCCGGTGGACACTCGAGGAGCTTGCGCCCAGGCCCGCCGCTGAATCCCGCACTGGTCAACGAAAAGCCAACGGTCGGATATCCCAGTGCCATCTGCGTCATCAGCCGCGAGATCTGTGTGGCTTCCGCGGTATCGGACTTGAGGAACTTCCGCCGGGCGGGAAGGTTGTAGAAAAGATCCGCGACTTCGATGCATGTCCCCTGCGGCGCGCCTACCTCGCGCTCCGACGCCAGCGTGCCTCCGTTCACCTTGATCTCGGTGCCGGCCGCCTCGCCCCGGGCGCGGGTTCTCAGCGTGAAGTGCGACACCGACGCGATGCTTGGCAGCGCTTCGCCCCTGAAGCCGAGCGTCCGTATGGCGCCAAGGTCCGCGGACGTGGCAATCTTACTCGTGGCGTGGCGTTCGATCGCGAGCCTCGCGTCGCCGGGGTCCATTCCCTCGCCGTCATCCTCGACGCGGAGATTCTTCTTTCCCCCGAGCTCGATCGTCACCGAGATGCGCGCGGCATCCGCGTCGAGCGCGTTCTCGATGAGCTCCTTGACGACCGACGCAGGACGTTCGACGACCTCGCCTGCGGCTATCTGATTGGCGAGATGGAGCGGCAGTCGCTGGATCTTTGGCATTCGTTCGCGGACCGGTTCTGACAATTCGCTGGTCGGACATTCAGGTGCTGGCGTTCCAGTTGCCCAGCAGCCGCCGAAGGATCACCAGCTCGCCGAGGTGGTACGCGGCGTGATCGGCGACCAGCAGCAACTCGCGCAAATACGTTTGCCCGCTGCCATGAGGGATCTTCGCCAACAAATCGACCGATGTGTCCAGCGCCAGTCGCTCCAGCGCGGCGCGATCCTCGCGATACTGGCGGATGCTCGCTTCCCATGCGGCGTCGTTCGGCGGTTCGGGAGATGCCGGCCAGTAGTCATCGGGCCACTTCATCTCCTCATAATCGGCATTGACGCAGAAATCAAAGATGTCGTGCTGAGCGATGCGCAAATGCTCCAGCAGCTGCCACGCGGAATACGGCAGCTTCTCCGGCCGCACACCCCGGTCCTTCGCAGGCATGCCGGCCATCGCCGTATCGAAGTCCACGTGCGCTTCCTTCGAGGCGAGGATCGCTGCCAGCTGTTTGCGAAGCGCGTTGTCGGTTGTCGATGCAGTCATGCGCGCCGCTCCACTTCATCCAGCCAGCCGCGACGAAGCCGTTCGGACGGTACGCTGGAAAGGTACGGCTTCAAGTCGACGACCCGCGTGCCGTCAAGCATATCCACACCGCGCACGCGCAGCGCCGAGCCGTGGCGTTCGAGGAGTTCCACGACTGTCAGCCCGACCGGATTCGGCCGCTGCGGAGACCTCGTCGCAAACACCCCGTGCGGACGGGTGTCGGATGGCGGATACGCCACGAGGTCCACGCCTCCTTCCACTCGATCGAAGATCCAGATCACATAGAGATGAGAGAAACCCTCGATGTCATCGAGACCTTTCTCCAGCTCTGGACGGATCTCGATCGTACCTTCCACGTCATGCTTCGCACCGAGACCCTTCGGAACCTCGCCCGTCGACGTATATGGGCTGCGAATGACACCGATCGGATTCAATGTGACCGCTTTCATGTTCGGACCTGCACTTCCTCGACGACTTCACGGAATGCGAGCGACTGCTGGTCGAGAATCACATACGACGGGCACCGCAGCCGCCTCCACAGCGCGAACGCGTCAATGGATGGATTGACTGAAGCAACAAAGAGCGAAATGACCGTCCCGTGAGCGATCACGACGACGTTGTGTTCGAACGGCGGACCGACCCGCTGCCGGACGGCCACGTCGAACCGCTGGAGTGCCGCGGCCGCAGATTCCCTCCCGATCACCGGCCGATCGAATTCCTGGAATACGCGTGCATTCAACGCCTCGTGCCCGCCCCGTGACAGGACCGGCAGCAGCGGACGATCCAGCTCGCGCAGGTCCTCCGCAGCCGTTGCTGTGATCCCCAACTTCGCGGCAACGATGTCGCTCGTCCGCCGCGCCTTCAGCTCTGGACTGCTGACCATCTGAAACGGCAGATACTGCCGCAGTGCGTCAGCCAGCCGCTCCGCCTGTTGTTCTCCTTCGCCAGCCAGATCCCACTCGCGCGGCGGGCGTGCGGCGTCGAGCACCGGCTGCGCGTGCTTGACGAGAACGAGAAGTGGCGCACTCGACGGCACACCGCTCAACGTGGATCCGTGCCGACTGTCGAGTAGTAACTCACGACGCGCTCGCGAAAACCCGCGCGAGTGTAGACGTCCGCCTCGCGCGAGTCCACGACGCAGGCGATCACTTGAGCCACATCGTCGGCGGTTTGACCGTCGGGAAACTGGCGCGAATCGGGACCGCCGTGCAACGCGTTCAGTCCGAAGTTCGTCCAGACGATGCCCGGAGAGACGAGTGAAAACTGGATACCCGGATGCGTCGCCTGCACTTCTTCGCGGAAGGTAGCGGTCAACGCGTTGAGAAAATGCTTGGCGCCGCAGTACGCCGATCGAGGCACCGCGTACGGGATCCGCCCGAGCATCGACGAGATGTTGATGAAGTGGCCTCCGCCGCGTTCCTTGAAATGCGGCAGCGGCTCCTGCATTCCGTAGAGCGCGGACTTGACGTTGACCTGCATGACGAGGTCGATGTCGTCGTCGGTCAGCTGCGAGGGTGGTCGCGTGATGCCCTGCCCCACGTTGTTGATCCACACATCGATCCGTCCACAGGTCTGGATCGACTCGCGGACGACTCGCCGGACCTCGGCGCGTTCGGACATGTCGGCGGCGATGGCGTGTGCCCGTCCGCCACACCGGCCGGCGACCGCCTGCAGTGGCTCGGCGCGCCGCGCGACGATGACCACTGAATCACCGCGGCCGGCGAGGAGGACGGCCGAGGCCTCGCCGATCCCTGAGCTCGCCCCGGTGATCACGATGACTCGTTGACTCATCTCACGATCTTACAGCGCGTTCGAAAATTATCGAGGCGGCCCCGCGACACCGGCGTTGTCGTACGCCGCGAGCGCATCAGCGTTGAAGCACGCGAAGACGACCTCGCGCAGCGTGCCCGGCGCCGCGCCTTCGCCGCGCACGGTTGCGACCGCAATGCTCGTAGCGTTGCCGAGCGGATAGCCGAAAATGCCGGTGCTGATCGCGGGGAATGCGATCGAGGCGAGCCCATGCTCACGCGCCAGTCTCAGCGAATTCCGATAGGCCGATGCGAGCAGCTCGGGTTCGCGCGAGTCGCCTCCGCGCCATACCGGTCCGACCGCATGGATGACAAATCGCGCAGGTAAGCGAAACCCGGGGGTGATCCGCGCCTCGCCCGTCGGGCATGGAGCGATCTCCGCGCACGCGACAGCAAGCTCCGATCCTGCGGCGCGGTGAATGGCCCCGCACACTCCGCCGCCCGGCGTGAGCGCCGGGTTGGCCGCATTGACGATCGCGTCCACCGAAAGCGTCGTGATGTCGACGAGTTGCGCGTAGAAAGTCAACGGGCCTCCCCTTACCGCGACTGCGAACAATCTACCTTGATCGCATGATGGCCAGCGCGACCAGGCGGAGGATCAGTCCCACCACGAGACCCAACACGAGGGCTGCTCCGCCGTAAGCAATGACGTAAGGCGGTGCCTCGGCAGGTCTCGTGAGGATTCCTGGCGCAAGCACGATGAGGGCGACCGCGAGACCACACGCGCCGGCCTCCGCGACACCGCGCCAGTCGCCACGCTCATGCTCTCGCCAACGCCGCGCCAGCACCAGCGTTCGCCACCCGGCGACAGCTGCCGCCGGAACCAAGCCCGACGCCATCGAAAGGAACACGGGCACGATTCCTCTGAGATCCGGCCCTGTGGACGCGCGCACGGTCACGTTGGTATCACTCGAACATTGCGGCATGAGGCCGCCCGCCAGCATCAGCGCCAGCGGCCCAATCAGGACGAGCAGCGCGTTCGACACCGCCGCCGCGTACTCCGGATGTTCGCGAGCATCGCTTTGCGCCATATCGGGCACTCCGGGGGGACCATATCAGACGTCCCAGATAGACTCATCTGGTCCGTGCAACTTTTCCTCGCCTCGCGGGTTTGTAAGGCAGTGACGCCCGGCGGACCCGAACATCCGCGATGAGCGACGCCGCCCGCTTCGAGGCGTTCGTCCGCGAGTACCAGGACATGGTGTTTGCGACCGCCGTCCGCCTGCTCGGGCGTGAGGCCGACGCGGAAGACGTGGCGCAGACCGTCTTCATGCGTGCGTTCGAGCGTTTCCGGGAACTCGCGTCGAGTCCGGCGGTCGCCGGATGGCTGAAAACCGTCACGACGAACTTGTGCCTGAACCATCTCTCTCGCTATCGCGCGCGGTGGCAGTTCTTCAGCGACCTGTCGTCTGTGGACAGCTCGCCACTCTCCGCACGCGTCGCGCTGATGGCGAGCGCGCCCGAGGAGCTCGAACGGCTGGAACGCCAGGAGCAGCTGGAACGTGCGCTGCGCCGCCTGCCGGACCATCAGCGAGTGCCGCTCGTGCTGTTCCATTTCGAGGAGATGAGCTATCAGGCCATCGGAGACGCACTCGGTATATCGATCACAAAAGTGAAGAGCGACATACACCGTGGACGTGAGGCGCTGAAACAGGAGCTGACCAGCCGTGGATCCCGTTGACCTCGACGCGCGGCTCGATCGCGACCTTCGCGACCTGCCGCAGCCGCGCGCGCCGCGTTCGCTGCTGCCGCGCGTGCTCGCGGCGACCGTCCAGGGTGAGCCGCGCGCGGCCGCCACTGGCTGGTCCACGTGGCCGGCGTCGTGGCGCGCCGTATCCGCGGTGCTGTTCGCCTGCGCGATCGTTGCCGCGGCGATGTTCCTCTCGGCGCCGCCGCAGCAGCTCACCGGTGCAGCCGAAACAGCGGGACAAGTCGCGACCGTGGCGCGTGTGTTCTGGGAAGTGCTGGCACGGCCGGTGGCCAGTTATCTATTCGTGCTTGGAATTTCACTCGCGCTCGCATGCGCGCTGGCCTGGGCCGCACTCGAGGCCGCCCTTGGAGGGGCATCACAACGATGACATCTACTCGATCGTGCGTCGCGCTCATCTGTCTGCTGCTGTTCTCCGCGGCCGCTCCGTCGCTCCCGGCGCAATCCGCACGCGCGCAGCCACCTGCTGCTCAGCCGCCCGTGGAAGTTGCGCCGGAGCCGGCGCCGGTGGAACAGGACACCGAGCCGCACTACCGGCGGCCCATTTTCCGCGCGCTGCAGAACTACACCCTCGCCGCCGGTGATGCCGTCCGCGACGTGACGACGATTGCGGGCGACGTGACCATCGAAGGACACGTCGATGGCGATGTCGTCATCGTCATGGGTTCCGCGCGGCTTGCGAGCACGGCCGTCATCGAAGGCTCACTCGTCGTGGTTGGAGGCGCAGGCAAAGTCGAGGGCGGCGCAAAAGTAGGCCGGGACCTCGTCATCGTCGGCGGCACGCTCGACGCCCCAGCCAGCTTCTCTCCCCAAGGCCAGCACGTCGTTGTCGGCACGCCGTGGTTCGGTGAGGCACTCAGCGACGTTCTTCCCTGGCTCACCCGTGGACTGCTGTGGGGCCGGCTCATCGTGCCCGACCTGGCGTGGATCTGGGCGGTCGTCGCCATTTTCTTCCTGATCTACGTCGCCCTCAATGCCGTCTTCGATGGCGCCGTAGGAGCGACCGCGGACGTGATCACCGAGCGGCCACTCAGCGCGTTTTTCGGTGGACTGCTCGTGCTCATCCTGGCCGTGCCGGTGTTCGCGATCCTGGCCGCTACGGTGATCGGACTCGTTGTCGTTCCGTTCCTGTTGTGCGGCATGGTCGTGGCGGCGCTCCTCGGCAAGACGGCGGTGGCGCGGGCGATCGGACGAGCACTGATGCGCCCGGAGTTACCCGAGGGCAGGATTGCGGCGCTCGGCGCATTCATCGTCGGGTTCGTGCTGCTGGTGCTCGCCTATATGGTTCCCGTACTCGGGTTCGTCACGTGGGCGCTCGCCACCGTTCTCGGTCTTGGTGCCGCGAGCACGACGCTGCGCTCGCACTTGAGGCGTGAACGCAGAGTGGCCGCGCCTCCTGAGGGGGTCGTCCCACCATCGGTGGCACCCCCGATGGGTGAGCCGTTCGTTCCGGCGGCGCCTCTCGCTGCGTCGGAGGCGCCAAACATGCCGATCGCTTCTCCACCGCTCGCGCCGCCGGCTCCTCCCGTTTTCAGTCAGGGGCTCGCGCAATACCCGCGTGCGACGTTCCTGGATCGACTCGCAGCGTTCGCCCTCGATTGCATTCTCGTCGCGATTGCCAATGGACTGCTCGACCTCAATCGCTACGACGACGACGGCTCGTTCTTCTTCCTGCTGCTTTGCTATCACGTCGCGTTCTGGGCCTGGAAAGGAACGACCCTCGGGGGGATCATCTGCAATCTGCGCGTGACGCGCACCGACGGTGGGGACCTGCGCTTCGTCGATGCGCTCGTGCGCGGGCTCTCGGGCATTTTCTCGATCGCTGCCCTCGGGATCGGATGTCTGTGGATGCTGCAGGATCCTGAAAAACAGATGTGGCACGACAAGATCGCAGGCACGCTGGTCGTGAAGGCGCCCCGCGAGGTGGTCCTCGCCTGAGGCTCAGGCGGCCTGTCGGGATGGACGCGGGGATCGATGTCGTTGTCGAGATCGTCAGGAGCGACGTTGGTGAGAGCTGCGCTGTCGCCTGGCTGGAGCATGCGGACGTCGGTCATGAGCCCTTCTCACCCAGCCTCCATCGTCAGGCGAGAGCTGCGACCGAAATCGACGCGCGCCTCCTCTTCACTGGCGACCGGTAGACCGGCGGCGTGCACGTCGATGAACTGACGAATGAGGCTTTCGGCACACCAGCCGCCTCGAGCTTCGGTGAGGAGCATCTTGTAGGCGGTCGCAACCGTTAGTGCCTTTCGGTACGGACGATCGGTCGTCAACGCATCGAAGACGTCCACCACGCTGACGATGCGCGCCAGCAGGGGGATCTGCTCTCCACTGAGAGCGTCCGGATATCCATGACCATCGAGCCGTTCGTGGTGATGGCGGACGATCGGGCGGACGGGTTCGAGCGATTTCAGCGTGGCACACAGCGAGTCGCCGATGACGGGGTGTGTCTTCATCAGGTCGTAGTCGCGACGACTCAACTTTCCCTTGCGCAGCAGCACTCGATCGGGAATCCCGATCTTGCCGATGTCGTGCAGAAACGCGCCGCGGTACAGCGCGTCGAGATCGGATGCGCTGAGACCCATCGCCGCGCCGAGCGCTGTCGCGTAGTGCGCGAGCCGCTCGCAATGACCCACGGTGTAGGGATCGCGCGCTTCAACGATGCGGCCGAGCGTGAGGAACAGCGACTCGGCGGAGTCGAGCTCGTCGGTCATCCGCTTCATGCGAATGGCGGATGCCACGCGTACCCTGAGCTCCTCGGCGTCGATCGGTTTGTTGAGGAAATCGTCGGCGCCGGCCTGGAGCCCGGCCAGCCGTGTGCCCCGGTCGCCCGACCCGCTGATCATGACGATCGGTGTGAGGCGGGTGTCGGCGGCTTCCTTCAACTCGCGGCAGACGGTGGTCCCCGACAAGCCAGGCATCATCACGTCGAGCAGGATGACATCGGGACATTCGGCTGCGGCAAGGCGTAGGGCCTCTGTGCCATTCTGCGCAGTGCGGACCACGTGTCCGGCGGCTTCGAGCAGATCGCGCATGCCGAGAAGCGTCGGCCCGTGGTCGTCCGCCACCAGCACCTTGCCGGATATCGCCATCAACGTCCTCCTGTGGGTTGGCGGGAGCGGCGGTGCAAGACATCAACCAGCACGAGCTCCGAGGTTGGGTCCGGCGTTAAACCACAGCAGCCTCAGCACTAATCAAACGGAGCACCGCGACACAGATGGCCGCGCTCAGCGCGCCGTGTTCCCATCCTGACCATGAGTTACACAATTGAATGAATGGCTAAATCCAGCGCTTCGCCCGGAAGTACGCCAGCATCGCGGCGGAGAGCGCGATCATGATCCCGAGCACCCACCAGAACTGCGCGCCTGTGCCACCGGGCAGATGCGGCAGGTCCACGTTCATGCCGTACATGCCAGTGAGGACCGTGAGGGGCATGAACAGCGTGGCGATGATCGTGAGGACCTTCATGACGCTGTTCAACTGGTTCGACACCTGTGAGAGGTGTGCATCGAGGAGGCTGGTCACGCGATCCTGAAAGAACAGGGACTCGTCCACCATCCTGACAAGGTGATCGTAGACGTCGCGGAACCGGTACGCGAGCTGCTCCGTGATGACCGGAAACTCGCGCCGCGCGAGACGGCCGACTACGTCACGCTGGGGCAGGACGACGCGCCGCAGCGAGGAAATGTCCGACTTGAAGTCGAGAATCGCCCTCGCCAGCTTGGCGTTCGGATGGTCGAAGACCTCGGTCTCGAGCGCGTCGAGCCGATCTCCCAGATCGTCGACCTCGGGCCGGTAGTGATCGACCATGGCGTCGACAATGCGATGCAGGAGCGCACCGGGGCCCTCACCAAGAGCGCGATCGTTGCGCGCGCAGACATTCAGCATCTCCGACAAGGTCCGCGAGATTCCGGGATGCACCGTGACGAGAAACTGCTCGCCGAGGAAGAAGTCCACATCCTGCGTACTGAAGCAGTGCTCGCTGGCGCTGAAGTTGATGCCGTGCAGGATGATGTAGAGATAGCTGCCGTACGATTCCACCTTGGGGTGATGGATCTCCATCAGCGCGTCTTCGATGGCGAGCTCGTGGAAGTGGAAGGGATCCGAGAGGATCCGCGCGTCTTCGGGTGTCGGCTCGCTGATGTCGACCCACACCCACACACCGCTTCCGGGCTTCAGCCAGGCGGGATCAACAGTATCGACGCGCTTGGTGGCGCCTCCTGCGTGGCGGTAGATCGTCAGCAATCAGACCGATTCTAGCGTATGGGCTCGAGGCTACACGAGCTTCGCGCCGTGGTCGACGAGCAGCTGCCGGAGAATCGATCGATGGCAGTGCTCTTCACGCTCGCAGTAGCAGCCGACTGAGAAGTCCGCGGTGTGTGAAAGCGAGGCGAGCAGAGCAAGATCGTGCTTCGCATCGGGTCTCGCCATTTCCTTCCGGTACTTGCGTGTGAACGTAATCCATTCTGCGGCCGACGACGCTCGCTGGCCGAGCGTCATCGTCTCGACGCTCGGCGCAAGGTTCGGGAACCAGACGTCATACCAGTTCTGCTTCGCGAACTGATCCTTCGGAACGCCGCGCGGCGGACGGCGCACGGTCCCGATTCTCGTGCCTTCACCCGGAACGCGCGGCGTACCGAGTCTGACAACACGGACACTCATACGATGCTCCCCGGCAGTGAGAGAACGTCGGATCAAGTTCCACGCACTTTCATGAGTTGTGAAGCCGCCGCTATACGGTCACGTGTGAAGCGGCTTTCACTCCTGACGAAGCGCCGCGACGGGATCGATACGCCGGGCGCGCAGCGCGGGAACACTGGCGGCGCCGAAGCCGACGGCGACGATGGTGACGGCGCTCGCAATGAAAGTCAGGAGGTCGAGCGGCGGCACGCCGAACAGCAGATTCTGCAACGACCGGCCCGCCGCGGCCGCGCCTGCCAGGCCCAGCATCACGCCCGCGAGGACCACCTTCATCGCACCGAAGACCACGAGCCGGAACGTGCGATCCGCGTCGGCGCCGAGCGCCATCCTGACACCGATCTCCGGTGTCCGCCGGGTCACGGAGTACGCGACGACGCCGTATACCCCGACCGCGGCCAGCAGGGCAGCGCAGAACGCCAGACCTGCCAGCAGCGTCATGTTGAACCGCCGCTGCGCGATGGATGCCGACACGAGATCTTCGATCGCCGACACCTTCGCGATGGGCAGAAGCGGATCGAGTGCAGTCATCTCTCCCTTGATCAGGCGTGCCGCTGTCGCCGCGTCACGGTCGGTTGCGACAACGATCTGCATTTCCGACAGCGGGAACTGAAAGTATGGGACGAATACTTCGGCTTCCGCCGATGCTTCCAGGCCATCGTGGCGGATGTCTGCGACCACGCCGACGATCTGCAGGTCTCCCGCCATCGGCATGCGCACCAGTTTTCCGATTGGATCCACGGTCCCGAAGTAACGCCGGACCACCGACTCGTTCACGATTGCCACCTTCGGACCGTTCTCCCGTCCATCGAAGTCGTCGAACACGCGTCCGCGCCGAAGCGGGATTTCCATGGTGCGGAAGTAGTCCGGCATCACCGCGCGGTAGCGCGCGCGGGGGCGCTCGGATGGAGACGTTGCTTCCAAACCATCAATCGTGAACGAAAGATCGAAGGCAATGCCGACCGCGCTCATCGGGAGCACCGACACGGCTGACACCCGGGTGAGGCCGGGCAGTCGTCGCACCCGCTCGACAAGGTCCGCCATGAACTGGCGCTTTGCGGCCGGTGGCGCGTAGCGCGCCCTCGGCAGTACGACGTGCGTGGCGACGATACCGGTCGTCCGGTATCCAGGATCGACCGCGGTCAGTCGAACGAAGCTGCGGACGAGCAGCCCCGCACTCACGAGCAGCATCAGCGCGAGCGCGACCTCCACGATGACCATGACGTCCGACAACCGGCGCGTCGCGCGGCTGGGTGTCGTCCCCCGGCTCCCCTCCTGCAGGATCGCCATCACGTTCGGCCGCATGGCGCGCCACGCGGGCACGAGGCCGAAGAGCACTCCGGAGGCGACCGTGACGACAATGGCGAAACCGAGCACCGTCAGATCGAGGCTGATGGCTTCGGCTCGCGGTACGTTCGGCGGAATGAGGGGACGCAACGCACGGATGCCCCACCACGCCGTCACCAGTCCCACAGCGCCACCGGTCGCCGTGAGCACCGCACTCTCGACGATCGAGCGGCGCACGAGCGTCCAGCGGCTGGCGCCGAACGCCGCGCGTACGGCAAAGTCGCGCGAAGATCTGGCGGATCGCACGAGCAGCAGGTTGGCGATGTTCGCGCAGGCAATCAGGAGAACGAGGACGACCGCGCCGAAGAGCACCCACAACGTTTCACCGATCGCTCCAACGACCTGCACGTGCGCCGGTATCAGGGCCACGCCCCACCCCGTCTGCGTTTCAGGATTTTCGATTGCGATGCCGCTCGCTACGGCTGCCATGTCGTGCCCGGCCTGTTCGATCGTGACGCCTGGCGCGAGCCGTCCCAGCGCCTCGTACATGCGATGTGGACGCGAGGCGAGCGCGCGGAGATCGAGCGTCAGCGGAGACCACATCTCGACGGTCGGATCCGTCGCTGGCAGCCTGAAATCCCGTGGCATGACCCCGACGATCGTGTACGTTGCGTCGTCGAGCGTCAGCGTCCGCCCGATCGCGTCGCGGTCTCCGCCGAAGCGGCGCATCCACGAGGCGTAACTGAGCAGCACCTGGCGTTCGTTACCCGGACGTTCGTCGTCGTCCGTGAACGTGCGTCCCGCATGGGGAGCAACGCCGAGCAACTGGAAGAGTACGGGAGAAGCCTCCACGCTTGCGACCCGCTCGGCCTGGCCTTCCGCGGTCAAGGTGAATCCACGATGCCGGAAGATTCCGATCCGTTCGAACGCCCGCGTACGTGATCGCCAGTCGATGTAAGTGGCTGCCGATACCTCAGAACGGTCGAGGCCCTGTGCCGGGTTGCTTTCCCACAGTCCGATGACCCGCTCAGGCTGCGCATAGGCAAGCGGCCGGAGCAGCACGCCATACACCACGCTGAAGATCGTGGAGTTCACGCCAATCGCGAGTCCCAGCGTGAGAACGATCACGGCGGCGAAGCCCGGGTTCGCCAGCAGAAAGCGCAGCGCCTCGCGAACGTCCTGTTTCACTACTGCCTCAGGATCGAAAGGTATTTACGCCATGGACCGACGGCGTAAGAGTACTGCCGCGCCATGACGCGGACGATCTGCCCAATGTGATCGAGATCGTGCGCGACCCACGTCGCGAGATGCTCACGCAGCGTGACGACTCCGAACTCCGGGTGGCGACCGCGACGCTCGAGGTCTGCTTCGGTCAAGGCAAGAGAGACAACCCGCTCGATGCTTGCGTTGCGCACCGACCTGAACGTCTCGAGCAGGTCCGTGAGCGACGATCCCCTCGAAGTCTCGAACATCGCCTCGCGATCGAACGGCGGAAATGAAAGAGTGTCGCCGTGTCGAAGAATGTGCTCGATGCGCGGCACCCAATCGGTACGGTCGCCGTGAATGAGGTGGCCGACGACGTCGAACGGACTCCACGTACTGGGGCCCTCCGTCGCGGCGATCCAGCTCGCCGGAAGATCGCGCAGCAATGTGTCGAGAACCTCAGGCGTGCGTCGCAGAACGGGCAACGCGTCGTCGAACCGGTAATCCATGTGTCTCGTCGCTCGTCGGCCGTCGCCCGTGTCAGGCGGAGGATGATCGCCGCGCGACTCGCCACGCAACGACCGTCAGAGCAGCGGCCACGACGGTGAACAGGAGAAACCACGGATCTGTGGCGAGGTGAGGCTCGAGAAACATCCGCCAGACGTGGGCGAGCGTCAGCAGACAAAACATGATGCCGGTCACAACGACATAGCTCCGCATCTCAGTCCTCGCTCAGCATCCTTCTCCGGCGCCACAGGCGTCAGTGTAGACGTAGACCCAGGCTTCCGTGCCCGAAGCGAGACGTCCGAGAACGCGTCGATACGAATACACGGCTTCATACGCGTCGACGCGCTTCAGTTCCGAATCGCTGATCTCGAAGACCGTTCCGGGCACCCGAGCATCGGTCTCTGAAGCCAGCGTGACATTCGCGTGATGTGTTCTCCCCAGCGCCGCGACGATCTCCGGGTTCTCGATCTTCACCGTCGACGCCTGGGCGCCCAACAGCTCGTCGCGCTGCCCGCTCAGCAGTCTGCCAAAAGTTGGCAGTTGCACGTCGCTTTCCTGCAGCGAACCGTACGAGAAGAGCTGTGGCATGGCCGCTCATCATGGCACGTTTCGACACCAGCACTCTGCTGGTTTTCGCTCATCATGTGCCCTGCAGCGCCGGCGTGCAAGCGGCTTGTCGAATGCCCGATGCGGTGGAACAATGCGCGCAGGGTGACCTATCCTGCTCGCGTCGTCGCTGTGCTGGCCATGGTAAGCCTCGCGCATACCGATGCCGCTTCGCCTCAGCGCAAGACCGACAGCGCCGAACAGGTGGTTCGCTCGCTCGTGCTCGCGATGTACGGGAACGACGTCGCCAGCTACAACTCGTTGACGATTCCACATCCGATGCGTAAGCGGCTCACCGCAGGCGGGCGGGTGAATGAATCGAAGCTCGAACAGTTGAAGCAGGATCCCGGTTCACTGCAGGTCAAGGAGGAGCGGCCGCCGATGTTTCGCGGCGCGCCGGTCGAACCAGACGGCCGAGGCGACTACCCCGTCGGTACGACCGCGCTGTTCATCGTCGCGCACGGCGGCAGTCCGATGGTCGTGACGCTCGCGCGAGGCGAGGACGGGTGGAGGGTCGACCTGCGATGGTGGATCGCGATGATGGAGCTCGCTTCCGGGCGCGAGCCGGCTGCCGATGGACCGGACGTCGCCATCCGGTCGCTGCTGTCCTCGATGCTTCGGCTGGATCGCGCGGAAGCCGCACGGTTCGTCGTTCCCGACGCCGACATGAACGTCGTCTTCGACGGAGCTCCGCGGCAACGAGAGCCGTCCGGGGTGCTCGACGCCACTGTATTCGAGATGCCCCTCGTCGCGATCGAGCCTGGAGAGTTCGCACGGACGGCGAGCGGCAAGGTCGTGGAAGGGACGCGCGACGCCGATCGCAAAGTGTTCGTCGGGCTGTTCGGACCGGTGGAGATTGCTTTCGTTGTCCGGCGGGTTGACTCGCGCTGGCGAGTCGAGGCGGAGCCCTTCTTCGTGTTGATGATGCGCTGAGGCCAATCAGCGCTTTTGCGGTGTGGCGCCAGGAGAGATGTTGCCGCCGTGGGCCCGAACGAAGAGGCGCTCGTGCGGCTCATCGACGGCGACCGCCGAACTCCTGCCTCCAGGTCC
>DATLLF010000207.1:0-4599 GCA_035537955.1 Vicinamibacterales bacterium | reverse complement strand
CGGGGCAAGGGGTCTACCCGCGGCCGATGCAGGAATCTCTACCGATCTGGCTCGGCGTCGGCGGTACGCCGAAATCGTTCGCGCGCGCCGGCGCGCTTGGACTCCCGTTGATGGTGGCCATCATCGGCGGCGAGCCGCGTCGATTTCGGCCGCTGTTTGATCTGTATCGAGCAACCGGCCGGCGGCAGGGGCACTCCCCGGAGCAACTGAAGGTCGGCGTCCATATGCTCGGCTATGTCGGCCAAACCACGCAGGAGGCGGCTGACACGTTCTACCCCGGTTACGCGAAAGCGATGACGGATGTCGGCAAGGAGCGCGGGTGGCCGCCCATGACGCGTGCGAGCTTCGACGCGCAGCGGGGTCCTGACGGCGCGCTGCTGATTGGCAGCCCGGACGAAGTGGTCGACAAGATCCTTCGACACGCCGAGGCACTGGGCGGCATCTCTCGGATCTCCTTTCAGATGAACGTTGCCTCGCTGCCGCAGGTCAAGATGATGCGCGCGATCGACGCGATCGGGGCGGGCGTGGCGCCAACGTTACGTCAAGCGGACTCGGCTAGCACGACGCGAGAGCAGCAGTCGAGCGGCGTGGGATAGCCGAGAATGGGCGCTGTGGACTGGCCAATGATCGCCAAAAGAGGAGACCACGATTGTTTGAACGTCCCTTCAATCGGACTCGTGGTTGCGGGCGATGCCGCCTACAATGACGTCCACCTCTACCTCGCCGAGTCAAATGTGCAGACACGCCAGGAATGCGGCGACGACGACGACCGCGCAAGACCTCTACCAGAAGATGCTGGAGCTCTATCCCAATCGAGTCAACCCTGGGTGGGCGCTCTGGAGTTCGGCACGTGCGGTCAAGCCGTTGAATCCGGAAGTCGTCGCCTAGATGGAGAAATCGATGTCATCGACCAAAGCCGCAAGTAATACGACCGCCCCAGGCCGGACGCATGGTCCGTCCGTCGGACGCCTGGCAAGCGGTACTCAAGGCGGCGACGCAGGTCGCGTCGACCGACACGACGGTCCTGCTGGCGGGGGAATCCGGCACCGGCAAGGAAGTGGTCGCCAGGTTCATCCATCACGCCTCGACCCGTGCGAACGGACCGTTCGTTGCGCTGAATTGCGCGGCGCTCCCCGAGCAGCTGCTCGAATCCGAGCTCTTCGGCTATGAGCGTGGCGCGTTCACTGGCGCGCAGCAGGCCAAGCCGGGGCAGATCGAGCTGGCGGCGGGCGGAGTGCTGTTTCTCGACGAAGTCGCCGAGATGAGCGCATTCGCACAGGCCAAGTTTCTTCGTGTCCTGCAGGAGCGCGAGTTCCAGCGACTCGGATCGACGCGCACGTTGAAGGCAAACGTGCGGGTGATTGCGGCGAACAATCGCGATCTGTAAAAGGCGCTCGAGCGCGGCGATTTTCGCGAGGACCTCTTCTATCGGCTGCAGGTCTTCGACATCAAGCTCCCGCCACTTCGGGCACGACCGACAGACATCTGGCCGCTCAGCGAAGCGTTCCTCGAACAGATCGGCCATACGTTCGGGCGGCCTCCTTCGGGACTGACACGCGACGCCAAAGAGGCGCTCATGCACTACGACTGGCCCGGAAACGTGCGGGAGCTGCTCAACGCGCTCGAGCGGGCCGCGATCCTCTGTGAAGGGGCCTGATCACGGTGGAGCACCTGTCGCTGGACAACGGGCGACGCGGTCGGCAGTCGCCCGTCGGCGCATCGACGACCGACCTGGGCGCCGTCGAGCGCGACATGATCGTGCAGGCGCTCGCGGACTGCGCCGGCAACAAATCAAAGGCTGCCGCCAGGCTCGGCATCTCGCGCACCCAGTTGTACGTTCGGTGGCGCCGCTATCAGCTCGCTGTAAGAACGGGCGGATGACGGTGAAAGGGTGACCCATCACATGGCGATCGCCGAACCGCCCCGGGAGCGCTGAGCCGTTCGATAGGCCAGATTTGCCGCGACCATGTCTTCCATGGCGACGCCCATGGCCTTGTAGATGGTGATATCCGAGTCGCTCGCGCGCCCCTTTCGGCCATCGTTGACGACGTCGCCAAGCGCTGTTCCACGCGCGCGATCGAGGTCGCACAGCTCGGCACATCCGACCGGCGGTGGTGCGAACGCGTCCAGCGTCTCGACAAAGAGGCGGTGATCGCGCGCGAGCGTGCGCGGAAGCTCTCCGTCCGGCGGGTGATACCCGACGGACGACAGATGCGTCCCACCCTGCACCCAATCCGCCTCGATGACAGGCGCGGCCGCGTCCGTGGCCAGGCACACGACATCCGAGCGTTGGATCGCCGCTCGGGCATCTCGAACCGCACGCGCCTTTGGATGGAGGCGAGCGAGGCGCTCGGCATGTTCGAACTCCAGCGAGCAAATCTGAATCTCGTCGAAGTCGCGGACGAGCGGCAGGAGCCGCAGATGCTCTCGCGCCTGAACACCGGCGCCAACGATAGTCGCGATACGGCTCTCCGGCCGGGAGAGCAGCTTGTGCGACAGGACGGCCGCAGCGGCTGTCCGGATGCCCGTGATGTAGGTGGCGTCCATCACACAGGTGACCGCACCCGTGTCCGGGTCGAACAGGTTGATGATCGCGAGGTGGTTGGGCAGACCGCGCGCCAGATTGCCGTCGAACACGTTGACGATCTTTACGCAGATCTGCATCCCAGGCTGCCACGCCGACATGGTGAGCGAAAAACCTCGTCCGGGAACCGTGACTTCGGGTCGCGGCGGGCACTGCACCTCACCGCGTGCGAGCGCTCCGAACGAGACCTCCAGCTCGCAAAGCAGCTCCGCCGGATCGAGGTGCTGCACTACCGCCGCTTCGCTCAGGGTGAGCACGTCTCGCATGCCTTTCCCGACTTCGAAAGCCGCCTTCGTCATGCGTGCGAAGATATCAGACCAGCGCAGTGCCCGCGCGGCGGCCGCTGTATCCCACGACCGCGCTGGTGGTCCCGAATCCGGCTTCGCTCGATAGTCACTTGCGCCGTAGAGCTGGACCGATCGCCGCGTTGCGGCCGCGATGGCTCGCCAGTCGCCAGCGAGGGCCCGGTGCTCCAACTTCCGTGAGCATCGACGGCCAGCGACGCTTCCTTCAAGAGTCCGCGCTTGTGAGCCGCCGCAATGGCCTCGGCCTGAGTCGCCACACCCATCGCTGCAAAGAGTTCTTCGAGCCGAGAGTCGATCTCGGAGGCGATCTTCTCGAAGATTTCGAGAAGACAGTACGTGAGCACTGCGCTGGTCGGGGTACCAGAAAGACAGGCCAAGCTCACGAAGATTCTTGCAGGACCCCTTCGGTGGCACGCTGACGTTCGCGGTCGCCCATCACTCGTTATGGGGTCGGGGTCAGCAGGAATCCCCGCTGCTCACCGTTCAGCCAACCGGTACCGACAATACGACCCGCTTCGTTGATGTCGCGGGCTTCGGTCAGGACCCAGCCCGATCCGCTGGGGATGAGCCCGTTCAGATCGCGCATGACACCCGCGGTGACAAGGACGGCGCGGGCTGAAGCGTCGGGGCCTTCCGAGAAGCCGACAATATCGCCGCGTTCGTTGATCGCGTAGGCCGCGCTCTGTTGTCCCCCTGCCAGGGTGCCGAGGTCGCGTAAGGTGCCACGAGCGAACAGGAGGGCGTGATGCTCTCCGTCACCGGTGTCGCCGTCACCGACCACTTCGTCCCGGTTGTTCAGATCCCGGGCGGTCGTCAACAGCCCGCCGAGCGACCCGATCGGCACGAGCTTGCCGCGGGTAAACAGAAACGACCGGTGCTCGGCGTAGTCGGCGTGAGGTTCGGCGCTGAAAAACCCGGCCAGGCTGCCGCGGTCGTTCACCGCAACGACGACGCCATCTTCGCCCCCGAAGGCGCCGAGGTCCTCGACGCGGAAGTCCCGGTAGTAAAAGACGCGATTGCGGGCCGACATGTGATCGCCTTCCGTGAGGTAGTAACCCGCGACTTCGCCCACGCTGTTGACTCCGAGCGCGGCGCCGAAATCGCCGTCGGCCCGAGGGTTGAGCGCGTTCAATTCGATCGCTCCGCCATTGAACGTCGTCACGAATGCGTGAAACCGGCCCGACGCATCCTGCGCCCTGCCCACGATGATGCCATTGTCGCTGATACGATAGGCGAAGCTGTCGTCGCCTCCGAGCGTACCGAGGTCCACGAGGGAGCCACCTGTGTACAAGAAAGCTCTCGTGAGCCCATCGAGCGTTGCGGAGAACCCAACGACCGCCCCGCGGTTGTTGATCCCCATCGGACTGGTTCGTCCACCGCCGAGTGACCCGAGATCGGTAATCGAATACGTCGAAGCCGGCGCGCCGGCCGCTCCCATCTCCTCCCCGAAGAGATGAAGCGCGACGATAATTGCCATCGCGATGTGTAGGCAACGCATGACGCCTTCTTTCCTGCGCATTAGTTGTTCCGCACCTTCAACGTATTCGAATAGGCCGAGTTGCCAGCCAGGTTGAACGCGCGCACGCGATAAAACACGAACTTCGACGATCCCGGACGGGTGTCGACGTACGTCGTGACGTTCTGAGCCACCGTCGCGATTTGCGAGAAGGCGCGGCCGTCAGGCGACCGCTCGATGGAGAAACCCGTCTC
>DATLLF010000206.1:0-21118 GCA_035537955.1 Vicinamibacterales bacterium | reverse complement strand
GGCATCGACCAGCGACGTTGCCCCGGATGGTGTTGCGTCGGCGAGCGCTCGTTCGACCAGGCGGTGATCCGACGAGAGCGGTTGGAGGCGGCTCACTGACTGGTTGAACGTGACGACTGCTGCGCGGTCATCCGCTTCGAGGGTCTTCACGAGCGACGCGCTCGCCGAACGGAGCGCCGTCAGACGACCGGCCGTCAGACTGCTGCTCATGTCGAGCGCGAGGATCACGTCGAGCGGCACGGATCCTGCGCCGATGAGCGTCACCTGCTGCAGCTCGTCGTTGTCGCGCACCTCGAAATCCCGGGCGGAGAGGCCGAGCAACGGCCGGTCACCCGCTGTGACGAGGACGTCCAGGCGGACGGATTCCACACGGGTGCGGAAGCTCGTTTGCGTCTGAACGGACGCTGTCAGCAGGCACACGATGCCGGCAGCGGAGACGATCCGTTTCACGGTTGCCGCTCCGCTGCGCGAGAACTCACGGACATCTGTCGCATGTTCATGACGAACTCGCGATAGATGGACTCGACATCACGTCCGCGGCCCCGATGGTAGAACCACCATGGATCCGAGCCGTCTGCGTGTGTTCGCCGCGAAAGCAAGCGTTCGATGGTGTCGTGCGACTCGCGGCTCTCTCCGCGCTCGGCGGCAAGGCGGCTGAGCGCGAGCTGTGGTGACTGCGCATCGGGGAACAGCGTTGCCGCTTCGCGAAAAGCACCGGCCGCGCCCGACGGATCGTTTGCACGCTCGAGCGCGTTCCCGAGAAAGAGGAACGCAAAGTATCTGACAACCGAGCTGGCCGGCATCAGCACGGCGCGGTGCAATTCGATGACCGCCGCATCGCTCCGCCCGCGCATGGTCAGGACGCGTCCGAGCCGCACGACCGCTTCCGTGTGCGCTGGATCCAGATCCAGCGCGCGGCGGTAGTGCTTCTCCGCATCGGCGAGGAGCGCCTGCCGCAGTATTGCCCCGGCGCGCAGCGATTCGATCGGCTTCGTGCGACGCGAAGAATCCTCGCGGCGGAACATCGCCGCCTGCACCATGGGCGCCGCGAAACTCTCGGCGTACGTTCCGGCGTCGAACACGACGCCGGCATCGTCTGGGAACTTCCGCAGGGACTGACGGATGTGAGGCTCGAGATCGGCCAGGTTGTTGCCGCTCGCGAGCACCGCCGTGACTGTTCGGTACCAGGCGATCGCGCGCGGACGCATCTCCGTGTAGTGCGGACGTCCTGCATTGGCGACCGCGGCGTCCACGAGTTGCCGCGCGACCCAGATGTGCGGATCGAGCGCGACGGTGCCCCTGCGTTCTCCGTCCTCCGTGAGCATTGCCAGGCCGAGATCGCGCTTTTGCGGCCGTTGCTCGAGCGGGATGTGAACCGCAACGTCCAGAAGCATCGATGCAGCGAGGAGCTGCAGCTCCGGGTCCCCCTTGCGCCTGGTCTGCTCGAGAATGGGCCCGAGTGTCAGCCACGGCATAGCGCCGAGCCTGGTGGCGTGGTCGTCAAGGGATCCCGGCTGATGCTGACGAACAGCGTGCGTCCATGCGTTCACCTCCATCTCGAAAGGCGTGAGTTGAGTGAACGCAGCCGAGGACGTGGATGCGAGCGCGATCACGACAGCCACGAGCCCGCGATCCAGCCGAGGTTGCATCCTACTGCTTCGGGACGTTGACCTTCAGGGATACGGACTGTGCTGCCCCCTCGGGAATGGTGACCTTCGTAGCGTCCTTTCGCAGCGACTCCAGAAAGTCGGGATCCTGCCACGCATCGACCTCGATGTAATCGCGTGCAATCGCGAGGTAGTCGCCAGCCGGCATACCCTTGATCTGCCAGCGGCCCTGCTGGTCGGGCCGGGTCGCTCGAGTCGCACGCGAGTTCTCGTACCAGCGATCCTGGTCGGCAGGGAATACGAGCACGGTCGCTTCGCCCACCGGACTGTTCCGGTCGTCGATCACCAGTCCGTTCACATCCGTAACGCGGTTCGTGATGTGGATCTCGACGCCGGACATCTGCTCACCGCTCTTGAGCTCGACCGTCCCGTCGGTGATGTCGCGGCCGGCCAGACGAATGCTCTTGAGCATCCACCCTTCCGGCACCGTCACCTGGAACCGCGCGCGGCCGAACACGTTCTGCACGGTAAACGACCCGTCGTCCTGCACCGTTCGTGCGGACCGCCCTTCACGGAATGCGCCCAGCAGCAGCGGTGGCGGCTGGTTCCGGTAGGGCTCGGCAATGTTGATGAAGATCTCCGATACCTTCGGGAGCGTTCCGTCCTCCGACACGATCGTTCCCGAGACGCTGCCGCCGTTGGATCCGGTGAGCAGCAGCCCCTCGATATCGTTCCCGTCAACGAAGATGGTCGTCAGCGCGACTTCAGGCGGACCATCCGCCTCAGGACCGTAGCGGCTGGTCTCCAGCGAGTACTCGCCGGGTGGCACGTCGCGAATCGTGAAGGTTCCGTCCGCGGCGACCGTTGCGCTATAGCCGGCGCGGAACGACGCAAAGCCGAGGCCTCGGACGTGTTCGCTTGCGCTGACGCGGCTGAACGGACGCCCCTTCGAATCCACGGCAATGCCCGAGACCCTGGCGGCGCGGCCTGGAACGAGTTGGAAGTCTACGGATCGAACGTACTCGCCGAGCGCGACATTCACGCGGCGCGCTTCTCCTGGCGCTGCGACACCAGCAAAGTAGGTGGGCATGTACCCGAAGACGGTCTCGCGCCCGGCGCTGTCGACGACGGTCCACGTCTCCTTCGTTGACGCCATTACCTGGTACGATCCCGGCGCCAGACGTGGGATCCGGTACTCGCCTTCGTCGTCGGTCGTCACCGAGCTTCCACTCACGGGCACGAGCTTGCGTTTTCCCTCGAAGTACAGGGACCGCATCGCGAAGACCGACACGCCTTCGATCGGCTCTCCGGCTTCATCGGTTATGCGACCGCTGATGCCGCTCATGCGGGGGAGGGCGATGTCGATCTTCTCGAGCGTCTGTCCCTCGCCGAGTTCGACAGGACGCCCCTGTTCGTTCGGCCTGCGCTGACCGAATTCGACGCGCAAGTACCCTCCGCGGGTGACTGTGATCCGGTAACGCGCCGCGGGCAAGTCCTTGATCACATAGCTGCCGTCGAGGCCGGTGCTCGTGGACTTCTGTCCGCTCGCGCCGAGTCCGATCCCGGCGACACTCACTCTCGCGCGGCGCAATGGACGGCCTGAGTCGGCAGCAACGACGCGGCCGCGGATGACACCTGTCCCTTTTGCTGCGGTGGCGGGATCCCGCGGCATCGGCGAGGTCTGTGCGAACACCGGGCTCGACGAGAACAGGATCAGAACCGTGAGCAGCGTGCGCATGTGGCAGCTTTTAGCAGAGACGAGGCGATACTTCAATCGGTCGATCGGTCGATCGGTCGATCGGCCAATTGGTAATCGGTCAATCGGTCAATCGGTCAGCTCGAACGTCATCTCGTGCATGGTGGTGCGGAAGCCCTTGCGGATGAACAGCCGCTGTGCCTGTCTATTCGCGGCCGCCGTCCAGAGGATCACCCGTGGAACGCGCTGTTCACGAAGCCACCCGAGCGCGTGGTCCATCAGCGCGTCGGCAATCCCCAGGCGCTGGCTGGCCGCGTCGACGAGAACGTCGTGGATGAAGCCGGCGCGGTCGCGCAACTCCTTCCAGCTCCTCGGCTCGATGGCTCGTAGACATAGCCTCTCACCTCACCATCGTGAACAGCGACGAGTACGAGCGACTCGGGATCGTCGAGCTGCGTCGCAAGAAACGCCCCGTAGCCCGCCTCCGCGTGCGACCCGGGATGCATGAAGCGCTTGCGGTCGAATTCGTAGTGCACCCGCATGAGCAGCGCGCCCAGACGCCCGAGCGCGTCGAGATGCTCTG
Source organism: Vicinamibacterales bacterium (assembly GCA_035537955.1). Classification (GTDB taxonomy): domain Bacteria; phylum Acidobacteriota; class Vicinamibacteria; order Vicinamibacterales; family 2-12-FULL-66-21; genus JACDCA01. Next base: position 17,232 of record DATLLF010000206.1, on the reverse strand, counting down.
GCGCGGCTCGACGGATCTCGTAGTCGCTCACTGCGGAGCGTACGTGAGGCGGCGAATTGCAAGCAATGCGGTCATCGAGATCACGATACACCGATCGGCCGAACGACCGATCGGCCGATCGACCGATCGGCTCACCTTCGAACCGGTTCCGTGCCCGCCGCGCCTTCGTCGGACCATTGCCGGAACGTCACGCTCTCGGAACCAAACGTGACGGTGCTGCCGTCTACCAGCACGTGTGGGCCTTCGATCCGCTTGCCGTCGACGAATGTTCCATTGCGGCTGCCGCGATCCTCGACCACGACCCTCTCGCTGCCCACGAGGATCCTCGCGTGGTTGCGGGACACGCTGGCGGCGTTGATCCAGATCGAACAGGCAGGGTGTCGGCCGACCCAGTTTTCGCCTTGGCGAAGCGGCACTGTCTTGTCTTTCCAGGTCAGCCACCAGCGGACGTACTCATCAGGCGCAGGAGAGCCGTCGAGATCCTCCACAGTAGCGGCGAACCGGTACCCGCGTCTTGGCACGGTCACGACGCTTTCCGGCGACTTCGAATCGTCGCCGAGGGCCTTGCGGATCTCGCCGATGACGATGGCGAGATTCGCCTCCTCGACTATCTTGCCGGCCCAGACTTCCTGCAGCAGAACTTCCTTGGTGACGACCTTCGGACGGCGAGCCAGAAGGATTTCGAGAACGTCGAACGCTTTGGGAGACAGGTGAATGCGGCGGGGACCGGGGGCGGTTCTCTGCGGTCCGGACGTGGACCGCGATACGACAAGCTCGTCCTGCACGAGCTCGTGGGCGCCCGAATCGAACACGAACGAACCGAAACGGACCCTCATCCTGCGAACACCTGTCGAATCCTTATCGAAACTTTGAGACTTCGAGCGGCAGCCTGTTCATAGTATCGGACGGAGTGCAACGCACAGTGAAGGTCCCAAACGGCATCACCATCTGGAACGCGATGCGCGACGAGCTGATGATGAACATGTATCAGCTCCCGTTCACGACGCTTCCCCCCTCGATCTTCCACATCTACCTGCATCCGGCCGACTACGACCGCATCGAAGGGATCGTCCCTCGCATCGTCAGCGAGCTGCAGAAGGCGCTGAGCGAAGAGGTCAAGACGATCAACGAAGGACGCCGCCGCTCGAGCGGGATGCTGGCGAGATTGATCGCGCAGGAGGAAGCGTCTCCCATCGAGCTGCCGGCAGCGGGCTGGGAAGTCTACATTCACGCGGACCGGAACGACGGGCTGAACCCGGGCGATCTCGGCATCGAGTCCCTGCTGCCTTTACCCGGGCCTCTGGAGTTCGGCGGGCCGCCCACTACGAGGATCGTACGATCGGTCGTCACAGGAACGGGACGAAGCAGCACGACGATCGAAGTGGCGCAGCCCGTTGCTCTCCCGGCGGCCGGCTCCCGGCTCACGGCCTCCGAAACGGACCACGGCACCGCCGAACGCGCCTCGCTCAGGTACGACGACGACAACGGACCGCACGTGTTCAGCATGCGCAAAGACACGCTGTCGGTCGGCCGCGGAGGCAGCGCCGTCTGGGTGGACGTCCAGGTCGTCACATCGGCGAAGGTGTCGCGCCAGCATTTCCGGATTCGCCGTGATGGCGACACGTTCTACATCCAGGATCTCAGCACCTGGGGAACGTCCCTCGACGGCAAACAGCTTCCCCCGGCGATGACGGGCCCGGACGGAGTGCTGAGTCCCGGTGCCGAGCAGGTGCTTCCGCGTTCTGTACGCATCCAGATGGCGGACGCGCTCGTCATTGAGTTCGAAGCGCGTTTCGAACGGCATTCCGAAGGGCATGTCGAACGCCACCTGGCGGCAAGGCGGGATCAATGAAGTGGCTGTACTTCGCGCATTTCGTGTTTCTCGCGGCGCTGATCGCCTCGGCCGCCTGGTTGTTCGTGCTGGCTCGGGTGCACGATCGTGAGTGACGCGCGTACGCTGACCGCCGAGGCTCTCTACGGCGCGGCCCGCACGGACCCCGGCCGGGCGCGCGCGAACAACGAAGACCTTCCATTGATCGATCCCGCGCGCGGGATTTTTGGCGTCATCGACGGAATCGGAGGCCAGGCAGGAGGGGAAATCGCTGCCGCCATTGCCCGCGACGTCATCCTGCAGCGGCTGGCGCGTCCGCTCGGTACGCCGGCAGAGCGCGTCCGGGAAGCCATCGCCATCGCGAACAACGAGATCTTCAGGCGCGCGCAGGAGTCCGCGGACGTGCACGGCATGGCCTGCGTGATCACGCTCGCGGTGGTCGCCGACGGACGGATGGTCGTCGGTCATGTCGGCGACACGCGCCTGTACAAGATCCGCGCCGAGGGGATCCGCAAGATCACACGCGATCACTCGCCGATCGGCGAACGCGAGGACGCGGGCGAGCTGACCGAGGTCGATGCAATGCGGCATCCGCGCCGCAACGAAGTGTTTCGCGATGTCGGCAGTGTGTTTCGCGACAAGGACGAGGACGAGTTCGTCGACATCATCGAGGAGCCGCTCGAACCCGATTGCGCGATCCTCGTCTGCTCGGACGGTCTCACCGACATGCTGCCGTCAGCGACAATCGCGCATATCGCGCGACAGCACGCAGGCGACCCCGCGAGAGTCGTCGAGGCGCTCGTCGCCGCGGCGAACGATGCAGGAGGCAAAGACAACGTTACCGTCGTTTACGCCGAGGGCCCCCATTACGCGCCGTCGCTCCGCGGCGAGCGGCCCGACACGCTGACGCCCACGGAGCCGCTGGAGAACAAACGGCGGTCGGTGGACGACGACGGTGCTCCGGCAGGACCTGTCAGGCGAATGGCCCGCGCCGTCGTGAGGAGCCGGACGACATGGTTCATCGCCGGGACGCTCCTCGGCGTGGTCGGCGCGCTCGCGCTGATGCTCTACGTAGCGCGAACGCAGGTGCAGGCCTCGCAGACGCTGGTCGTGTCGGCGAACGGGAGCGGGCAGTACACACGTATCGGCGAAGCGATGTCGGTCGCACGCGCCGGAGATACGGTGCGCGTCGAGCCGGGGGAATACGCCGAACAGGTCATTGTGGCCGACGGAGTGGATCTCGTCGCCAGACTTCCCGGGACCGTCGTCATCAGCCGTCCCGCCGGTCTGCACGCATCCGTGCCGAGCATCGTCGTTCGCAGCGGCAGCGTGAACAGGGTTGCCGGCCTTCAGGTCACGTCCGGCGAAGTCGCGGACGCCGCCGCGTTCGACGTCGGCGGCGCCGGCGTCGCCCTCGACATGATAGAGATCGGTCACCACCTTCGAGCCGTGGAGCTTGCTCCGGGGTCGTCAGTGGCGATGAACGGCAGCCGCGTCGGCGTCGGGATCTCGCTCGTCTCCGTGCCCGATACGGCGCAGGCCAGCTTCACGAACAACATCTTCGTTCGCGACAGTACGTCGGTGGATCCGCCGATCGCGGCGGGCGGCACATCACGACTGACGCTGACCGGAAATGTGTTCTCGGGGTTTGATCCGGAAATCGTTCGCGGCCTGAGCGCGGCACGGCGTAAGGAGGTCCTCAGCGGGAACATCGTGGTTTCGCCTGTGCAGCCGCAAAGACAACCTCCAAGGCCAGCGCCGCGTCGTACTGGGGAGAACCGTCACTGATGGCGCGCGAGGATTTCCGCATCGACGGGGCGAAGCCGATCGGACGTGGATCGTTCGGCACCGTGTTCGAGGCGCGTCGAATCCCGGACGGGCAGCGTGTCGCGCTCAAGCTCGTGCTGCATGGCGGCGAGTGGGGACCGGAGAGGATCGACGCGGAGCGCAAGGGCGCCATCCTGCAGGAGCGTTTCGCACGGGCGCACGGGATGGTTCCGGAAGTGTACGAGTTCGGGGCGGACGGCGACGACTTCTTCATTGCGATGGAGTTCATCGAGGGAACGTCGCTCGAAGGATTGTTGCGGCACGCGAGACTGGCGCCCGACGAGGCGGCGGCGCATGCGCTGTGGATGTGCGGCTTTCTCGAGAAGGCGCATGCGTTTTGTGAGGTCGTCGACGGCAAGTCGTACCGGATCGTCCATACGGACCTCAAGCCGGCGCACCTGATGGTCTCGCCGAACGGCGATCGCAAGGTTCTCGACTTCGGCATCGCCAAGGCGCTGGAGGAGAGCCGCGAGCTCGGGACCGACATCGGACGTACGACCGCGTACGCCTCTCCGGAGCGCCTCGTGTCGGACCAGATCAGCCCGCACGCGGACTTCTGGTCGCTCGGCGTGATGCTTTTCGAGATGGTCTGCGGCCAGCGGCCGTATCCGCATTTCGACGGCCCGCGGTATCGGCGTGAGCTGGAGCAGGCGATCACATCCAACGCACCGCGCGCGGCGTTTCCGGAGAGCTGTCCGCCGGCACTGGGCGCGATCATCAGCAAGCTCCTCGCGTTCCAGGTGGAGCACCGGTATCCGCACGCCGCGGCCATCCGCGAGGATCTCGAGCTCTTTCTACGCGGGGACGTGCCCGGCGCCCTGTCGATCTACGAGACGCCGGCGACCACGCCGGTACAGCGTGTGTCAGGCGGAGCGGTCGCGGTCGCTACTCTGGCGCAACCATCGGCCACCGCACCGCGCATCGCGCCGCACTCGGCCCTCCGGATGATTCCGCCTACGGAACCGCGCCCGCGCCGCAGCGAAGCGGTCGCCGAACGGGCATCGGCACTCGACACAGGTGACGCTGTTCCCGCGGTGACGGGGCCGATTCAGAAGAAGCGCTTCGTCATGCGCAGGGTGCTGACGGCGTTGCTCATGCTGTCATTCGTGCTGGCGGTCGCGACCGAGGGCGTGGCATGGATGTTCGCCGAGCGATTTCACGACACGATCCCGACGATCGACGAAAGAACCGTCACGGACCGGCACCTGGCGTACGAAGCAGTGGATCAGTGGGCACTCATCGACATTGGATTGAGAGCGCGGGTCAAGGCGCCGCTGCTGCGAGCGCTGGTGGCCGTGGGAGATCGCGTCATTTCTGATTACCGGCGCGAGGAGCCGCTGATGGGCCCTGCCGAGTGGGGCCAGGCGAACGAGGCGCTGAAGTGGGCCGTCGACCTGGCGCCGCGAAGCGACGGCCTGCGGGCGCGGCAGCTCACCGCGCAGGGGCACGTGCAACGTTTTGCCGCGCAGTCGGCTCGGGGGAGTTCCGCGACCCTCCTGTCGCAGGCGGCCATCGCCACGTTTCGCCAGGCAGCGCAGACAGACCCTGACTCGTTCGATCCGTACCTCGGCATGGCGCGGATTCAGGTTTATCTGCTCGCTGACGTGGATGCCGCCGAAGTGTCCATCGGCGAGGCAGAGAAGCGCGGCTACACCCGCGGCCGGCGCGAAGCCGCGCTGCTGGGCGATGGGTACTTGCGCCGCGCAATGGCGAGTCGCCGCCGGGCGGGGGTGCTGACCGGAGAGCAGCGGGTTCGCGAACTGACCAGCGCGCGCGACGACTACCGGCGGTGTGTCGAGCTGTTCGACCCGATCGTCGCGTTCGGTAACGCAGCCGAGAACCTCGAGGCCTGCAAGGCGCAGCTGGAGCGCATCGAGCGCCAGCTGATGTTCCATTTCCAGTCCGAGATGTAGGCATACATGCGTGTCATTGCACCAGCGAGTGTTCCCGCCGTCAGACCCGAGGCTCGACGCGCGCGCGCGTTGAACCTGGAGCTCGCCGGCCTGCTCGCCGCATCCATCGTCGTGACCTTTGGTGTGCTCATCACCGTTTCGGCACGCATGGCCAGGGTGGAAGGAGGGGCTTCGGCAATTTCGCTGGCGAACCTGAAGTCCGCGTCCGACCTGGCGCCCGCGCTGAGCGTGTTTTCGTCTGCGACGGAGCGCGACATCGTTGCGGCGGCACTGTTCCGCCGCGCGAGCAGCGAGCCGCGCCTCCAGCATGTCGGCGCCCTCGCCTCCGTCAGTATCGGCGCCGAGGAGATCCGCCGCCGTCCTGCGCTGCCGCGTCTGCGTGAGCGCCTTGCGCGACGCGGCGAAGTAACCGACCTTGCCGTGCTCTCCGCAGCCGATATTGCCGCCATCAAGCCCAACCTCGTCGTGCGAAAGGCGGGGGAGTTCAGGGTTCGCGCAGCAGGCGCGTTCACGCTGTTGCTCGCGCCGTTCTGGCTCGCACACCTCGTACGGCGATGGCGCCGCCGCGACGACGACCCCGTCCTGCTGCCGGTCCTGATGCTGTTGTGCGGCATCGGCCTGATGGTGATGTTCGCGCTGCGCGATCCGCTGCGCGACACGATCTCTGCCGAGACGTTCGTCACGGGAATTGCCGCGGGCCTGCTCGCGCTGGTCATCGCGTCCGAAGTCGACTTCGAGGCATCGCGCCTGCGTCGCGCCGTGCTCCTTCCGCTCGGCGCCGCGCTCGGCCTCGCCTTGCTGCTGCTCCTGTTCGGCAGTGGACCGGGCTCGAGCGGCGTCAAGGTCAACCTGTTCGGCGCGCAGCCGGTCGAGATCATCCGGCTGCTCGTGATTTTTGCGCTTGCCGCGTACTTCGGCCGACGAATCGAATTGCTTCGCGAGCTGTCGGAGCCAGTAGCGCCCTCGCGCTGGTGGCTGCGCTTCGTTCGTGTGCCGCGGTGGAAGGACGTGCGGCCCGTGCTGGCGAGCATGGCGCTGGTGCTGCTGTTCTTCTTCTTCCAGAAAGACCTTGGTCCGGCGCTCGTATTGACGTGCGTATTTCTCGCCCTGTATGGCGTCGGCCGTGGACACGTCGCATTCGTGCTGACGGGATTCGCGCTGCTCGTGCTCGCGTTCGGTGCTGCGTACGTCATTGGTGAACCGGCAACCGTGCGGCAACGCGTCGCGATCTGGGCGAATCCCTGGAACAACGGCGTGCCCGGCGGCAACCAGATCGCCCATGGATTCTGGGCGCTGGCGACCGGCGGCATCTGGGGCAGTGGGCCCGGACTCGGGAATCCCGAGTTGATTCCAGCCGGCCACACCGATTTCGTGCTCGCCGCGGTGGGCGAGGAGCTTGGGTTCCTGGGGATCGGTGCGGTCGTGGTTCTGTATGCACTGCTCGTATGGCGGTGCTTCCGCGCGGCGCTTCGCGCGCCGGGTGACTATTCCGCTTTCCTGGCAACAGGGATTGCTCTTGGGCTCGTCGTACAGGCGATCGTGATTGCGAGTGGCCTTCTCGGGCTCGTGCCGCTCTCGGGCGTCGTGACGCCATTTCTCAGTTTTGGCCGCTCCTCGATGCTCGCCAACTGCTTTGCTGTCGGCATCGTGCTGGCCATCGCGCAGCGTCGTGGCCCGACCCGCGTGCACATGCAATCGTCGCTCAACGCGCTGGGCGGCGTGCTGGCAGCCGCTGCAGTCGTCGTGGCCGCGCGGGCGGCATGGATACAGACGGTGCGAGCCGATGCGATCGCGTCCGCGCCAAGCCTGTCGGAGCAGGCGGATGGCGGCTACCGATTCGAGCACAACCCGCGGCTCCTGCTCGCCGCGCGCACACTCCCGCGCGGCACGATCTACGACCGCAGCGGCTTGCCGCTGGCGACGAGCCGTCCGCAGGAAATTGCCGCGCTGGCCTCGACGTATCGCGCCGCCGGCGTCACGCCAGTCCAGCCGTGCGGCTCCACCCAGGATCGCTGCTATCCGCTCGCCGGCATCACCTTCCATGTCATCGGTGATTGGAATCACCAGAGCAACTGGGGCGCGCGCAACTCGTCGTACATCGAGCGCGACAGCGATGCACGGCTCAAGGGCTTCGACGACCATGCCAGGGCCGTCGAAGTCCTCAATCCGCGGACCGGTCAGCGTCACGCGGCGATCACCCGCGACTATGCAGAGCTCCTCCCGCTCGTCCGCCAGCGGTACTGGCCGCGGAGCAGCGCGATACGCGCGCTCGAGGCGCGCGACCGCGACATCCACCTGTCCATCGATGCGCGGCTGCAGCTGCGTGCGTCCGCAGCCTTGAAGCAGCGCATCGTGGCGGGCGGAGAGAAGCACGGCGCCGCGGTGGTGCTCGATGCGACGACGGGAGAAGTGCTGGCCTCTGTCAGTTATCCCTGGCCGGGCGTACGGGACCTCGATCGCGCCGACGAGCAGCCCATCGACGATCCCGGCGCGGAGGCACCCTGGCTGGACCGCGTTCGATACGGTCTCTATCCGCCCGGATCCGTGTTCAAGCTGCTGATCGCTGGCGCTGCGCTGAGATCCGACGCGGCAGGCAGCGAGTTCATGTGTGAGCGGTTGCCCGATGGCCGCGTCGGCCACACGGTCCGCGGCTCCGTGCGTCCGGTCCGCGACGATCCCATGGACACCGTTCCGCACGGCGCCGTGACGCTCAGCGAGGGGCTTGCCGTGTCGTGCAACGCATACTTCGCGCAGCTCGCGCAGCACCTCGGCCCACGCCCCGTGCTCGACGTCGCGTCGCTCTTCCAGATCGACGTCGCGCAGCCGCCCACTACCGCGGGGCTGCAGGCGACGCTTGCACATGCCGGCTACGGCCAGGGCCAGGTTGTCGTCTCACCCTTGAAGATGGCGAGGGTTTCCGCGTCGATCGCCTCGGGCGGATCGCCCGTGCCAGTTCGCTGGGTCCAGGGTCGCCACGAAGACCGGAGTGCGAACCGCGAGCTTCGGTTCCTGTCCTCCAATCAGGCGGCACAGCTCGGTCGCATGATGCGTTCCGTCGTGACCGATGGCACAGGTCGGGCGGTTCGCTCGAATGCCGTTGCCATTGCAGGTAAGACCGGCACGGCGGAAGTGGGGAACGGCGCCGCCCATTCATGGTTCACCGGCTTCGCGCCGTACGGCGGAGGCGGCGCAGGGCGCATCGCCTTCGCGGTACTCGTGGAGAACGCCGGCTACGGCGCGCGCGCGGCCGCGCCGGTTGCCGGGGAACTCGTCACCGCTGCGCGAGATCTTGGATTCATCAAGTGAGGAGGCTCACGTGACCGCACGGCTGTGGCACCTCGGGCGCGACCTGCACTCGCGGCTCAAGGACTTCTTCGATGACCCCCTTGCGGCGGATGCCACACCGCTGGAGCTTCTCCACGCGACCCTCGATCAACTGGAGACGAAGATCCAGCCCGCGGGGAGGGGCCGCAGGATCTTCCCATACGACCGCATCATCGTCCGGGTCACGCAGGGGAGCGCGGATGTGGTCGCCGTGCAGGCGATCTTCAGTGGCCTCGAGCCCCGATTGCGGGAACGCTTGCAGGAGCTGCGCTGCGACGCGCCCGAGGTGATGGAGGTGAGCGTCTCCGTTTGCGAGGCGGACGAACACTCGCAGCAGCCGGTACTCAGTCTCGAATGCTCCGCGGCGGAACGCGAACGACCATCGCAGAGTGTCACAGCCACGGGATATCCACCGCTGCGCCTCACGGTGGTCAAAGGACAGTGCGCCGAATCCGAGTACGTTTTCGAGGAACCTGTCGTCGCCATCGGTCGCACCGCGGAGCCCGCCGATGCCTTCGGACAGGTCCGCTACAACCATGTCGCCTTTCTCGAGGAGCGCGACGGTATAAACGAAACCGTCGGCCGCGCCCACGCAAAGCTCCAGTTCGATCCAGCGTCGGGGCATTACCACCTGTTCAACGAAGGCAGCAGCAACCCGACATCGATCCTGCGGTCGGGCCGGGTGATCCGCGTCGCGCCAAGAGATCCGCGCGGCGTCCGTGTGCAGTCGGGCGACCAGCTGCAGCTCGGTCGGGCAGTTCTGCGTGTGACTGTGGAATGAGCGGCGGCTCGCCAGGTTCGCGAATTTCAAACACAAGCCACGGAGTTCACCGAGGGACCTCGACCCCGTTAATCTTTTGCTTGGTCCCTCAGGATTTCACGAACGCGCGCAGCTTATCGGCGATATCCGCAGGGATGGGTGTGGCTCGCATCGACCCATCCGGCTGCTTCCTCGCGCAGATGCAAATGATGCTGCCGGCCGCTGCGAGCGTGGCTCCGCAGCTCAACACGAACTCGTAATTGATCGTGCGCGTCTTGAGAGCAGCTATGCGCACGGTGACGTCGAGCTCGTCCTCGAACCGCAGCGGATTGCGGAACTCCATGGCGGCGCTGAGTCTCGGCCAGCCGAAGGGTCCGTCTCGCTCCGCGATCGTCAGCCCGACCGAGCGCCACATCGCATGTTCCGCTTCCTCCATGTACCGGAACATCGTCGAGAAGTGGACGATGCCGGCGAGATCGGTTTCGGCGAACTGAACGACGCGGCGGTAGCGAAACTCAGACGACATGCTGTCGCGGCCCTCAAGACTGCGTTGCGCGGACGTCTGCGGGCGCTTCATTGCCAGCGCCGGGTAGCGGCGCCGCGTGATCTTTCGAGGTGTGCGCCCGTGGCCCGTCCGGCAGAATGAGCTCGTTCGCCTTGTTCGGCGCCTCCTCCTGCGTCGTCCCCTGCTTCCATGTGGGGATTGCCTTCTTGTCGGAAGGGTAGAGAGATTCCAACGGTCCCCAGACCTTGTCCACACGGTCAGTGAAGAGATCGCCGATCAGCAGGTCGGTCACGGTGCCGCGCAGTTCCGGATACTTTCGGACGAACCTTCCGAAGCTGAAGCCGTCGTAGTACTCGCAGACGAGACGACGCATGCGATCGACCCCCTCGTTGAACACGTCGCCCCATCGGCCGAGTTCAGAAGCGGAGGTGTCTCCACTGGCGAGCGCGTCGCAGATCGTGTCGGCCGCCAGCTCTCCCGACTTGAGAGCGAGGAGGACGCCGGACGAGTACAAGGGATCGAGAAACCCGAACGCGTCGCCCACGAGCACCCATCCGTCGCCCGCGACCTGCTTCGAACGATACGAGTAGTCCCTCGTGACGAAGTAGCCGGTCTTCCGCGTGGCGTTGCGCACGCGTTTCTTGACGGCGGGGCAGGCGTCGACTTCTTCCTGGTACGTCTGCTCGTGAGAGCCGGTGCGATTCTTGAACAGGTAATCGAACGGAGCGACCACGCCGACGCTGACGATGTCGTCGTGGAGCGGGATGTACCAGAACCACCCGTGCTTGTCATGGGTCTGGAGAACCATGGTCGCGCCTTCGTCGCGACCCGTGTCACGGTACGCACCTTCCCAGTACGTCCAGATCGCTCCCTTATTGAGCACCGGGTCCCACAGGCGGAGCTTGAAGCGATTCTGCAGCATCGCCGCCTGCCCGCTGGCGTCGACCACGACACGGGCCCTGATCTCGCGGCGTGGGCCGTCGGCGTCTTTGATGCGCACGCCGACCGCGCGGTCACCTTCGAAGATCACGTCCAGCACGTGCACGCCTTCGTGCGCATCGACGCCGTGCTCGCGCGCGTTCTCGAGGAGCATCTGGTCGAACTCACCGCGCTCGACCTGCCACGTCTGCGAGCACTCGTGCGGCTTGTTGTCCCAGAAGTAGAAAGGCGCCGACTCGCGGCCCTGGGCGTTCACGAACTGCACGCTGTACTTCTTCACGAAGTGGCTCGCCTGCATCTTCGGCAGCATGTCGAGCCTCTTGAGCACCCAATAGGTCTCGGGGATCAGCGATTCGCCAATGTGAAAGCGGGGAAACTTCTCGCGCTCGAAGAGGCCGACCTTGTAGCCGCGCGGCGCGATGAGCGTCGATACGGTGGATCCTGCAGGCCCGCCGCCGATCACGACTACGTCATATTGCGGTGAAGGTGTAGACATTTGTATGAAACATTCAACTCAAACTCCAAACTCCAAACTGCAAACTCCAAACTGCAAACTCCAAACGAATCACTCACGAGTTGCGGCTTCGAAAACGCATCAATTCAGGGTTTGGAGTCTGGAGTTTAGGTATAACGAATCCCGGTGTGCTCGGGCAGGAAGAAGCGGTGCAGCAATGAGTCCACCCGCATCAGCCCTTCGCGCGTGAGCGCGATGCGTTCGGGACTGAGCTCGACGAGAACGCCCTCGGTCTGCAGCGAGGCGAGCTGTGGAGCGAAGCGCTGCAGCGGGTTGGTCTGGTATTTCTGCTCGAAGTAGATCGGCCGCACCGAACCACGTTTGAGCTGAAGGACGAACTCGCGAATCAGCCGTTCGTCGGGCGACGGCTTGTACGCGCGGGATAGAGGCAGTCGTCCGGCCTGAACGGAGGCTTCGTAGGCTTCCCACGTATCGAGGTTCTGCACGTGCACGCCGTTGATGTGGCCGAAAGAGGCGACGCCGAGTCCGACCAGATCGGCACCTTCCCAAAGGCGATCGCGATACACGAATGTGGTCTTCGATGGATCCTTGACCGCTGTATAGGCACTGCCCACGTGATAGCCGGCGCGTTCCAGGGCTGCGAAGGCTTCCATGACCCAGCGTCGCTTCTGCGGCCAGTCGGCGATGGGGGCGTCGAGCTGCCCCGCGCCCTTCAGGAGGTTGCCGCTGATCGTCGTGTTGTACGGCAGCTCCATCTGGTAGATGGTGACGCTATCGGGCGACAGCGCCAGCGTGCGTTCGATGCAGCTGCGCCAGTTCTCGTCGGTCTCTCCCATCATCCCGGCGATCAGGTCGATGTTGATCTGGGGGAACTGCAGCGCGCGCGCATGCTGGAAAACACGCATGATCTCCGGAGAGCGGTGCGCGCGGCCGTTCAGATCGAGGATGCGATCGTCGAAATTCTCGACGCCGAGGCTCAGGCGCGTGACACCGAGCCCGCGAATTGCCGCGAGCTTGCTCTCGCTGAGCGTGCCGGGCTCGCACTCGAACGTGATCTCTGCCGCGTCACCCCAACTGCGCCGCGCGGTCAGTTTGCCGACGAGCCGTTCCAGCTGCGACGTGGACAGAAACGACGGCGTTCCGCCACCGAAGTAGACGAAGTCCATCGGACGGCCGGCGATGGCCGGCGTATCGAGGTACATGTCCCACTCGGCGGCCAGGATGTCGAGATAGTCCTCGACCTGTCGCGCGTTCTTGTTCGTGTAAACGCGGAAGTAACAAAAATGGCAGCGCTTCCGGCAGAACGGGATGTGAAGGTAGAGGCCGAGCGGCACGTTGGCCGGCTTCGAGCTCAACGCCTCGCGCGCCGCGTCGACGGCAGCTGCCGTCCAGGCGGAAAATGGCGGGTAATTCGCGACGAAATAACTGCCGACGCCGGTTTCTTCCCGGCCTCCCTTCTCGAACACTTCGGGCATATGAAATTGATACGACGATCGCGCCGCGTTTGTTAGCGTGCAGGGCTGGCACGACCATTGTACTGGTGAACGGGGCAGGGGCGGGGATAAGGGGCGCTGACGCTGAGAAGCGTCAAATGAAAAATGCTTAATGTCAATACTGTCACTCCGCTCTCAACGCCTTGACCGGATCCACGCGGAGGGCCCGCAGCGCGGGTATCAGACTGCCCGACAACGTCATGAGCAGCGCGACCGCGATGGCGATCGAGTACGTGACCGGATCGGCGGGGCGCACCCCAGCCAGCAGCGACTCGAACGTGCGGCCCGCCGCGTAGGAGAGGCAGAGGCCGGCGATGCCCCCGATCGCCGCGAGTACAGCGCCCTCCCGCAACACCATTCTCAGGACCGATGACCGCGGTGCACCCAGCGCGAGACGGACGCCGATCTCCTGCCGGCGCTGCGATACGCCGAATGAGAGGAGCCCGTGCAGGCCGATGCCTGCGAGCAGGATCGCCATGACCGCGAACAGTCCGAGCACGGCCGTCTGTGTGCGTCGCGGCGCGGTCTCCCTCGTCACCACATCCTCCATCGTCTGCACGTCCGATACAGGCAGCTCGGGATCGACGTTGCGGACGATACGGCGCACGGATGGCGCAAGCGCGAGTGGATCGCCGGTCGTACGGATCAAGAGGTCCTTCGGCGTGTAGAACGGCATCCACCCGTCGCGGATCTGTCTGTAGGGCACGTACACCTGCGGCTCGCTGAGGCTCTCGAGGCCGCGCACGTGCACGTCACCCGCGATGCCGACGATCGTTCGTTCGAAAAATGACACGGTGAACCGCTGGCCGATCGCGTCACCTTTTGGCCAATAGCGTTTTGCGAACGATTCGCTCACCACCGCGACGAATGGTGAATCGAACGTATCCGAGTCGGAGAGATCGCGGCCGCGTTTCAGCGGAATGCCGAGCGCATCGAAATAGCCGGATGTGAGGAACCTGAGGCTCACGCTGTGGGGGTCGGAGTCGTTCGGCGTCAAGCCCGGCATCTCCACCGCCCAGATCCCACCGCGCATGATCATCGGCGTGAAGCTCGCATAAGCGGCTGCCTTCACACCGGGCAGTGCGCGGATCTCATGAAGCACGCGCTCATAGAACTGCCCTCGCGCGGCGGTCGTGCTGTATCGATCCGTTGGTAGGGCAGTCCGCAGCGTCAGGACTCCGCGCGCATCGAACCCGGGATCGATCGACTGAACATTACCCAGCGCGCGCATCAGCAATCCCGCCGAGATCAGCAGCAGGATGGAGGCTGTGATCTGGGCGGCGACGAGGGCGGAACGCAGCCGTTCGCGGCCGCCGACGTCTCCTCGAGCGTGCTCGCGGAGTGACACCGATTGCGCAGCACGGCTGATCCGCCAGGCGGGAAGCACGCCGAAGGCAACGCCCGTCGCGATCGTGACCGCCGCGGCAAACAGCAGCACACGCAGATCGAGGGCCGTTGCGTCGGGCACGGGCAGGGTGGTCGGTACGAGTCGGGCGAGCAGGGGCGTCGCAAAAAACGCGAATACGACGCCGGCGGCTCCGCCCGCGACCGACAACGTGAGGCTTTCGGTGAGCAGCTGGCGTGTGAGCCGCTCACGTCCCGCGCCGAGCGCCGCGCGCACCGTGAGCTCACGACGGCGGGCGGCGAAACGCGTCAACAGCAGGCTCGCCAGGTTCGTGCAGGCGATCAACAGCAGGCAGATCGATGCCCCGGTGAGGATCCGGATCAGCAGCCTCGACTGCCAGCTGACCTGATCGCCGAGCAGGCGCACCGTCGCGCGCGTCTGCGCATTCTCCTTCGGGTACGCCTTCTCCAGCGCGGCCATGACGCTGTTCATCTCGGCGCGCGCGCCGTCGAGCGTCACTCCCGGCTTCAGCCGTCCGACTACTCGGAGGGCCGCGTTATCTCGATCCACGAACCACCCCGGCCCCATGGTGAGCGGCGCCCACAGGTCCGTTTCGCGATCCGGGAAGTAGAAATCCGGCGGCATGACACCAACGATGGTGCAGGCAGTGTCGTCGAGACGGACGGATTGACCGATGACCGACGGATCGGCGTTGAACGACCGCCGCCATAACCTGTCGCTCAGGATGACGGCGTCGGGACCGCCGAGCCGTCCTTCGTCGGCGGTGAACAGGCGCCCGAGTGCCGGTTGCACGCCGAGCATCGGGAGCAGCTGCCACGTGAGCGCGATGCCAGCCACCCGCTCGGGCTGGGAGTGCAGCATGTTGACGGCATAGACGGTGTGGGCCTCGAGCTGCTCGAAGCTGCCGGTCATCTGCGTCCAGTCGCGGTAATTCGCCGGCGATGGTTCCATCTGCGGATAGCCCGGGGCGTTCTCCCACACTCGAACCAGCCGTTCCGGATCGCTGTAGGGAAGGGGACGAAGGAGCACCCGGTCAGCGATCGAGAACACCGCCGTGGTCGCGCCGATGCCAAGGGCCATGACGATGATGGCTGCGACCGCGAAGCCGGGCGTGCGGGTGAGCGCACGCACGGTGTAACGGAGGTCCTGTCGCAGGATGTCGACGTGGACTCTCGGCGCCGCACTTGCGGCGTCACCAATCGCTTCGATCCAGAGCTGGACGCGTTCCACGGCCGAGGCGTGCCGGCGCCGTTCCTCGAAGAGGCGAACCATCTCTTCGCCGTACTCGTGGCGGAACGAGGCGGGATAGAACCGCAGGAGCAGTCGGTACAGACGCATCACGCTTTCCCCGTCGCAAAGCCGCTCGCTCGCGCGAGCTTCACGAGTTGCGTCAGACGCCGTGCTTCGGCCCGCGCCACCGCGGTCCCGAACTCAGTCAACGCGTAGTACCGCCGCCGTTCGTCATCCTCATCGGGCGCCGGTCGGCGTCGGCTCTCTTCGATCAGCCCCTGCTCCTGCATCCTCTGAACGGAGCGATACAGGGTTCCGGCGCTGATTTTCACCGCCCCGTCCGTTCGCGCCGCAACGTCCTGGATGATCGCGTAACCGTGACGCTCCCCATCGGAAAGCGCCAGCAGGATGTGGAAGGTCATGGGAGGTAAAGGGAGGAGCGCGTCTGCTTCGTGGGCGTTTATGGTCACAGGTAGAATATATGCATAGTGGATATATTTATGTCAAACTTCAAATCCCAAACTTAAGCTTCAAAAAATTGCAGACCGGTTTTCTTTGTTCCGGAGTTTACGGAGTCTGGAGTTTGAAGTTGACCCGCCCGGCCCTTCTCTTGTAGATTGTCGACAACTTACTTGTAGATCGTCTACACGAGGAGCTCGACATATGGAGACGCTTCGCCAGGACCTTTCGCTCGCCGCGCGCGGGCTCGTGCGCAATCCGCTGTTCGCGCTCACCGTGATCCTGACGATGGCGCTCGGTATCGGCGCCAACACGGCAATCTTCAGCGTGGTGCACGCGGTGCTCCTGCGCGAGCTCCCCTACGAGCACGGCGAGCAGATGATGGTGCTGCAGCAGCAGCGGACCCGCGCGAACGTCACCAATCAGGCGTTCTCGGCGAAGGAGATTGCCGATTACCGGGCGATGTCGGAGACGCTCGATGAGGTCGTCGAGTTCCACTCGATGTGGTTCATCCTCCTCGGTCGTGGCGAGCCGGAACGCGTGCAGACGGGTGTGGTGTCGCACGACTTCTTCGAGGCGTTCGGCATCAAACCGATCGTCGGCCGCACGTTCACGGCAGCGGACGACAATCCTGGAGCGGACGCCGTGCTCATCCTGAGTTATCCCTACTGGAAGAGCCGCTTCGGCGGCGACCCGTCGGTCGTCGGGCAGGTCTTCCAGATGAACGATCGGCCACACACTGTCGTCGGTGTGCTGCCGGCGATTCCGGAATACCCCCAGCAAAATGACGTCTACATGCCTGTCTCGGCCTGTCCCTTCCGGTCCGCTCAGGCGACGATCGACAACCGCAATGCGCGTTTCGTTCAGGCGTTCGGCCGTGCGAAGCCCGGCCTCTCGATGGATCGAGTCACCACGGATCTCGGCGTGGTCGCCTCACGGCTCCAGCAGGCCTATCCGGATTCCTATCCGGCATCGAACGGCTACACGGCCATTCCGCTCTCGGTGCGCAACGAGCTGACGCGCGGCTTCAAGCCCACGCTGATGGTGCTGATGGGTGCCGCGGGCTTCGTGCTCCTCATCGTCGCGGCCAGCGTCGCGAATCTCCTCATG